>JALRCR010000036.1 GCA_023257255.1 Gammaproteobacteria bacterium | reverse complement strand
GTGACCGAAAGGCACATAGGCGGCCTTGCCCGGTTCCACACAGAAAGACACGCCGACCACCCGCGCCTGCATGTAGTTGAGGCTGGTGGTTTCGGTGTCGAAGGCAATGATGTCGGCGGCTTCCAGCGCGCTCAGCCAGCGCGCGAAGTCGGTCTCCTCGAGCACCAACTCGTACTCCCGGCGCACCTCGGCCGCGCTGGCGCTGGCCGGCGACACCTGGCGAGCCGGCATGCGCTGCTCCAGCGCGCGTAGCGAGGTTTTAAGTCCCAGCGCCTGAAAGCGCGCAGTGAGCAGCTCGCGGTCGGGCTCGCCGACCACCAGACTCTCGACCGGCCAGGGCAACTCAAGGTCATCCATGATGGTGACCAGCCGGCGCGACAGCGGCAGACGCGGCAGGGCGTCGCGCAGGTTCTGGCCGACCACGCCGGCAATCTCCGCCGCGCGGCGTTCAATTTCGTCCAGGCTGCCGTATTCCGCCAGCCATTTCACGGCGGTCTTGGGGCCGACCTTCGGCACCCCGGGGATGTTGTCGGAGGTGTCACCCACCAGCGTCAGGTAGTCGATGATCTGGGCGGGCGCGACGCCGAACTTGGCCTTCACCCCGGCCTCGTCCATCTCCGAGTTTTCCTTGTCCATGGTGTTGACCAGTCGGATGCGGTCATCCACCAGCTGGGCCAGATCCTTGTCGCCGGTACAGATGATGACGTCGACGCCCTGATTCGCCGCGCGGCGGGCCAGTGTGCCGATAACGTCGTCGGCCTCCACGCCTTTCAGTTCGAGTCGCGGCATGCCCATCGCGTCGATGATTTCGTTGATCAAGGGCACCTGCGAGACGAGTTCCTCCGGCATCGAGGCGCGGGTCGCCTTATAGTCGGGAAACCATTCATCGCGATGAGTAGGTCCGCGCGGGTCGAAGACCACGGCAAACAATTCGCAGGGGTAGTCTCGCCGCAGCCGGTCGAGCATGGCGAGAATGCCGTGGATGGCGCCGGTGGGCTGACCGCTGGCATTCGTCAGGCCCGGCATGGCGTGGAAAGCGCGATACAGAAACGAGGAACCATCGACCAGCACCAGTCGGGCCGATGTGGGGGACGAGGCAGGCGCGCTCATCGGTAAGGCCCCTGATGGCGGCGCTTGCCGAAGCCAAAAACGCAGCGGATCTGCCCGGAGGCTGGTGCTATGCTAGAAGTCATAAAAATCATCATCTCACGCGATCGAGAAAGCTCAAATGCGCACGTCGAACACGCTGGTTTTTCTGGCAGCCTTCTTACTCGCCAGCCCGACTTTTGCCGCCGAGCCTACCGAGCTCGAAGAAGTCCCCGAGGCCGCACCCGAGCCGGTCGGTCCGATGGAAGACGGCAAGCCAATCGAACCCGACGTCACCATCGTCCAGCGCAAGGATGCCCAGGTCGAGGAATACCGCGTCAGCGGTCGGCTCTACATGGTGAAAATCACGCCCTTCGTCGGTAAGCCCTACTACCTCGTCGATCAGGACGGGGACGGCCGCATGGAAACCCGGGTCGGCCAGCTCAATCAGGATCCCGTTATTCCGCAGTGGGTCATTTTCAGCTGGTAGCGTGCACTCGCCGGCGCGCACTCGCGCCCGGCCCTGCCCATGGCGGTCTACACCAGTCCTGATCCGGCCGCGCTCGCGGCCTTTCTCGCCGATTATCCCTACGGCCCTTGCACGGGCCTTGAGGGGATCCGCGACGGCATCGAAAACTCCAACTTCTTTCTCGATACCGCGCACGCCAGCCACGTGCTGACGATCTTCGAGTCGAGCCCGGCCGCCACCTTGCCGTGGTTTCTCGAACTCATGGACGTTCTGGCCGCCCGCGGCATTCCCTGTACCCACCCGCGCCAGCGCGGGGACGGCGGCTTTCTGGGCGATCTTTGCGGCAAGCCAGCGGCGCTCTTCGCCAGACTATCTGGCACCAGCCTGCTGCAGCCAACGCTGCTGGCGTGCGCGGCGCTGGGCGATTTGCTGGCCCGTTTGCATCTGGCAGGACAAGACTTCCCGGCGACGCAGGCCAATGCGCGCGGCCCGGACTGGCGCACCCGCACCGCGGCCGGCGTCGCGCCGCAACTGCCGCCCGCAGCCGCTCGGCGTCTGCGGGTCACGCTGGCAGAGACCACCGGGTTTCCACCGCCCGGTTTGCCCTCCGGCGTGATCCACGCGGATCTGTTTCGCGACAACGTGCTGTTTGACGCCGACCAGCCGGTGGGCGTGCTCGACTTCTACTTCGCCTGTCAGGGGCCGTGGGTCTACGACCTGGCCATCGCGGTCATCGACTGGTGCTTCATGCCCACGCACCGCCTGATGACGCCGGCCGCAGGCGCGCTGCTTGCGGCCTATCACCGGCGGCGTCCTTTGCTTGAAGCCGAACGTGCGGTCTGGCTGACGGCGCTGCGTGCGGCTGCGCTACGTTTCTGGCTGTCGCGACTCAAGGACAGCCTCGCCCCGCGCAGCGGCGCGCTGGCGTGGCAGAAAGATCCGGCTGAGTTTGAAGGGGTGCTGCGCTCGATCGAGCGCGCGGCGGCGGCTTGGCTGGCAGTCTGGCCTGATCGCTGATCGGCCAAGCCAGAAAAAGAAAAAGCCCTCCGAGGAGGGCTTTTTCACGGGGCCTTGCGGCGCTCGAACTTAGTTGTCGCTGACCAGCAGGTCAACGCGACGGTTCTGCGCACGGCCTTCGGCGGTGTCGTTGGTCGCAACCGGCTTGGACTTGCCATAGCCGACCGGATTCAGGCGCGCACCGTCCACGCCTTTGCCGACCAGATAGGCCACCACGGCCTTGGCGCGACGCTCGGACAGGCCCTGGTTGTAGGCCGCGGAGCCGACGCCGTCGGTGTGACCTTCAACATTCAGCTTCACCGTCGGGTTTTCGCCCAGCACTTTGGCCGCTTCGTCGAGCTTGGCGGTGCCAGCGGCCGTCAGGGTGGCCTTGTTGAAGTCAAAGTGGGTGCCTTCGAGGCTGATGAGCTTCGTGCCAACTTCCGGAGCGGCCGGGGGCGGCGGCGGCGGGGTCACCTTCTTGGCGACCGGGGCCGGGGCAGGCGCCGGGGCCGGAGCGGCCGGGGCAGGCTTGTCGGCTTCATGGCAGACCAGGTAGGCGATCGCGGCACCGACCACGGCGCCACCGGCGAGCGCGCCGGTTTCGTCGGTATCAGCCCCTGCGGCAACCACACCGGCGCCGGCAGCAGCACCGACGATCGGGCACAGCACGTCACCCGGCTTGATTTTTTGGCCGCCGCAGCCCGCCATCGCGAGGCCGAGGCACAGTACGAGTCCAGTCTTTAATTGGCGGTTCATTGGCGAACGTTCCTTTGTTTGATTCATTAAAGCGAGGCGCACCCGTTGCGTTATTGCAACGGCGATAGCCCTCTCCGGCCGGAGCATAAGGCTTTTAACATACATCGCCAAGCCTTTGAGCGGGCTTTAGTTCAGGGAATTGCGCTCGGACAAGCCTGGCCAGAGGCAGGCGCCCGTGGGCTTTTCACCACAGCCGCCTAGCCGAGGGCTGTGAGGAGTTCGCGATAGCGGGCCGGATCGGTGCTTTTAAGGGTTTTCGCGACCAGTCGCCGCACCGGCTGCAGCTCGGTCTCGGCCAGCACCTGCTTGACCTCAAGCAGCAGCGACGGATGCACGCTGAACGCGCGCAGGCCCAGCCCCAGCAACAGGCGCGTATAGCGGACGTCGCCGGCCATCTCGCCACACATGGCGATGGGGCAGTCGGCCGCATCGGCATGCCGAATAGCCAATTCAATCAGGCGCAGCACGCCGGGATTCAGCGGGTCATAGAGATAGCTGACCTCTTCATTGACGCGGTCGATCGCCACCGCGTACTGAATAAGGTCGTTGGTGCCGATGGACAAGAAGTCGAGCGCGCGGGCAAAGCCGTCGGCAAACATCACTGCCGCCGGCACTTCCAGCATCCCGCCGATCGGCATCGCCGGGTCGTGCGGCACCCCGAGCCGAGTGAACTCGGCCTGGATGCCCCGAATGAGGTGCGTGACCTGCGCCGCCTCGTCCAGATCCGACAGCATGGGAATCATGAGGCGCACCTGACCCAGCGCCGAAGCCCGCACGATCGCGCGCAACTGTGGCACCAGCAGTTCAGGTTCTTTCAAACCCAGCCGGACGGCCCGCATCCCCAGCGCCGGATTAACCGTATTGGCGCGGGACGACGACACGCCGGCGCCGGTTTGCTTGTCGGCGCCGATGTCCATGGTGCGAATGGTCACCGGCTGCTGGCGGAACGCCTCGACCAGGCGCCCGTACACGGCCAGATGTTCTTCTTCCGAGGGCGGATCGAGGCGGTTCATGTACAGGAATTCGGTGCGATAAAGCCCGACGCCGCGCGCGCCGGAAGCCTTGGCCAGTTCGAAATCGCTCTCCAGATCGACATTGGCCAGGAGTTCGATCGGCACGCCGTCGGCGGTCATCGCCGGCGCCCGCTTCAGGCGGGCCAGACGGCTGACTTTCTTTTGTCGTTCGTCCCGTCGCGCCCGGTAATGCTCGAGGATGCGCTGGTCGGCATCGCCCAACACCAGACCTTCATCGCCATCGACGATCAAGGCCTCACCTTCGCGCAAATAACGCCGTGCGTGCGGTACCCCAACCACGCCTGGCAGCCCGAGGCTGCGCGCGATGATCGCGGTATGCGAGGTCGGTCCACCATATTCGGTAATGAAGCCCGCGATGCCGTGCTGTTGCATCAGCAGGGCATCTGCCGGCGAGAGGTCGTCGGCGATCAGAATCAGGCCTTCCAGATTGGCTTCACCGCCCTCGTGACGCGCCGGTGCGTGATTCAACAGGGCTCGCAGCACACGATTAAAGACATGGTCGACGTCGTCGCGCCGGGTGCGCAGGTAGGCGTCGTCCATGCTGTCGAAGACGCTGATCAGGGCGTCCCGCTGCAGCTTCAGCGCCCACTCGGCGTTGCAGCCGCGCTCGTGCATCAGCCGTTTGGGTTCTTCGGTGAGGTGCGGATCGTCGAGCATCAACAGATGCGCATCGATGAAGGCCACGATATCGCTGGGGGTATGCGCCGGAATGCGCTCGCGCATCGCCCGCAGGCCTTGCCGCGATTCCTCCACCGCGCTGTCGAGGCGCGCCAGTTCCAGCGGGAGCTCGGCGGCACTGACGGTGTATTCCACGACCTCCAGCGTGTCACGCTGGACGATGTGAGCGGCACCCAGCGCGATGCCGCGGGAAATCCCCTTGCCGTGGAGTGCGATGGTCATTCAGCTTCGCCGAAGCGTCCTTCGATAAGTTCCAGCAAAGCCGACATGGCTTCGGTCTCGTCTTGACCCTTGGTCGCAAGCTCGAGTTCCGCGCCCTGCGCGGCGGCCAGCATCATCAGGCCCATGATGCTTTTGCCGTTGACCCGGTTCCCGGCTTTCACCACCGAGATCTCACAGGCAAAGCGCGATGCGGTCTGCACAAATTTGGCGGCCGCCCGCGCGTGCAGGCCAAGCCGGTTGGGAATCGTCACATTTTGGGTAGGCATGGAAGGTCTCAGCTGTCGCGATGGGTCGCGACCACGTGGCGCAAACTGCGGAAGTGGGTGGCGAGTTTTTCGGCCACATACACGGAACGATGCCGGCCGCCGGTGCAGCCGATGGCAATCGTCAGGTAACTACGATTGTCGGCCTCGAAGCGGGGAATCCACTTCTCGAGGAACGACACCAGATTGGCCACCATTTCGCGCACCTGCTCGCTGGTGTCGAGAAAGCTGCAGACCGCCTCGTCGCGGCCGGTCAGCCGACGCAGTTCGGGATCCCAGTGCGGGTTCGGCAGGCAGCGCACGTCAAACACAAAATCGGCGTCCGGTGGCACCCCGTTCTTGTAGCCGAAGGAGCAGAACTGCAGCGCGATCTCGCGGGTATCCCGGCGCGTGATGCGCTCGATCAACTGGGTGCGGAAGCGATGGATATGGGTGTGCGTGGTGTCGATGCGCAAGTCGGCGCGGGTAATGATGGGCTCCAGCAGGCCGCGCTCCTGCGCAATGGCCTCGTGCAACGGCAGCCGCGTGCTGGACAGCGGGTGCCGGCGGCGGGTTTCGCTGAAGCGCTGAATCAAGGCCTCGTCGGAGGCTTCGATGAATACCAGCTCCACCGCCAGCGAGGCGGTGCGCAGCTGGTCGAGGATATCGGGCAGTTGCGCCAGATCGTCTTCGCGATTGCGGGCGTCGATGCCGACCGCCACCTGCCGGTAGTGCGGCAAATCGCCCTCGCTGATAAAGCGCGCGAACTCCGCCAGAAAACCGGCCGGCAGGTTATCGACGCAGTAGAAGCCGGCGTCTTCCAGCGCGTGCAAGGCGGTGGTTTTGCCAGCGCCGGACATCCCGGAAACCAGAATGAAACGGCGCTCGCTCATCGGGCAGGAATACGCCTAGGACTGGTGACGCGCGGCGGTCACTTCGCGCGCGTGCGTATCGGTCAGCTTTTCCTTGTGCTTGCGCACCTGGCGGTCGAGTTTGTCGATCAGCAGATCGATCGCGGCGTACATGTCGTCGTGCTCACTCTCGGCGTGCAGGTTGTTGCCCGCGACGTGGACGGTGGCTTCGACTTTCTGCAACTGACGCTCCACGCCTAGCACCACGTGAATATCCATCACGTGGTCGAAGTGGCGTTCGATGCGCTTCATCTTGTTACGGATGTAATCCTGGAGCGCGGTGGAGAGTTCAACGTGGTGGCCGGAGATATTGATTTGCATGGCGGTGTTTCCTTCAGATTAAAAAGGATTCGGCTGCCGGCCTCGTAGCCGCTGAAGTCAGTATAGCCACGCGGCGGCGTCATCCCAGCCTTTTTCGTTCGTTAGACGGTGGAATCTGCATGGCCTCGCGATACTTCGCCACCGTTCGGCGCGCGACGTTGATGCCCTGATCGCCCAGAATCTCGGCGAGCTTGCTGTCGCTCAGCGGTTTGTCGGGCGCCTCGGCCGCCACCAGCTTCTTGATCACGGCGCGAATCGCCGTCGACGAGGCCTCGCCCCCCATGCTGGTGCTGACGTGACTGGAGAAGAAATACTTCAGCTCGAACACGCCGCGCGGCGTGTGCATGTATTTTCGGCTGGTGACCCGCGAGATGGTCGATTCGTGCATTTCCAGCACTTCGGCAATGTCATGCAGCACCAGCGGCTTCATGGCTTCTTCACCCAGATCCAGAAACGCGCGCTGCCGCTCGACGATCGCAGCGGCCACTTTCAGCAAGGTCTCGCTGCGACTTTGCAGGCTTTTAATGAACCACTTGGCTTCCTGCAGGTGGGTACGCAGCGAGTTATTGGTGGCGCTGTTGTCGGCGCGGCGAATCATGCTGGCGTAGTAGGGATTGACCCGCACGTGCGGCACGGAATCGGGATTGAGTTCCACCTTCCAGCGCCCGCGGACCTTGCGCACAAACACATCCGGCACCAGATATTCCGGTGGCTTCTCGCTGAAGCGCGAGCCGGGGCGCGGATTGAGCGACTGGATGAGCGTCATGACCTCGCGCAGCTCGTCCTGGCCGAGCTTCATCTTGCGCATGACCTGGTTGAACTCGCGGTTGCCCAGCGCGTTGAGGTGAAATTCGCAGAGTTTCTGGGCTTCGGGCAGCCACGGCGTATCGGCGTCCAGTTCCCGCAGTTGCAGCAGCAGGCATTCGCGCAAGTCGCGGGCCGCCACACCGGCCGGGTCCAGCGCCTGCACCTGCTTCAGCATGGCCTCGATTTCTTCCTCGTCGACCTCGATGCCGCCGCTGCGCACGACTTCGAGAATCTCCTCCACGCTGATTTCGAGGTAGCCGTGGTCGCCCAGCGCATCGATGATGGCGGTGGCGATCAGCCGGTCGAGTTCGGAAATCGGCAGCAGATTGAGCTGCCAGAGCAGATGATCTCGCAGCGAACCTGCGCTGCCGTGGATGTTCTCGAATTCGCCCGAGCCTTCTTCGCCACTGCTGCCCGGCCCGCTGGCCGACAGGGTGTTGTCGAAAACCTCGTCCCAGTCACTGTCGACGGGCAATTCCTCGGGGATGTCGTCGGTGGTCGAGGGCGCGACGTAGTCTTCCACGCTCTCGCCGCCGGCTTCGGCGGCCTCACCCTCGTAACCCGCACCGTCATCGGTGCCCGGCAGATTGGGCGCCTCGGCGGTGTAGTCGAAGGTCTGGGCCTCGTCCTCGTCCAGCTCCAGCATCATGTTGGAGTCCAGCACCTGCTGGATTTCCATCTCAAGCTCCATCGACGAGAGCTGCAACAGCCTGATCGCCTGCTGCAGCTGCGGCGTCATGGTCAGCGTCTGGCCTAGCTTGAGCTGCAGGGATTGCTTCATGCGCGGGCGAAAATCAGGTGCAAGGGTTTGGGCTCGGGTGTTGAGTTTGAGTCTAGCGCATTCTCCGGAGGGCCCCGTCCGGCGCTACATGGTGAAGTCTTCACCGAGATAGACGGCGCGTACGTGTTCGTCCTCGAGAATATGGCCCGGCGTGCCTTCGGCGATGATGCGGCCATCGTTCACGATGTAGGCCCGGTCGCAGATGCTGAGGGTTTCACGCACGTTGTGGTCGGTGATAAGCACGCCGATGCCGATCTGGCTGAGGTGTTTGATGATGCGCCGGATATCGCCGACCGAAATGGGGTCGACGCCTGCAAAGGGCTCGTCCAGCAGCACGAAACGCGGTTCGGAGGCCAGCGCGCGGGCAATCTCGACCCGCCGCCGCTCGCCGCCGGACAGGGACATGCCCAGATTCTTGCGGATGTGCGAGACGTGGAACTCCTGTAGCAGTTCCTCCAGCCGTTGCTGACGGCGCACCGCGCTCATCTGCGGCATGGTCTCGAGCACCGCGGCGATGTTTTCTTCCACCGTCAGCTTGCGGAAGACCGAAGCCTCCTGCGGCAGATAGCCCAGACCGCGCCGCGCGCGCTGGTCCATGGGCAGGCCGGAGAGGTCTTCCTTCTCCAGAAACACCGACCCGCCCTCCTGCGGCACGAGCCCGATGATCATGTAGAAGCTGGTGGTCTTGCCCGCGCCGTTGGGACCGAGAAGGCCCACCACCTCACCGCTACTGACCGACAGGCTGACGTCTTTGACCACCTGCCGCGACTTGT
Source organism: Gammaproteobacteria bacterium (assembly GCA_023257255.1). Taxonomy (GTDB): domain Bacteria; phylum Pseudomonadota; class Gammaproteobacteria. Next base: position 13,160 of record JALRCR010000036.1, on the reverse strand, counting down.
AGGCCTTGAACAAATGCTGGACGGCGAGCGTGCTCATGGCGCGGGCTTGGTCTTCGGCGGAATGATGACCTTGATCCGCCCGGGCGGCTTGCCGTCTGTTTTCTTGCCGGCCGCCGGGAGCGGGTCGCCGCGCCCGGTGATGATGCTGCGCGCGGTGTCGTAGTTGATCCGGTAACCCTCGAACAGACGCTCGCCCTGCTTGAGCTGCGCTTCCTTGATCAGGATGAGCTGGTTTTTCTTGGCGTGATATTCGACCTGCAGGGCCTGACCTTCGATGTCTTCCTTGCCGCCATCCGGGGTCTGCCGGAAGTAGGCCGGGCGACCGTCGACAAAGACGTCTTCGAGCTGACGGTTGTCATCAAACGTGGCGCGCAGCCGGTCGCCGGTCATGCGGATCGAGCCCTGGGTGACGACCACATTGCCGATGTAGTTGGTGGTGCCGGCCTGGTCGTCCATCTCGGCGAAGTCGGCCTGGATTTCGACCGGCTGGTCCGGATCGCTGGACAGCGCCCATGCGCTACTCGCCAGCAGCAGCAGGCCCAAACCCAGCGCGGTATGTTTAATGGCGTTCAATGCGGCTTCTTACCCGTTCGCGCAGTTCAATGCGATGGTGCCCGAAATTCGCGCGAAATCCTTTAGTTTTGGTCACGCTGTTAAAACTCTTGATAGTCGCCGCATTGTCGGTTTCGGCGTATTGCACGTTGGGGAAGACCCGCAGTTCGGAGGTCAGGATTTCAAATTCGCGTTCGCCAGCGTCGTTCAGACGCCAGATCTCGACCCGCCCGTGCAGCACCACCAAATCGGTATTCGCTTTCAGCGAGCCGCGCTCGGCGATGACCTGCCAAGGGCTTTCCTCCTCATTGTAGATTTCCATTCTTGGGCGGGCCAACTCGGTCGAGTTGTCATCCGGGTAGTGGTAGACCTCGTCGGCCATCAGCACGTTCTGCAAATCGCCGTTGCGGTCCATGGTGTGGCGAACCATGTCGATCAGGTAGTAGTCCGGCGCATGGCGCCGCGCGGCCGGCAGCGACGGCTCACCACGGGTCAGGACCTGCCACAGCCAGAAGCTCGCTGCGCTGAGCAGCAGGGTCAGCAGCGCAACGCCGCCGGCCCGGCCCAGATCCAGCGGCTGCCGGAGCATCAGCACTGTCCGCCGTAGCGCGCGTACTGCGCGGCGAGCAGGCCTTGCGCAGCCAGGATGAACTCACAAATTTCACGCACCGCACCGGCGCCGCCGGGCGCCGCGGTACGCCAGCGCGCTGCCGCCACACACTGCGGATGGCCATCGGCCACGGTGACCGGCAGGCCGACTTTACGCAGCACCGGCAGGTCGGGCAGGTCGTCGCCGACATAGCAGATCTCGTCTTCGGCGATGCCAAGACGACTGCAGAGGTCGGCCAGGGCGACGAGTTTGTCGCGCTGGCCCTGATAAACAAACTCAATCCCGAGTTCGGCCATGCGCGCCGCGACGACCGCCGACTGCCGGCCGGTAATCACCGCCACCGCCAGCCCGCTCTCGCGCAGCATCACCAGACCGTGACCGTCGCGCACGTGGAAGACCTTAAGCTCCTCCCCCGCCGGGCCCAGAATCAGTTGGCCGTTGGTCATGACGCCGTCGACGTCGAACACCACCAGACGCACCCGGGCGGCGAGCGCCGTCAGCGCGGCGTCGCTCACATCACCCTCGCTTTAAGCAGGTCGTGCATGTTGAGCACGCCCTCCAGCCGACCCGCGTCGTCGGTGACCAGGAGCGCGTTGATTTTCTTTTCCTGCATAACGGCCAACGCCTCGGCGGCCAGCGTGTTGGCGCGGATGGTCTTGCTCTGGCGGGTCATGAACTGGCTGACCGGCAGGTTGAGCACATCGGTCGCGCCATGATCCAGCACCCGCCGCAGGTCGCCATCGGTGAAGATGCCGGCGACTTGACCGTTCGCGTCGACAATCGCGGTCAGGCCGAGACCTTTGCGGGTCATTTCCAGCAGCGCGTCACGCAAGGGGGTGTCGGGGCTGACCTGCGGCATGCGGGGGCCGGTGTGCATCAGGTCGTCGATCTTGAGCAGCAGGCGCCGCCCCAGCGCGCCGCCCGGATGCGAGCGGGCAAAGTCTTCCTGGGTAAAGCCGCGCGCTTCGAGCAGGGCCACCGCTAATGCGTCACCCATGGCCAGCGCCGCCGTAGTGCTGGAGGTAGGGGCGAGTCCCAAAGGGCAGGCTTCCTGCGCCACGCCCACGTTCAAATGCACGGTGGCCGCGGTCGCAAGGGTAGAGTCGGGATTGCCGGTCATCGCGACCAGCGGCACGCCAATCCGGCGCAGCAGCGGGACCAGCACGGTCAGTTCGTCGGTTTCGCCAGAGTTGGACAGCGCCAGCACCACGTCTTCGGGCTTGATCATGCCCATGTCGCCGTGACTGGCCTCGCCCGGATGCACGAAGAACGCGGGAGTGCCGGTGCTCGCCAGGGTCGCCGCTATTTTGCCGCCGATGTGGCCCGACTTGCCCATGCCCAGCACCACCACCCGTCCGCTACAGGCCAGCAGATGGCCGGCTGCCGCGACAAACGCGCCGTCGATGCGAGGAATGAGGTCGGAGATCGCGCGCGCCTCGGTCTCAAGGACTGCCTGGGCGAGCTTGCGGAGCTTGTCGGCTTCGGTGGGATCCACGTCGTTAAGGAACCTGTTTGCGCGATGAGCGAGGGCCGGGATACGCACGCCAACGCGTGGCTGACAACTCGGTTGAGGCACCGGCCGCAGGCGGCGCAAAAACGATGGATCGCAGCGGGGTGGGCACGGGCCGTATTCGACCGGATTACATTATCTTCTGCAAGCCGCGGGCCATACTGAGCCAAACCCCGGCATTTCCTGACGCTGGTAACCTTCGGAGCCCTGAATGAAAGCAATGCTACTGGCCGCCGGTCGCGGTGAGCGACTGCGTCCTCTGACCGACCATCGACCCAAACCCCTGCTGGAGGTCGGCGGCAAAGCGCTGATTGTCTGGCAGCTGGAAAACCTGCGGCGCGCAGGCGTGACGGAGATGGTGGTCAATCTGGCCTGGCTGGGCGAGCAAATCGAGCAGCTGCTGGGTGATGGCAGCCGCTGGGGCCTGCGCGTGCAGTATTCACCCGAGCCGCCGGCGGCACTGGAAACCGCGGGCGGCATCCGTCAGGCGCTCGCGCTGCTGGGCGATGCGCCCTTCATCCTCGCCAACGCCGATGTGTGGACCCGCTTCGATTTCTCAACGCTGCCGGCGGCGCCAGGCGGCCTCGCGCATCTGGTGCTGGTGCCCAATCCCGAGCATCACCCGCAGGGCGATTTCGCGCTGGAGGCGGGTCAGGTGAATGACCACGGCAGCCCGCGCTTTACCTACGCCGGTGTGGGCGTCTTCAGTCCTAAGCTCTTCGCTGCCATCGCGCCGGGCGCACGCGCACCGCTGGCGCCGCTGTTGCGAGCGGCGATGGCGAGGGGGGAGGTGAGCGGTGAAGTTTTCGACGGTGCGTGGATTGATGTCGGCACAGTGCTGCGCCTCGAGATGGCGAATCTGGCCGCCGCCGCGCTCGCTGATTCAGGCGCTTCCGGCGGCGTGAACTTATAAATCAATGGTTTATTTACATTATCTGGGTTTTTTGATTATGATTCGGACCTAAGCCCCTAATCTTCATCCTGATGACTTCAGCGTCTGTCGTTTTGTTGCGCCCACGCAATTGCGCTAGGTGGCGGTCCAGCGGTAAATAGCCGCTCCCGTCGAAGAGGACAGACCCCTCAAGGCTCTCATGTTTCGCGGAATTGCCCCTCACAACGCCACCGGACGGCGCGCCATCGGGCTCCTGCTAGCCCTGCTATTTGGCGCGATCTGGCCGGCCTATGCGCGCCCTGTTACCGCCCCCGCTCTGCGGGTGGTGGTGCTCCCCAATGGATCTTCTTCGCTACACACCGCGCAGGCCGCGCGGCTGCTGGAAGACTTCGCCGCCAGCGAGGGGCGCAAACTGCATTGGTCGGTGGCGACGCACCCGGCCGAACTCTACGCCCGGCTGACCACCGACCAGACCGATCTGGTGGTGGGCTCCCTGCCGCAGGAACTGGCCGTAAAACCCGAACTCGCGGCCACCAGCGTGGTGGCTACCGAACGCTACGTGGTTGTCGGTCGGCGCAGTTTTCAGGCTAGAAACCCGCTGGAATTGCGTCATGCCCGCCTCGCCATGTCCTCACGCGCGCCGCTTTGGGACTACTTCAACGCGCTCGCGCGCATCGTGCCCGGACTTGAGTTCAGCGGTCCCAAACGCAACCTCAGTCGCGGCGAAGCGCTGCAACTGGTGGCCGACGACAAGGCGGATGTGGCGGTGGTCGCGCTGGGCAGCGAAACCGGCTGGCTGGGCGCTGAGCTTGGACTTGAAGTGCTGTTTGATCTGACCGGCAGCGAGCCGGTCGAGTGGTACGTCCGCCGCAGCGATGACCCGCTGCGGCAACGCCTGAACGCCTTCATCGACCGCTTCCACACCGCCTATCTCGAACCCACGGCCGCCCCGCGCGATTTCTCGGCCATCCGCCGAAGCGGCGTCTTGCGGGTGATCACCCGCGTCGAGCGTCCCAACTACTTTATTGAAGACGGCCGGCCGCAGGGCTTCGAGTACGAAATTGCGCGCGCCTTCGCCGACCGCCATGACCTGCGGCTGGAAGTGCTGGTGGCGCGCGATGACGAACAAATGCGCGACTGGCTGCGCCAGGGCATGGGCGATCTGATCACCGCCCGTCTCACCCCCGGCACCGAAGAAAGCGCTGCGAATTTCAAAGCCTCGCGGCACTATCACTACACGGCCTACACCACCCTGAGCAGGCCGGAGTCGCTGCTGCGCACGGCGGCCGAACTGGCCGGCCGACGGATCGCGGTGACGGAAGACTCGCCGGAGTGGCGCGCGCTGCAAAGCATGGACGCCGGCGCGCCACGCCCCGCGCTGGTCGGCGTGAACGCCAGCATTGCCCGCGCCACGCTGTTCAAACAGGTCGCGGCCGGCTTGCTGGATGCGACGGTAGTGGCGGGTGACGACGTCGCCAGCGTGCTGGCCCGTTATCCGGCGCTGGCCGCCGGGCTCTCGATTCCGCATCGCTATGACTATCGCTGGCTCGCGCGCCGCGACGACGCCCGCCTGCTCGACGCGGTCGACCAGTTTCTGGCCAGCGCGCAGACCGACGGACTCGAAACCATGCTGGCCGCGCGCTACTTCGACAGCCCACGCAAATCCGGCCCCGCCAGCGAGCGCGACACCCGGCTCTCGCCCTTCGACCCCATCGTGCAGCGCTACGCCGAACGTTACGGTTTTGACTGGCGGCTGATTGCGGCCCAGATGTATCAGGAAAGCCTGTTCGACCCGGCCGCTATCTCCCGCAGCGGCGCCATCGGGCTGATGCAAATCCTGCCGGCCACGGCCGAAGCGCTGGGCTTTGATAACGTCAAACGGCCGGAATCGGCGATCCACGCCGGCGTGAAATACCTCTACACGCTGCGCAACGAGTTTGACGAGAAAGTGCCGGTGGGCGAGCGCACCTGGTTTGCCCTGGCGGCGTACAACCTCGGCTCACCGCGGGTAGAAAAGGCGCGCGCGCTTGCCAGCCAGATGGGGCTCGACCCCAACCGTTGGTCCGGCAATGTCGAGAATGCCATGCGGGTGCTGGCGCGACAGGCGGCCAACGGGGGGGACTCGCGCTACGGTCAGGCCCTGATCTACGTGCGCTCCATCCAGCTGCTCTATGGCGGCTACCGCAACCTGCTGGCAGTCTCCGGCGCGCCGCGGAGCGGCTCGGGCGTGCCGTCCGCCTGATTCCTCAGGCAGCGTAGCGCGTGGGGTCGGCAAGACCGGCCTGTCTGAAGCCTTCGGCCCGCAGGCGACAGGCGTCACAGCGGCCGCAGGCCAAGCCCTCGTCGGTCGCCTGATAGCAGGACACCGTCAGGCTGTAGTCGAGTTGCAGCGAATGCCCCAGGGCGATGATGCCGGCCTTCGACAGCTGCATCAGCGGCGTGACCAGCCGCAGCGGCTGACCCTCAACCCCGCGCTTGGTGGCCAAGCCGGCCAGCTGCTGAAACGCCTCAATAAACGCCGGACGACAGTCCGGATAGCCTGAATAGTCCACCGCGTTCACGCCGAGATGAATTTCGTCGGCGGCTAACACTTCGGCCCAGGCCAGCGCGAGCGCCAGCAGCACGGTATTGCGCGCCGGCACATAGGTCACGGGGATTTCACTGGACGGGGTTTCGGGCACCTTGATGGCCGGGTCGGTCAGGGCCGATCCGCCAAACTGTCCCAAATCGACACTGGCCAGCCGGTGCTCACGCGCGCCCAGCGCGGCGGCGATGCGGCGGGCGGCGGCAATTTCGGCGGCGTGACGCTGGCCGTAGTGAACGCTCAGCGCATAACACTCGCGCCCCTCGGCGCGCGCGGCGGCCAGTACGGTGCTGGAATCGAGCCCGCCAGACAGCAAAATCACCGCACGCGGTGCGCTCACCGGCAGGCCGCCCTAGCGCGGCTTGCCGGCTTTGATTTGCGCCAAGCGCTCTTCGGCCAAGCGCGCGGCTGAGGAGCCGGGGTATTGCTGGACCAGTGCCTTCAGCGTGGCGCTGGCTTCGGCAGCCTTGCCCAGCTTGTCGTAGCTGTAGCCGGTCTTCAGCATCGCGTGCGACAGCTTCTTGCTGCCCGGGTACTGGGTCAGCATTTTCTGGTATTCGGCGATAGCCGGCGCGTACTGGCCTTTGGCGTAGTAGGCCTCGGCCAGCCAGTACTGGGCGTTATCGCCATATTGGCTGGCGGGATGCTGGGCCTGAAACGCGGTGAAGGCAGCAATTGCCTTGTCGTAGTCGCCGGCGCGCAACAGCGCAAAGGCGTCGCGGTAAGCGGCCTCGGAGGTGGCGTCGTCGGCTGCGGCAACCGGCGGCGGCGCGGGCGGGGTTTCGGGCACTGGCGGCATGCCCGCGTCGGGCGGCGTGGCCGGCAGCGCCGGCGCCTGGCCCATGCCGGCGGTCGGATCACCGGCCACGGGCGGCACGGCGGGCGCGTCAGCGCCTGGTGGCGTCGGCGTATCGGTGGCGACCAGCGCGCCGTTGGCTTCGGTCTCGACCTGCAGGGACGACTCCGGGGCCGGCGTGCCGGCTACCGTGCCCGGCGCGGCGGGCGTCAGGGTGGGCAGCGGCGCTACACCACCTGCCGCGGACTGGCCGGCCTGCAGGCGCCGGTCGAGGTCCGTATAAGCGCTGGTCTGCTGGCGGCGCAGCTGTTCTAGCTCGTAGCTCTGATTTTCGACCTGACCGCGCAAGGCTTGCACCTCGCGCTTCAGGCCGTCGATTTCGCGCATCAGCTGCATCACGCCGGCGTTCGAGGCTGCCGGATCTGCCTTGGCGGCAGGCGCGGCGGTCTTCACGATGACGCGATTGGCGCTGGTATCCACGGCCTGGGCCAACGCGGCCTCGGCCGTCCCCAGCGTGCCGCCCAGCGCGGCGATGACAAGCAGGCTTTTCATGAGTGCTTTCTCTCCGCCGCGCAATGCGAGCAAGGCTTACTGCTGATAGACGATTTCGGCGCGACGGTTCTGGCTGTAGGACTGCTCGTCATGGCCTTCGACCACCGGGCGTTCCTCGCCATAGCTGACGGTCTTCACCTGACCGGCAGTCGCCCCCAACAACACCAGCTGGCGCCGCAGCGACAGCGCGCGGCGTTCGCCCAGCGCCAGGTTGTACTCACGCGAGCCGCGTTCGTCGGAATGGCCTTCCAGCGTCACGGTCGTCTGCGGATGGCTGGCGAGGTAGCTGGCATGCGCCTGCACCACGCTTTCAAAGTCGGCGCGGACGTCGCTGCTGTCGTAATCGAAGTAAATGACGCGCACCGCCAGCGGGCTGTTGGGGTCATTCAATTCGGCGGCGCCGGCACCGCTACCATCGCCGGCACCTTTGCTGCGGGCCGCGTCGATATCGCTCATTTCGCCGTTGCTGAGCCCGCGATTTTCAATCGCAGCGCCCGACGCCGGCTTCTTGTTCAGGCTGGAGCACCCCGTGGCAACGAGCACCGCTGCCAGCAGCAGGGTGGTTTTCAGGATGGCTCTTGTCATGACTGTCTCCTATTTCGCTTGATTACCAAATCACTGCCCGCCGACGCGTGTCGAAGGGTTCCGGATGCTATTGACGGAGCGGGCCCCACGCGGGTTCCCGCACTTCGCCCTGCTGGAGCGCAAGGCGCTGCTTGATTGAACCGTCGACCGAGACGGCGGCCAGTTCGGTGCCGCGTCCGGCCATTGTGGCATAGATGATCATGCTGCCGTTGGGCGCAAAGCTGGGGGATTCGTCCAGATTGGAGCCGGTGAGGTTGCGGCTGCTGCCGGTCTTCAAATCAAGCAGCGTGATGCGATAGCCCGAGCCGCCGTTGACCATCACCAGCGACTGTCCGTCGGGCGAGTAGCTGGCGCGGGAGTTGTAGTTGCCCATGTTGAAAGTCACGCGCCGCGCTTCGCCGCCGGTCGGTGCGACCTTATAAATCTGCGGGCCTCCGCTGCGGTCGGAGGTAAACACGATCGCGCTGCCGTCGGGCGCCCACGCGGCTTCGGTGTCGATGGCTTCGTGGGTGGTCAGGCGGGTCTGCTGCCCGGAGGCGATGTCCACCACGTAAATATCCGGGTTGCCGTCCTGCGAGCGGGTCACCGCCAGCCGCTGGCCGTCCGGCGCGAAAGCCGGTGCGCTGTTGATGCCGGCGCCCGACACCACTTTTTTCCGCTGGCCGCTGCGTACGTCCTGCACGTAGATCGCAGAGTTCCGCTCCTCAAACGATACATAAGCCAGCCGGTTGCCGTCCGGTGCCCAGGCCGGGGACATCAAGGGCTGGGGCGATTCCAGAATGGTCTTCGCGTCGTAGCCGTCGGCGTCGGCAATCTGCAGGCGGTAGGTGCTGTTCTTGGCATCGCGCCGGGCGACCGTGACGTAGGCAATTCGCGTGGCGAAGGCGCCGGGCACGTTCAGCAGCGTCTTGTAGATGATGTCGCTGATCTGGTGCGCGGTCAGGCGGAGCGCGTTGGCCGCTGCCGGGATCTGGAAGCCCGCCAGCTGTTTGCCGGTAAACGCATCGAGCAGACGGAACTCCACCAGATAGCCACCGTCGCCACTGGCCGTGATGCGCCCGATGACGAGGTTGTCCATGCCCACCGCGCGCCATTCCTTAAGGTTGACCTGCGTCGGGTCCGACGGTTTGGACGGCAGGTCGTTGCGCGGCATGGGATTGAAGCGCCCGCTGCGGGTAAGGTCATTCGATACCACCTGCGCGATGTCGGTGGGCATCGGCGCGCCCGCCCACTCAAACGGCACGATGGCAATCGGCAGCGCGCCTTCTACGCCCTGCGTGATCCGGATCACCAGCGGGCCACCGGCGCTCTGGGCGTTGGCCGTGAGACAGGCCAGAGACAGGACAAGACTTGTAAGCCACTTCATTAGTTGAGTTCCGACGGGTCGAATTCGAACTGGATGTCTTTCATCTGCTGGAACAGGCGCGGATCGTCCGGCACCGGCAGGGGGGACGCCTTGCGCACGGCGAGTTCAGCCTGGCGATCGAAGGTGGTGTTGCCGCTGGATTTCACCACCCGCGCATCCACCACTTCGCCACCCGGGATCATGCGGACGAGCAAGGTACACTTCAATCCGCTTTTGATGTCCGGCGCGACAAAATTGCCGGACACCTGACGCAGGATCGCGGCCGTGTAGCGCGCGAGTTCCGACTGGTCGGCGCGCGACTGGTTGGCCGCCGCCAGCTCGGCCTCTTCGGCAGCCAGCTCGTCCGCCAGCGCCTTGGCTTCGGCCGCCTTGCGCTTGGCCTCCGCCTGTTTCTTGGCGTCGTCGGCCTTTTTCTTTTCGTCGGCTTTCTTTTTCTCGTCGGCCTTTTTCTTTTCCTCGGCCTCGGCCTTCTTTTTCTCCTCCGCCTTTTTCTTTTCCTCGGCTTCGGTTTTTTTCTTGGCCTCTTCTTTCTTCTTCTCCTCGACGGCTTTTTTCTTGTCTTCTTCGCGCTTTTTCTGCTCGTCCAGTTTTTTCTTTTCCGCCAGCGCCTGCTGCTTTTCCAGCTCGACCTGCTGCTTTTCTTCCTGAATGCGCTGTTTCTCTTCGTCGAGGCGCTTGTTCTCGGCCTCTTTCTCGCGCTTCAGGTTTTCCTTTTCGGTCTTGAGCTTCTCCAGCGCCTGCTCTTCTTTCTCGCGGCGCTTTTCCGCTTCCTTAATCTTGCGCTCGGCTTCGCGCTGCTTGGCGGTCTCGGCGGACTTCAGTTTCTCTACTTCACGCGCCACGGCGTTAGGGTCAACCGCGGTCACGTTCATCACCTTGCCTTCGCCGGGCGGCGTGGGCGCGGGCGTGCTGGTACTGAGATCGATCCCGACCACAAACACCAGCACCAACGCCGCGTGCAGGATGAGCGAGTAGTAGAAGCCCCGACCCCGGCCGGTGCCAGTTTTCTCGGGGCGATTTTCGCGCGGGATTTTTTTCACGGTAGCGCTTGAGGGAGCCTATTTCTTGGCCGGCGGATCGGTCATCAACCCGACATTGGACAGGCCCGCGGCCTGCATCAGGGCGAAGACTTCCACGACCCGGCCATAGTTCACGCCGGTGTCGCCGCGCACCATGAAAGGCGTGCCGGGTTTGTATTTGTTGACGCTGGCCAGCTTGGTCACCAAGTCGTTCTCATCAATGGGCTCATCGGGATTGCTGTTCAGGTCGCAAAAAATCTGGCCCTTGGCGTCGATGGTGACGATCACCGGTTCCTTGTCGCCCGGGTCGACCACCTGCGAACTCGCCTGCGGCAGGTCTACGTTCACGCTCTGGGTCACCAGCGGCGCGGTCACCATGAAGATGATCAGCAGCACCAGCGTGACGTCGATGTAGGGCACGACGTTCATCTCGGCCATCAGGCGCTTGCCGCGGCGCCCGCCGCGTTGGATGACGCTGGCCATGGCTTAGACGTGCACCTGACGCTGGAGGATGGCGGAGAACTCTTCCAGAAAAATTTCGTAGCGATTCGACAGGCGGTCGATTTCACTTGAGAAGCGGTTGTAGAAAATCACCGCCGGAATCGCCGCAAACAAACCCATGGCGGTCGCGACCAGCGCCTCGGAAATACCCGGCGCCACCATCGCCAGTGTCGCCTGGTGCGCGTTCGAGAGCCCGCGGAACGAATTCATGATGCCCCACACCGTGCCGAAGAGGCCGATATACGGGCTGACCGAGCCCACGGTGGCCAGCATCGGCAGATTGCCTTCCAGCGCTTCCAGTTCGCGGCTCAAGGCGATGCGCATCGCGCGCTGCGAACCTTCCAGCACCATCTCCGGGGGCAGGCCGTCTTTCTTGCGCAGGCGGGCAAACTCCTTGAAGCCGGCCTCGAACATGCGCTGCGTGCCGTCCGCCGGCGCGCGCTGGTTCGATACCCGGTTGAAGAGCGCAGTCAGGTCCTCGGACGACCAGAACTGGTCTTCAAAATGTTGGGCCGCGCGCTTCGCCAGCAGCAGGTCGCGCCGCTTGGTGAACACCAGCGCCCACGAGGCCATCGACGCTGCCAACAGCGCCAGCATCACGAACTTCACCAACAGGCTCGCGCCCATGATGAGACTCGCAATCGACATATCACTTTCCATTATTGATCCCCATGTAGATGGCTTCGGGCATGCGCTGGGGCTGCATGCGTTTGAAATTGACGCTGCCGACGCGAATATCGCCGGTACTCAACAGCGTGTCGTGCTGGTCGATGACGGTCTGACGAAACTCGACGCTCGCCCAGCCGCAGCGCTTGAGCGCACAGGTCGCAAACAGTTCGTCGTTGAAACGCGCCGGGCGCAGGAACTCGACGTTCGCACTGCGCACCACAAAGGCAATGCCGTGCTCGCGGGCAATGGCGCTCTGGTCAAAGCCGAGCGCGCGCAGCCATTCGGTACGCGCCCGCTCCATGAACTTGATGTAGTTCGCGTGATAGACGATGCCGGCGGCGTCGGTGTCTTCGTAGTACACGCGAATGGGCCAGCGAAACTCGGCGGCGTTCATCGCAACCCGCCTTCGTCGAACAAATCCTGCGGGTGCATGGCGGACGGCGGCGGCGTCAGGCCGAAGTGGATCCAGGCCGAGCGTGTGGCCATGCGACCGCGCGCGGTGCGCAGCATATAGCCCTGCTGGATCAGAAACGGCTCGACGACGTCTTCAATCGTGCCGCGCTCTTCGCCAATCGCCGCGGCCAGGCTGTCGACACCCACCGGGCCGCCGTCAAACTTCTGCATGATGGTCAGCAGCAGGCGGCGGTCCATGGTGTCGAAACCGTTGACGTCCACCGCCAGCAAGTCGAGCGCGCGCGAGGCGACCTCGCCGGTCAGGCGGCCATCGGCTTTCACTTCGGCAAAGTCTCGCGCCCGGCGCAGCAGGCGGTTGGCGATCCGCGGCGTGCCGCGTGCGCGGGTGGCAATTTCACGCGCGCCGTCGGCGTCGATCGCGACCCGCAGAATGCCCGCCGCGCGGGTCACGATGTGCGCCAGATCCTCGACCGAATAAAACTCCAGCCGCTGCACAATGCCGAAGCGGTCGCGCAAGGGCGAGGTCAAAAGGCCCGCGCGCGTCGTGGCGCCGACCAGCGTGAAGGGCGGCAGGTCGAGCTTGATGGCGCGCGCCGCCGGGCCTTCACCGATCATGATGTCGAGCTGAAAGTCTTCCATCGCCGGGTAGAGGATTTCTTCCACCACCGGGCTCAGGCGATGGATTTCATCGATGAAGAGCACGTCGCGGGGTTCAAGATTGGTCAGCAGCGCGGCCAGATCACCCGGCCGCTCCAGCACCGGACCCGAGGTCTGGCGCAGGTTGACCTGCATTTCGTTGGCGAGGATGTTGGCGAGCGTCGTTTTGCCCAGACCCGGCGGGCCGAAGATCAGCACGTGGTCCAGCGCCTCGGCGCGTTTGCGCGCGGCGCCGATGAAAATCTCCATCTGCTCCCGCACCACCGGCTGGCCGACGTAGTCGGCGAGATGACGCGGACGGATCTGCCCGTCGAGCGCGACTTCTTCGGCGCTCTGGCTGGGCGAGATCAGGCGGGTGTTCGACATGTCAGCTGGCGAGTCGCATTGTGCCGGCGGCGGATGAATCTGCGATGAACTGCGGCATTACGAGCGCGCCAACCCGCGCAGTACTTC
>JALRCR010000369.1 GCA_023257255.1 Gammaproteobacteria bacterium | reverse complement strand
TGTCGCCCCGGGTGAGGGCCGCCGCCTAGGCCCCCGCCGCCGGGTTCAGGAATCCCGCAGGCCGGGGTAGCCCCGCAGCAGGCCGCTTTCCACCATCAACCCCACGCCCGCCACGATGGCGATCAGGCTGAGGGTGCCGTACCAGAACCAGGGGCCATGGGCCTGGCCCAGGCTCTGCAGGGTGCGCCGCTGCACCGCCTCGCCGAACAGGCACAGTCCGGCCGGCAGCAGCAGTACACCCACCTGGGCTTTGACGAACCAGCGGATCTTGCGAACGGCCATCGGCTCCGGTGGGGCGGTCTTCGGGGCAGCCTAGGCCGGTCCGCCGGAGCGCACCCAGTTCACCAGGGTGCGCACGCCGAAGCCGGTGGCGCCGGCAGGGTCCATGCCGCGACCCTTGTCGCTCCACACGGTGCCGGCGATGTCGAGGTGGGCCCAGGCCAGCTCCTTGGGCACGAACTCCTGCAGGAACAGGGCGGCCGTGATCGAGCCGCCGGGGCGCGGGCCGGTGTTCTTGAGGTCTGCAAGCGGGCTCTTGAGGCCCTCGCGGGAGGCGCGCTGCAGGGCGTCGGCCAGGCCGTCGCTGCTCGACCACAGGCCGGCGATCTCCTCGCCCAGGGCGATCACGCAGGCGCCGGTGAGGGTGGCAATATCGACCACCGCCCGCGGTTTGAATCGCTCGGCATAGGTCAGGGCGTCGCACAGGATCAGGCGTCCCTCGGCATCCGTGTTGAGCACCTCGATGGTCTGCCCACTCATGCTCGTGACCACGTCGCCGGGCTTGAAGGCCCCGCCACCCGGCATGTTCTCGCAGCTGGGAATGAGGCCGACGACATTCAGCTGGGGCCGCAGCTCGGCCAGGGCGCGGAAGGTGCCCAGCACGCTGGCGGCGCCGGACATGTCGAACTTCATTTCGTCCATCTCGGCGGCGGGCTTG
>JALRCR010000368.1 GCA_023257255.1 Gammaproteobacteria bacterium | reverse complement strand
CGCTCGACTTGAGCATCATGGCCCCGAAGCCGTCAACTTTGGCATCGATGTCGTGGCCATAGGCACCGTTTACCAGGCGAATGTTGCGCACCTTGGTGCCCACTTTGATCGCGGTCGAGCTGCCCTTGACCTTGAGGTCCTTGATCAGCGTGACCGTATCGCCATCCGCCAGCAGATTGCCGTGGGCGTCGCGCACCACCAGGCTCTCGTCGTCGCTCGCGGTGACGCCAGGCGCCCACTCGTGCGCGCATTCCGGGCAGAGATACTGCCCGCCGTCCTCGTAGGTGTAGGTAGATTTGCATTGCGGACAGGGCGGTAAGGCGCTCATCAGGACTCCGGTAAGAAAAATCAGCGTGTTAAACCAACCTGGACGCGCGGCAAGGCGTAGGTCCCCACCGCATGCGCCACCGGCGCGGGATGGCCGTCGGAATAAATCGACACCTCGCCTACCACCAGCGTGCGCCCGACCTTCAGCAGGCTGCACACGCCGATGAGATCGCGGTCCGCGGCAGGTCGGCTCAAGAAATTGATGTTGAGACTCGAGGTCACCGCCATCGGCGTAATGCCCAGCGCGCCAAACAGGGCCACGTACAGCGCGCTGTCCGCCACCGAAAACAATACTGGCCCGGCTACCGTGCCGCCGGGGCGCAGATCAGCCGAGCTGACCCTTCGTCGCACCGTGGCGCTGCGCGCGTCGAGGGCGTCGACCTGACAGGGGTTTTGCGGAAATTCGCGGGCGAGGAAGGCGGTGACTTCGGCGGGGGTGGGCATTGGGGGGCTCTTGAACATCGAGCGCAACAGCTTAGCGGGTTGCGTCAGCGGCGTCGCCGCGGGTCAGGAGTTTGGGGTCAGAATCTCAGGGATCCCCACGAACTTAGTTGGTGGTCAGGCATTCACTCAAGACAATTGCGGTGATTTTCTCGGTGGCTTGGCGCCATGC
>JALRCR010000367.1 GCA_023257255.1 Gammaproteobacteria bacterium | reverse complement strand
TGGCCGAGGGTGCCGCGGCCGTTCGCGCGATCGGGGATGGCCTGCCAGCGGGCCCGCGTGAGGGCTGGCTCGACGGCCCGGCGGCGCGACGACTCCTCGCGAGCGACGGGTAGCCTGAGCCCATGCCAGCGTCGTCCGCGCTTCCCGAGCCCTTTGCCTATCTCGGGCTCACGTTCGACGACGTCCTGCTGCTGCCCGCCGAGTCCGATGTCGTGCCCAGCGAGGTCGACACCACCAGCCGCGTGACCCGCAACCTGTCGGTCCGCGTGCCCCTGCTGTCGAGCGCGATGGACACCGTCACCGAGGGCCGCCTTGCCATCGCCATGGCACGCCAGGGCGGCATCGGCATCCTGCACCGCAACCTGTCGATCGACGACCAGGCCGCGCAGGTCGACATGGTCAAGCGGTCTGAGGCCGGCATGGTGAGCAACCCCATCACCTGTGGTCCCGACGCCACCCTGGCCGAGGTCGATGCGCTGTGCGGCCGCTACCGCGTGAGCGGCGTGCCCGTCGTTGATGATGCCGGGCGACTGGTCGGCATCATCACCAACCGTGACATGCGGTTCGAAGACGATATGTCGCGTCGCGTCAGCGAGGTCATGACCCCGATGCCGCTGCTGACAGCGCCCGTGGGCGTGGAGTCCGAGGATGCCCTGCGCCTGCTCGCGAGCCACAAGGTCGAGAAGCTGCCGCTGGTGCATCCCGACGGCCGTCTCGGCGGACTCTTCACCGTCAAGGACTTCGTCAAGTCCGACAAGTACCCGCTGGCCACCAAGGATTCCGCGGGTCGGCTCATGGTCGGCGCGGCCGTGGGTGTCGGGCCTGACGCCGAGAAGCGCGCGCACGCTCTGATCGATGCCGGTGTCGATCTCCTCGTCGTCGACACCGCGCACGGCCACTCACGAGCGGTGGTCGACATGGTGGCGCTGCTCAAGCGCAC
>JALRCR010000366.1 GCA_023257255.1 Gammaproteobacteria bacterium | reverse complement strand
ATCAAAGATGCTTCGACGCGGCTTCCTGTTCAATCCTTGTTGCATCAGGATTTAACCTTGCTACAACGGGTGCTGCGCGATTTGGTCTCTGAATTAACTCAAACCATCCGCATTGATTCCAAAGAGCAGTTTGAAGGCTTGCTCACCTTTGCCAAAGAGTTCATGCCTGCGTCTGCCGCGCGACTTCAGTTGTACAAAGGCGAGCGACCCATCTTTGACTTGTACGCCATTGACGAAGAAGTTGCCAAAGCTTTGGGCCGACGTGTGGATTTGAAGTCTGGGGGGTACTTGATCATTGACCAAACCGAGGCTTTGACCACGGTTGATGTCAACACGGGTGGCTATGTGGGTGCACGTAATTTTGACGACACCATTTTCAAAACCAATTTGGAAGCGGCGCACGCCATTGCGCGTCAATTGCGTCTCCGAAATTTGGGCGGCATCATCATTGTCGATTTCATCGACATGGCGCGTGAAGAACATCAAAGTGCGGTGTTGGATGAGTTCAAGAAGCAGTTGGCCAGAGATCGCGTGAAAACGATGGCGGGCGGCTTTTCACAATTGGGTTTGCTTGAAATGACGCGCAAACGCACACGTGAATCTTTGTCGCACATGCTGTGCGAGCCTTGCCCCAGTTGCGAAGGCAAGGGCAGTATCAAAACCACACGTACTGTTGTTTATGACATTTTGCGCGAAATTTTGCGAGAAGCCAGACAGTTCAATCCACGCGAATTCAGGGTGGTGGCTTCACCCTCGGTGGTGGAATTGTTGCTGGACGAAGAGAGCCAGCACTTGGCAGCACTGTCCGATTTCATTGCAAAACCGATCTCGCTTCAAAGTGAATCGGCCATGGGGCAAGAGCAATACGACATTGTCTTGCTTTAATGCGGGTCGTTGGTCGATGAGCCGTTTTCGCCTTTTTGGTGCAACTTGGCGTAAGCACCC
>JALRCR010000365.1 GCA_023257255.1 Gammaproteobacteria bacterium | reverse complement strand
GCCTGCGGTTGCGGAATCGACATGACGTGGGAGGGGCATTCCTACGCCGAGGTGCGCGACAACTTCGCGTTGGCCGGGTGTTTCGCCGAGAATTTCGCCACCGATCGCGGCGCAACTGGTCGACGTTGCGCCGATCCACGACTCGGGGGACATCGGGTGCTCGGGTCCACCGACATGGGCAACGTGTCGCACCTCGTCCCGTCGATCCATCCGATGATCAAGGTGGCGCCCTCGGGGACCGCCATCCACACCCGTGAGTTCGCCGAACACGCCGGTGGAGCCGGGGGAGACGAGGCGGTGCTGCTCGGTGCGCGCACCCTGGCGGCCACGGTGGTCGAATTGTGGTGCGACGCCGAACTGCGCCACCGCGTGTCCGACGAGTTCAGCGCGAACCCGTCGGATGTCGACGTGCTGGCCTGATCCGGTGGCGCACGTCGCGCCCACCGTCCCCGAACCCGTCGCGACCGACAACTAGCGTGTTCGCCGTGACGGTCTACGCCCCCGAGGAGTTCACGCCCGCGGAGGCCGACGTTCTGCGCAGGTATTTCACCAACCTCGACGGTCCCGTGTTCGCCCTCGTGAACCTGCCCGAGGTGGTGAAAGGCGCCTTGTTCGCCCGTTACAGCCGCAGTTCCAAGAGCCTGCGACGGCTCTTCCTCGACGAATTCGTCGGCGACCTCGACGTCGCGGGCGACCAGGGCGTCGATGCGACGATCGGTCTGCAGCGCGCCGAAGAACTGTACGAGAAGGTGTTCTTCGAGTACGGCGACGACTCGGTGGCCCAGTTGGGCGGCGTGCACCTCGCGTGCGAGCAGGCCTCCAACGTCCTGACCAAGATCCTCGAGTGGGGCCGCCTGGCCAGTTACCTCGAACAGAGCACGCGCTACATCGCCTACGACGCGCGACTGGCCGGTCGCTACCGGTACTACCGCGATCCGATGATCCTCAACTCC
>JALRCR010000364.1 GCA_023257255.1 Gammaproteobacteria bacterium | reverse complement strand
CTTCGCGGGTCAGGGTTTGACGCCATATGAATTTGTAGTTTTAGTTTTGCTCGCACTCGCGCTCACCGAATTGAGCTACCGCTATATCGAAACCCCTGTGCGGCAGGGTGCAATTTCGAGATGGTGGCGCGAGTTTCGCCAGCCTGCTCACGGTGCGCAACTCGTGCGTCGACAACGTCGAATCGTGTTGACAGCGTTTGTTTCGCTGCTGCCAGTTTTCGGTGTCGTCAGTTTGGCAACGGCGCGTGTGCAATTAGATGAGATTGCTCAAAATTTGTCAGATAACGAGGGCAACACGGTCGACGTGTTGGGTGGCGGGCAAAGTGTCGGCGGTGGAGAACTGGCAGCAGCAACCACGATCGCTGGGCAGGTCGCAACGGCTACGACCTCACTTGACGGTCAGGTGATTGATGTTTTGGCAATTGGTGATTCGGTGATGTTGGGTGCAGCCAATGTTTTGACACAGCGCGGCGTGACAGTTGATGCAGTGAAGAGTCGACCGTATCGACAGGCTCTTGAGATCGCCAACTTTATGAAGTCGGTCAATCGACTCGGGTCGGTTGTGATTATTCATTTGGGCACAAACAACACTGTCGACGAAAAAACACTCGACGAGATTATGGTGCCGTTGCGTGATGTACCGCTGGTGTTGTTCGTGACGGTGCATGTGCCAAGCGAAGTTCGACAGAATACGAACAATCGGCGAATCAATGAATTGCCTGCAAGATATGAAAACGTCAAAGTTCTCGACTGGTATGCGATTGCCACTGCGCACCCTGAATATCTGTATAGCGACAAGATTCATATTCGGCCTGAAGGGCAAAAGGTCTATGCCGACTTGATGATGCAAGCAATTGGTCGGCCATAAGTTTTGTCCTAGGCTTACGCGCTATGACTTCACCAGTTCGCATCACAGTTACCGGCGCGGCCGGACAAATCGGCTACGGAATTTTGTTTCGCATCGCGTCAGGGCAAATGCTCGGTGTGAATACTCCGGTGATT
>JALRCR010000363.1 GCA_023257255.1 Gammaproteobacteria bacterium | reverse complement strand
TGGTGCGCGCGGTCGCGGCCTCCACCCTGCCGGTGATCAGCGGCGTGGGGCATGAAATTGACTTCACCCTCACCGACTTCGCCGCCGATCTGCGAGCGCCGACGCCTTCGGCGGCCGCCGAACTTGCCGTCCCGGATCGCGACGCCGTGCTGCAGCAGCTGACGGGCCTGGCGTCACGCCTGGATGGTGGCCTGCGCCACCGGCTGCGCTATGCCCAACAGCGGATAGATACGCTCAGCGCGCGGCTGGTTCATCCTGGCCGACGGATTGAGCAGCATCACCAGCGGCTGGACGAACTGCTGGGCCGGCTGGAACCCGCCTTGCGACGCACGCTGGCGCTCAAGCAAGCTCGTCTCGCCGCAGCAGAGGCCACGCTGGCCGGCGTGACGCCCAGCCGGCGCATTGCGCTGGCGGCGTCGCGCTTGCAGAGCGCCAGCCAGCGCTTAAGCGGCGCCATGCCGCTGCTACTGACGCGGTTCAAGGTGCGGGTGACGGCCGCCGAGCAGACGCTCCGCGCGGTGAGTCCGCTGGCCACGCTGGCGCGCGGTTACGCCATCGTCAGCCGGGCCAACGGACAGATTGTGCGTAGTGCAAACGACGTAGCGCCCAGTGAGACCGTGCACGCGCGGCTCTCACAGGGCGCGCTCAGCCTGCGGGTGGAAGACCGCCAAGCGCCGGCCGCCGACCCCGAGCCGCCGATCTAAGCGACGGACTCGCCGGCCGCCTGCCGATCGGCGTGGTAGGACGAGCGCACCATCGGCCCGCTGGCCACATTCGCAAACCCCAGCGAGCGCGCGTACACCGCCAGCGCATCGAACTCATCGGGCGTCACGAAGCGCGCCACCGGCAGGTGCGCACGACTGGGCTGCAGATACTGGCCGATGGTCACCATGTCGCAGTCGTGAGCGCGCAGGTCGCGCAGCACGGCGTGGACTTCCTCTATTTCCTCGCCGAGCCCCAGCATCACCCCGGATTTAGTCGGCACGTCGGGCAAGGCGGCTTTCACGGCCTTGATC
>JALRCR010000362.1 GCA_023257255.1 Gammaproteobacteria bacterium | reverse complement strand
CCGAACATGGCCACCATGCTGGGGTTCTTGGCCACGGATGCGGCCATCGATCCGACGCTGATGCACTCGTTGGCGCACGAGTTGGCCGAAGCTTCTTTCAACCGCATCACCATCGATGGCGACACATCCACCAACGATTCGTTCGTGGTGATCGCCACCGGCAAAGCGGGCAATCCGGTGGTGACCGATTGGCAAAGCCCGGCGGCGGCAGTGCTGAAACAAGCTTTGATCGACGTGGCCATGTGGTTGGCGCAGGCCATCGTGCGTGACGGCGAGGGTGCCACCAAATTCATCACTGTTCGGGTGGAAGGCGGACGCGACAGCGCTGAATGCCGCCAAGTGGCGTATGCGATCGCGCATTCGCCTCTGGTGAAAACCGCTTTTTTTGCCAGCGACCCTAACCTTGGTCGCATATTGGCTGCGGTGGGATACGCAGGCATTGCCGATTTAGACCAAGCATGCATTGATTTGTTTTTGGACGATGTGCATGTGGCCACGCGCGGCGGCCGTCACCCCGATTACCGCGAAGAAGACGGGCAACGCACCATGAAGCAAGACGAAATCACGGTGCGGGTTTTGTTGGGTCGTGGCCAAGCGTACGACCAAGTGTGGACTTGCGATCTGAGCCATGAATACGTCACCATCAACGCAGACTACCGCAGCTGAACCATGAGTGACGCTTTGGAACGCATGCTGCACCGCGCCGAATTATTGATGGCCCGTATCGAACATATCTTGCCGCAACCTTTGCACGCACCCGACTGGAGTGCGGGCATTGCGTTTCGTTACCGCAAACGCAGCAGCGGCCATGGGGTGCTGGAAGCCGTGCGGCATGTTGGCCAAATGTCGTTGGATGATTTGAAAGAAATCGATCCGCAAAAAGAAAAAATCCAGCGCAACACATTGCAGTTTTTGCAAGGCAAACCCGCTAACAACGTATTGCTGACCGGCGCACGCGGCACAGGCAAATCGTCCTTGGTCAAGGCCTGTTTGAACACCTACGCCAGCCAGGGTTTGCGTTTGATCGAGGTCGACAAGCAAGACATGGTCGATCTGCCAGACATCATTCAAGTGGTGGCTGA
>JALRCR010000361.1 GCA_023257255.1 Gammaproteobacteria bacterium | reverse complement strand
GAACTGGGCTGGGAGCTTTACATCCCCGCCGAGCACGTGATGGACGTCTACGAGCGTCTGGTGGCGGCTGGTCCGAAGCATGGCCTGCGCCATGCGGGCTACCATGCCATGGGCGCCTGCCGCACGGAAAAAGGCTACCGCCATTGGGGGCACGACATCGGCATCGAGGACACGCAGTTCTGGCAGGGCATCAAGACTCTGGTAGAGGACGAGGAACTGAAGCGGGGAGTGAAACTGAACATCACCGAACTGAAGCATACCTCGGCAGCGTCCAAGAAAGACCGCATTCTCGCCCTGCTTCCGCGCTACGAGCGCGAGGGCAAGAGCTACCTGACCATCGGCTGCGGCTGCACGGGCGGCAAGCACCGCTCCGTGCACGTCGCCGAGCGGCTCGCGCGCTGGCTCCGCCAGCGGGGCCGGCAGGTCAACCTCGTCCACCGGGACATGGAGAGGCGCGGCGACGCCGCGCGCTGAGGCAGAGCGGGAAGGCACGCATGATCGGCATGGTACTCGTCACCCACGGGCGTCTCGCGGCGGAGTTCGTCTCCGCGCTCGAGCACGTCGTGGGGCCGCAGCGCAACGTCCGCGCCATCTGCATCGGCCCGGAGGACGACATGGAGATGCGGCGCGCCGAGATCCTCGCCGCGGTGGCCGCCGCGGACGAGGGCGACGGCGTCGCCGTGCTCACCGACATGTTCGGCGGCACGCCCTCGAACCTCGCGATGTCGATCCTCGGCAAGGGGCGCGTCGAGGTCGTCGCGGGGATGAACCTGCCGATGCTCATCAAGCTCGCCTCGGTGCGCTCGACCATGGCGCTCGACGCCGCGGTGGTCGAGGCGCGCGAGGCCGGGCGCAAGTACATCAACGTCGCCTCGCAGCTGCTCGCGGGCGCGTCGCGATGAGCGGCGGCGCGACGGCGGAGCGCCGCGTCACCATCCTCAACAAGCGCGGGCTGCACGCGCGCGCCGCCGCGCGGTTCGTCAAGCTCGCCGGGCAGTTCGCGGCCGAGTTGACCGTGGCCAAGGACGGCGTGGCCGTCTCCGGGCGATCCATCATGGGCCTGATGATGCTGGCCGCCGGCCCGGGCACGGAGCTGTCGATCCGCGCCGAGGGCGCCGAC
>JALRCR010000360.1 GCA_023257255.1 Gammaproteobacteria bacterium | reverse complement strand
CTCCCTTGGGTTCAGCGCTGGATGCGCACCAGTGTGTTGTCGATCTGGGCCGCCTCCAGCTTGCTGCGCACGCGCTCGGCAGCGGCCTTGTCGTCGTAAGGCCCCAAACGCACGCGAAAGACGGTGCGCCCGCCCTGTTCGCGCTCGGACACCTTGGCGTCCAGACCGATCATGGCCATGCGGGCTTTCTGGGCATCGGCCTCGGCGGCCGAGCGGTAAGCGCCGACCTGCACGAAATACTGGAAAGGCTCGGCGGTGTTGGCCGTGGCCGGGCTGGACAAGCCCGCCTTGGATTTGGCCAGGTCGCCCAGCGGATCGGCCGCCACGGCCGGTGCCTTGGGATCGGCTTTGGCGGCGGGCGTGTCCGCCGCAGCGGGCGCGGGCGTCAGCGCGCCGGGCTGCGATGCGCCTTCGAGCGGTGCAGAGGCCTTGGGCTGGAGCACGCCGTTGGGGTTCCAGTCCTTGTTCTTCTGGCTCTCGACCACATCCTGCTCGCTGGTGCGCGACTGGTTCTTGTTGGAAAAAGGCGTGGGCACCTTGGTCACGTAAATGGCCACCGCCAGGGCCACGCCCAGGCCCAGCACCAGGCCGAGGATGAAGCCGAGAAAAGTGCCGCCGCGCTGAGAGGAGGGAGAACGCATGGGTTTCACATCTTGGTCGGTGCCGACACGCCCAGCACCTTCAGGCCATTGTGCAGCACCTGGGCGGTGGCGGCCACCAAAGCCAGCCGTGCCAGACGGACTTTGTCGTCGTCGACCAGGATGCGCTCGGCGTCGTAGTAAGAGTGGTAGAGCGAGGCCAGTTCGCGCAGGTAGAAGGTCACATCGTGCGGGGCAAAGTCTTGCGCGGCGGCGCTCAGCATGGCCGGGTACTGCGCCAGCTTGAGCATGAGCGCCTGGGCCTGCGGGCCTTGCAGCGGCGAGAGGTCGGCCTGCGCCAGCGTGGCCGCCGTGGCCAGCAGAAGCGCCAGGGCGAACCGCGGGGAACTCGAAGCGGCGGAGCGGAGCACGGCGACGTTGTAGCCGAGGGGGGGCAGGCGCGCTGGCGTCGGGGAGCGCTCGCACGCCGGCACGGGGCCGGCGAAACAACCGCATGCTCGGGATCGTCGTGGCCGCGTACGCG
>JALRCR010000035.1 GCA_023257255.1 Gammaproteobacteria bacterium | reverse complement strand
AGACCCACTCGGTCTTGGGATCGGCATCGGCCAGTTGTTTGACGAGCTTGGCGCCCGAGACGGCAATGTCGATGATGCCGCTGTAGTCGAGGCCGAACACGACCCGTCGCTGCAAGGTCGAGGTCGAGTTGTAGAGGTGAAGAATCGCCCGACGCACGCCAACCAAAGACTCAAACGTGCGCTCGATGAGTTCCGGGCGGGCCTGGGTCAGCACCTGCACGGTCACGTCGGCCGGGATGAGGTTTTCGTCGATGAGCCGCCGCACGAAGTCGAAGTCCGGCTGCGACGCGGCGGGAAAGCCGACTTCGATTTCCTTGTAGCCCATGCCAACGAGAAGCTTGAACATCCGCGTCTTGCGGTCGGAGTCCATCGGCTCGATCAGCGCCTGGTTGCCGTCGCGCAGATCGACGCTGCACCAGGTGGGCGCGGCGGTGATGACCTTGTCCGGCCAGGTCCGGTCCTTGAGGTTGATGGGCGGAAAAGCGCGGTATTTGCGGTGGTCGAAGCGGCTCATGGCGGTACCTGAAAAATCTGCGATGGAACGGGCGGGCACGAAGACCCGAATGGCCGGCAGTATAGGCCGAAGGCTTGAGCGAAAAGCTGCAAATTTGCTCTTATGGGAAACTGATATTTAGTGATTCCACTAAAAATATTTCTCTATTTGGCGTTAATCTCCAATTTCTGAAAAGAGAGGCTGAATCATGAAACTCGACCGCACCGACCGCCGCATCCTCGGCGTGATGCAGACCAACGGCCGCATCAGCACGCTGGAACTGGCCGAGCAGGTGGGCCTCTCGCCCACGCCCTGCGCGCGGCGCGTGCGGCGACTGGAAGAAACCGGTGTCATCGTCCGCCACGTCACGCTGCTCGACCAGAAGAAGCTGGGGCTCAACATCACCGCGATGATTGGGATCACCATGGACCGCCACACCCCGGAGCGGTTTGAGAACTTCGAACGGGTCGTCAGCCAGTTCCCCGAAGTGGTCGAGTGCAGCATCGTTACCGGTCAGGCGGCCGACTATCTCTTGAAGGCGGTGCTGCCGGACATGGCCTTCTACGAGGAGTTCCTGCTGGGTCGATTGACCCGGATTGAGGGTGTCACCGGGGTGCATTCGAGCTTCGTGTTGCGAAAAGTCATCGCCAGAACGGAACTTCCGCTTGATCATATCGGCGCAAACCGCAACGATTAGGCGGCTTGACGCTGGTTGGCCGCCTCACGAGAAGAGCGCAGCCTGGCCGGCACCCGCGAGACCCGCCGACCCTGCACACGCGCCGCCGCCCCATCGGGCCGCCCTCTGTGCGAGACGCGAGGCGCCCCCCTTCGGCGCTGTCACCGCTCCTGCGCGCCGACAGCCCCCTAATCGGTCTCACCTTCACGGCTGGCCAGATGGCCGGCCCACCAGTGCTCACAATCAGGAAATAAAGTGTCCGATACCACCTTAACTGACATTCGCTTCGACAACTTCGGCCTGCACGAAACCCTCCAACGCGGCCTCAACGACGCCGGCTTCACCCAGTGCACGCCGATTCAGGCCATGACCCTGCCCATCACCCTCGCCGGCCGCGACGTCGCGGGGCAGGCGCAGACCGGCACCGGCAAGACCGCCGCTTTTCTGGTCGCCCTCTACAACCGCCTGCTGACGCGAGATTCACTGCCGGAGCGGCGGGTAGAAGACCCCCGCGCGGTGATTCTGGCTCCTACCCGCGAACTCGCCATCCAGATCGAGAAAGACGCCGCGCAAATCGGCAAACACATCCCGCTGCGCCGGGCGCTGATCTACGGCGGCGTTGATTACGACAAGCAGCGCCAGCAGCTGGAAGCCGGCGTCGACATCATCATCGCTACACCGGGCCGCCTGATCGATTTCGTCAAACAGCGCACGGTCAGTTTCCGGGGCGTCGAAATGATGATCATGGACGAGGCCGATCGCATGTTCGACCTCGGCTTCATCGCCGACATTCGCTTCCTGCTGCGGCGGATGCCGGAAGCCGGCGAGCGCCAGAACCTGCTGTTCTCGGCGACCCTGAGTCATCGGGTGCTGGAACTGGCCTACGAGCACATGAACGATCCCGAGAAGCTGGTCGTGGAAGCCGAGACCGTCACCGCTGCGCGCGTGCGTCAGCAGGTGTATTTTCCGGCGACCGAAGAAAAGCTGCCGCTGCTGCTGGGTATCCTGAAGCAGCACGAATCAAACCGCGGCATGGTTTTCGTCAACACCAAATACGCCTGCGAACGCGTGGCCATTACGCTGGAACGTGCGGGCTACAAGGTGGGCGTGCTCTCAGGCGACGTGCCGCAGAAAAAGCGCGAAACCTTGCTCGGCCGGTTTACCCGCGGCGAGCTGTCGCTGCTGGTTGCAACCGACGTCGCGGCGCGCGGTCTGCACATTCCCGACGTCACGCATGTCTTCAATTTTGATTTGCCCTACGACGCCGAAGACTACGTCCACCGCATCGGCCGCACAGCGCGCCTTGGCGCCGAAGGCGACGCGATCAGCTTCGCCTGCGACGAATACGCGATGCACCTGCCGGACATCGAGGCCTATATCGAGCAGAAGATCCCGGTCGCCAAAATCGATCCCGGCATGCTGCAGCCCATCCCGCGTGCTCCGCGCCGGGTAGAGGGCGAGCAGCGCGAAGAATCGGTCGTTGAAAACGCGCTCAGCGAAGCCGCCGCAGAACGCCAGAAACGGCGGGACCGCGATGGTCGTGGTGGCGGCGGCGGACGAGGTGGTCGCAGCGACGGCGCGGGCCGTGGCCGGGCGCCTGGCGGGCGGGGCGAGCCGCGCAGCGGCGGCGGTCGACCGCGCGACGAACAGCCGCGCCGGGAGGCGCCCGTAGAAGCGCCGGCGTTGGCGCCAACCCCGACCGAAGCGCCGGAAGCGGATGCGCTGGCGGCGGGCGGTGACGCCAAGCGCCGTCGGCGTCGGTCTCGCGGCGGTCGGCGCGAGAACGAAGCGGCGAGCGGCGGCACCACCCCCGCCGCGCCGCAGAAGCATCAGTCGCCCAAGCTGCTGACGCGCATCAAGCAGAAGCTGAAGCGTTTCTTCGGCTTTTAGGCCAAGGCCAAACCCACCGGGCTTACGCGGCCCGGTGGGGTATCCCGCGTGCGCATGGCTTGCGCACGTTCAAGTTCCGCGACGGACCAGCCTGCGGGCTCCCGCCTGCTGCCGCCCATCACCCACCTGCCGCTGACTCGCCTGGCGCCCCGGCAGACCGCTTCAAGATTTTTACAAACCGCCTCGTCTGCGGCCCTGATGCGTGTGAAAAACTTTACACATTCACGGCGCACACCCGCCTACACAAGCTAAAACACCATATTTTTCATATCGTTATAATTCCGGCACGAAGCGTGCTCCGGACTCCCACGTCAGCAGTCTTTGAATGCTGCGTTGTTAACTACAGGGAGCCTGATATGAACAAGAAACTTCTTCCGCTGGCCTTCGCGTTGGCCTTCGCAACTGGCGCGGCGCAAGCCAACAATTTCACCAACGGCAGTTTTGAAACTGGCGACTTCACCGGCTGGGTTCAGGGTGGCGGGAGCTGGGGCGGCTCGCCCTTGCCGCCGGTCAGCCCCACGGCGTACGTCGGCGGTCCTTCGAAGAACTACATCGTCGCACCTGGCAGCGATCCCCTGACGGGCTTGAACACGGTCTACGGCGGCAGCTTCTCGGCGAAAGTGAACGATCAGGTCAATGATTATTCGGTCTCGACCTTGCAGCAGTCGGTGCTCAATTACACCGACACCAATATCTACTTCGCATGGAATGCGGTGCTGCAGGGCTCACACGGCCTGACCGACTCCGACTACTTCTCGCTCACGCTGCGGGATGACACCACCGGCACGGATATCGTCAGCCGGTCCTACAGTTCGGCCGGCTCGATTGGCAGCGGCACGACCGGCGTCACCTGGACCGACTATCTGGGCAACGGCTGGATCAGCAGTGGCTGGGTGGTGGAAAACATCGATTTGGCAGCGCTGGGCGTGGTGGGGGATGACTTTACCCTGAGCTTGCTTGCGTCCGACTGCCCCTACGGCGGCCACGCGGGCTACGCCTATCTCGACGGCTTTGGCAGTGTGATTCCGACCCCCGAACCGGGCACGCTGGGCCTGTTGGGGCTGGGTCTGGCCGGGTTTGCCGCCAAACGGCGTCGCAAAACCGCTTGAGCGGCTAGTCGGGCTTCGATGCTTCAGGGCCTCCACTTCGGTGGAGGCCTTTTTTTGATTCCGCCCCGCATAAAACGCCCCCATACCGATGCGGCTTGATCGCCGCCATGAGTCGCCCCGGCACGAGCCGTAATACTGCGCCCATGCGCGCTCCCGAACAGCGCGACGGAGGTGATCGATGCGGAGAGGCAAACATAGAATCTCGCGCGGCAAGCTCCGCTGGTACCTGCTGGGGGCCGCCGTGATCGCACTGGCCTTCGCGGGCTGGCGGAAATGGCAGGCGCCCGAGGCCAGCGACCTGTATGCCGCGGCTGAAGTTGCGCGCAAACAGGGCGCGTTGAAAGAAGCCATCATCCGGTACAAAAGCTTCCTGCAAGCGAAGCCCGAGGATTTGGCCGCGCGCTGGCGTCTGGGCCAGACCTATCTGGCGCTGCATCAGCCAGCGGCCGCACTCTCCGAGCTGACCCGCGCTTCGGCGCTGGCCGCGACCACGCCCGAGTTGCAGCTCGACATCGGTCGCGCACACATCGAGCTCCGCGAATACACCAAAGCGCTTGAACTGCTTGAAAGCTATCGCGGCCCACAATCCCCCGAGCTCGATGCCCTGAAGGTGAAGGCGAAGCTGGGTGAGGGGAAAACTGAGGCGGCGAAACATCTGCTCGACGCCGCCCGGCATCGCTCGCCGCAGGATTCAAGCCTGGCGGTGGCGACCGCCCGGCTGGCTCTCGCCCAACACGATCTGAGCGGTGCCGACGCGTCCCTGAACGACGCGCTGAAAACCATGCCGGAAAACCTTGAAGCCCTGATCCTCAAAGCCAGAATCGCGCTGATGCAAGGACAGATGGCGGCCGCTGCAAGCGGCTTCCAGCGCGCCCTTCAGCTGGCGCCCGAGAATCTTGAAGCCCTCGCCGGGCTCAGCAAGGCCCAGATTGCAAGCCAACAACTGCCCCAGGCCGCGGATACTGTGGCGCGCTTCAAGCGGCAGGCCCCCAACATTGACGAAGGGCTGCTGCTCACAGGTATGCTGGCCTATGCCAAAGCCGACTGGGGACGCGCTACCGGCGTGCTGGGCGAGTTTGTCGACCACCAGCCGACGAATCGGCAGGCGCTGCTGATGCTGGCCGGTAGTTATTTCCATCAGGGCAATTATCAGCAGGCCGAAGCCCGGTTGAATGCGCTCGACAAGCTGGCGCCTAATCACGCGCCGGCGCGCAAGCTGATGGCCGTGGTATTGCTGAAACAGCGCCGAGGCGCCGACGCCGTGGCAGCGCTCCGTCCGTTGCTGGAAGACGCGACGCAGCCGCCCGACGCCGGCGTCCTCACCCTGCTTAGTCAGGCCTACGCGGCGAATGGCGACACCACCCGCGCGCAGGAAGTGCTCGAACAGGCGAAGGCGGCTGCAAGCAGCAGCAGTCTCGCCGCGCAGACCCAGCTAGCGCTCGCGCAGTCGGCCGGCAGTAGTCCAGAAGCCGGCCTGTCGGCGCTGAATCGGCTTGCCGAACAAGCGCCCGCAGATCTCGAAGTGCGCCAAAACCTCACCGCCGGGCAGCTCGCGCAGGGCGACCTGAGCGCCGCGCAGGAATCGGCTCGCCTGCTGCTCGAGCTCGCGCCGGACGCCCCGCTCTCGCACCATCTGGCGGGGCTGGCGTATCTCCGGGCAGGAGATGCCAAGCGGGCCGCCGCAGCGTTTAGCGCCGCGCTCGAACGGGACCCGGGCTTCGCACCAGCGCTGGTCAATCAGGGGCTGATGGCGCTCAAGGCCGAGAATGCCGCGCTCGCCCGCAGCAAGCTGGAAGCGGCGCTGAAAGCTGACGACGCGAATGTGCCCGCGACACTGCTGCTGGCGAACCTCAAGGCCCGCGAAGGCGACGACGCAGGCGCACTGGCCCTGCTGTCTGCCACGCTTGAGCGGCGACCCGATGAGCCCGAGTTGCGCTGGCAACTGGCCGAAAACCTGTTGCGTACGGGTGAGCTGCCGAACGCGCTGGCAAATGCGGAAAAGGCCTTCAACGCAGCGGCCGGCGCACCCGCCAGTCAGTTGCGCTGGGGCGCATTCCAGCTGCGGGCGCAGTCCGCCGAAGGGGCGTTCAAGACCCTTTCAAGCCTGCATGAACAATTCCCGGACGATGCCCGGACCACGGCGCTACTCGGCGATGCGGCGCGCGTGACGACGCGCTATGCGGATGCCCGCCAGCACTATGTCGCGGTGCTGAAAGTGCACCCTGAACTGCTGCCGCTGTGGTGGAGTCTGTTCGCCACCGAACTTGGCGAGCGTCAGTACGCGGCCGCCGCGCAGGTGGTGACGCAACTGCGCGAACGGTTTCCGCAGCACGTGGACGCCGAGAACGCTGCCGGCGAGCTCGCCACCGTGCAGGGAAAATTCGACGACGCCACCAAGGCCTTCCGCGCGGCATTCGAGAAAGCGCCGTCATCCCGCGCGCTGCAACGTCTGGTGGCCGCGCAGCGCTTGCAGCGGGACACCCACGGCGCGCACGAGTCGCTGACGCAGTGGCTGGCACGCAATCCGGATGACGCCGATGCGCGCATCACGCTGGGCCTGCTGGAGATAGCCGCGAAGCAGTGGCCGGCCGCCCGGCGCGCGTTCGAGCAGGTGCTGGCCAGCAGGCCGAATCATCCGGTCGCGCTGAGCGGGCTGGCGAAGGTCTACGACAGGCTGGACGATCCACGGGGGCTGGCGCTGGCCGAGCGCGGGCATGAGGCCCTGAAAGGAGATCCGTTCAGCGCCGACACCCTGGGCTGGATTCTGGTGCGCAAGCAGCGCGTGCAACGGGGACTGGCCTTGCTGGAGGACGCGCATCACGCGCGACCGGAAGAACCGGAAATCGCCTATCACTATGCCTACGCGCTGGCCGAGGCAGGGATGAAAGACAAGGCGCATGCCGCCGCAGAAGCCCTGCTCCGCAAGCATCCCGCGTTTGATGCGCGCGAGGAAACCGAAACCCTGCTGCTGACCCTGCGCGGCAGCGACGCGACCGCCCCTGACCAGCTGAATTGAAAGCTCAGTGGCCGCGCGCGGCGGCTGCGAGCGCTAATCCGCCTTGGCCGCAATCTCGCGCAGCGCCTGCTCGAAGGTCGCGGCCGGCTGGCCGCCGGAAATCAGATAGCGGTCGTTGATGACCACGGCCGGCACGGCGGAAATCCCCGCGCTGGCGTAGAACTGCTGCTGGGCGCGAACCTCTTCACGGTAGGCATCGCTGCTCAGGATCTCCTGCGCGCGGGCTTCATCGAGCCCGACATCCCGCACCGCCTGTAGCAGCACCGCGTGATCGCCCGGGTCCAGCCCTTCGGTGAAGTAGGCGCGAAACAGCGCCATTTTCAGCTCCAGTTGCCGCCCCACCTCGCCCGCCCAGTGCAAGAGCCGATGACAGTCGAAGGTGTTGTAGATGCGGTCGCGCTTGTCCATGCGGAACACGAAACCCAAGGCTTCACCGCGCTCGCGGATCGCTTCGCGCGTGCCGGCGAACTGCTCCGGCGTGCCGCCGTATTTCTGCTGCAGGTGTTCGTTCAGATCCTGCCCGCCGGGCGGCATTTGCGGGTTGAGTTCAAAAGGCTGGAAGTGGATGTCCGCTTCGACGGCCTCGGCCAGATTGTCCAGCGCCTGTTCCAGCGACTTCAGCCCGACCACACACCACGGACAGGACACGTCGGAGACGAAATCGATTTTAAGTCGGCGAGTCATGGGGTCGGGCTCCTCGGGGTTTAGCGAACTGCCAGTAGTTCGACGTCAAACACCAGCGTGGCGTTGGGTGGAATCACCCCGCCCGCGCCGCGCGCGCCATAGCCGAGTTCCGGCGGAATGATGAGCGTGCGGCGGCCGCCGACGCGCATGCCGGCCACGCCCTGGTCCCAGCCCTTGATGACGTAGCCGCCGCCCAGCGGAAACACGAAGGGCTCGCCGCGGTCGCGCGAGCTGTCGAACTTGCTGCCCTTGTTTTCGGGTGCGGCGGCATCGAACAGCCAGCCCGTGTAATGCACGACCACTTCGCGGCCGGCTTCGGCGAGATCGCCCTCGCCAATCTGATGCTCAATCATGGGAACTCCCTGCTAGTAGAAGCCGGATTGTGCCCGAGGAGCGGTCAAAGCAACATCGCGAATTCAGGCCGTTTCGTGCAGCGCCGGCGACTGACGTAGCGCATCCGTCGGCGCATAGGCCGCCGCCAGCAGCCAGCCACCGCGCCGTTCTGGCAGGGCCGCCGGCGCCTGTCTCGCCTCACGCGCCGCGAGCAGCACGGCGCTTGAGGTGACCGGCGGCGGGGTGTGGACCGCGCCGCCGGCGTTCAGCAGCCAGCCCCCGCGGCCCGGCGGGGCGACCGCGCTGGCCAGCGCGCTTGCGTCAGCGCCCTGCTCGGCCGCCTTGATCCCGGATTCCAGCGCCAAACCGGCCGCGGACATCGCCGCTCCGATCGGCCCGCCAAACAGCGCGCCGCCAGCCAGCGCCATCGCCGGCTTGATCTCGTCGCCCGTCAGCTTGCGATAGACCTGACTCACGCCGGGGATGTGCTGCAGCGGATTCACAATGTCCAGCAGGTCGCGAAACTGCAGCCCCTTGTCGCCAAAGAGCCACTGCCGGGTCGAGGAGAGCCCGCGCGAGATCGCGCTGGCCGCCGCATCGAGGCGCGAGGTGACGGAAAAGCTAGTCATGGGACGGGTTTACTCCAGCGCTTGGCCAGTGCCATGAACAGTGCAAGACCGGGGCCATCGGCGACGCTGCGTACGGCCTGCGACAAAAACACCGGTCCAGCCGCCGCGCCGGACGGCGCGGGCAGGTCGGGCGGCCGGCAATCTCTTGCCGCCCGGCCAAGGCTGGCCGCTCGCGCGGGTTCGGGCTAACGTGAGCGCGCTCGTCACAACATCCAACGGGGAGAAGCCTGTCATGACACAACCGCTGTATACCGTCCGCCAACTCGCCTACGTAGTGCGCGACCTCGACGCCGCGCTGAAGTACTGGACCGAAGTGCTGAAAGTGGGGCCGTTCTTCCGCTTCGACCATTGCCCGCTGCTTGATCAGAAGTTCTACGGCAAGCCGTCGAATACCGACGTTACGCTGGCGCTGGGCAACAGTGGCGATCTGCAGATCGAGCTCATCTATCAGCACAACGACGAGCCTTCGGTTTACAAAGAATTTCTGGATGCCGGCCGGGTGGGCGTGCATCACTTCGGCATGATGCCGGTCGACTACAAGGCGACCTGTGAGGAATACAAAGCCCGCGGCCACGCGGCAGCGTTCGAGTGCACGGTGGGCGGCGCAGAGCTGGTGTACTTCGACACCGTGAAAACCGTCGGTCATTACATCGAGCTGTGGGACAACCACTCGGTGTTCAAGGACCTCTTCATGATGGTCGAAGACGCTGCCAAAGGCTGGGACGGCAAGCACCCGGTCCGCCCCGGCCCGCTCTGAGCCGGCGCCCTTGCCCGTCGTTCGCTACTGCAGGGTAGCGGGCGACGGCGGTTGATCGCGGTCGGGCGTAAATAACTGGCCCGCGTCAACCGCATCAAATACAAACTGCTGGCCGCAGAAATCGCAGCCCACTTCCACCGTTTCGCGCTCGCTGAGAATGCTCAGCACTTCGGCTTCGCCCAGCCCTTGCAGCATGGCTTCCACCCGCTCGCGCGAACAGGCGCAGGCGAAACTGGTGGCCAGCGGTTCGAAGCTGCGGAGCCGCTCTTCCCAGAACAGCCGCCGCAGCACCTCGGTCGAGGGCAGACTCAGGAGTTCCTCGGCGCTCAAGGTGGCGGCCAGCAGGGCAAGCCGGTTGAAGTCCTCATTGCGCCCGATCTGGTCCTCGTCTGCACCGCCGCCCAGATTGCCTTCGCCCGCCAGCGGCATGCGCTGGAGCAAGAGCCCGGCCGCCACTTCGTCGTTGGCGGCCAATACCAGTCGGGTATCAAGTTGCTCGGACTGCAGCATGTAATGTTCGAGCACCGCCGAGAGCGCCTCAAGCGGCTGCCGCTGGTCGTCGTACAGCGGCACCACGCCCTGATAGGGCTGGGTACCCGGCGCACGGTTGCGCGGATCAAGCGTAATCGCGCAGCGCCCCTGACCGTTGGGATTCACCAGCAGCCGCAGCCCGGCCCCCGGCTCAACCGGCCCGGTAACCGTCGCGGTCGCGCGAAAGCTGAGGTTGGACTTTGCTTCGACGACCGCCAGCTTGACCGGCCCTTCGCCGTGCAGTTGCAGCACCAGCGCGCCGTCAAATTTGATGTTCGACTGCATCAGCAGGCCCGCGGCGGTCATTTCGCCCAGCAGCGCGCGCACGGGCGCCGGGAAGGCGCGGGCCGCGCCGCGCCGGCTAAGGGATTCCTGCCAGGCATCGGTAAGACGCACGATGGCGCCGCGCACCGGCAGGCCTTCAAACAGAAACTTGTGCAAATTGCGCGAACTCATCCGGCCGTCCTCTCAATGCGGAGAGGGCATTATGCCGGGAACGGGCGACGCCTTGCGTCTAGCTTAGGCCTTCGCCCATCTCGTTCAGTTCGTCGCGCAGGTCGCGCGCTACATTGCCCGCCAGCCGCATCACCACTTCGCGTCCGGCGCTGTCGATGAAGCTCAACAACACGCCCTCGAAACGCAGCGGTCGAACGGCCGTCAAGACGTCCATCACCTCGCCAGAATCGCTTTGGCCAGTGCCGTACATGGGTGCCTCCAGGACTGCTTGGTGCGGCAATTTTCCGGGCGGCTTTTGACAAACCGATGACGCGCCTCGCCGCCCATCGGCTGCCCTGACGTCCCTGCGCCGCCGCAGTGCTGCCTGCATAGGCGCTGGCCGGGGCTTCGGCTAGACTCGGGACAGATCGTCAGGGAGGCCCCGTCGCCGGGCTACCCGAAGGCGACACGCCACGCGGCCGCGGCCGGCGTTGGCATCCATAAAAAAACTGCTGACGGGGGAGCTTTCATGAACATCAGAAACGAACTGCTATGCATCTGGAGCGCGGTGCTGTTCGTCATCATTTTCACCATCGGGATCTGGCCGCTGACCCACTTCCTGCCGCCGCATCTACCTACCGCCAGCGCTGAGGAAATCGCCGCGCTGTATCAGGACCGTACCTGGCAAATCCGCCTGGGATTATTTTTGATGATGGGCTGCTCCGGTCTGGTCTGCGCCTTCGTCGCCGCCATCACGGTCGCCATGAAGCGCATGGAACGAGGCGCGGGCCCGCTGACCTATACCCAGCTCTCCGCAGGAAGTCTGGGCGCGGTATTGCTGATCATTCCCTGTCTGGTGTGGACCGTCGCCGCCTTTCGTCCGGACCGCGATCCGCAGCTCACCCTGCTGTTGAACGACATGGGCTGGATCATGCTCTTCATGCCGTTCACCACGTTCGTGGTGCAGAACATCGCCATCGGGCTCGCCATTCTGGGCGACCGCAACGCAACGCCCGTCATGCCTCGCTGGGTAGGTTTCCTCAACCTGTGGGTCGCGGTGCTGTTTGTGCCCGGCGGCCTGCTGACCTTCTTCAAGAAGGGCCCCTTCGCGTGGAGCGGGGTGTTTGTGTACTGGGTGCCGCTGGTGGTGTTTCTGGGCTGGTATCTGGTGATGTTCGCGATGCTGCGCATGGCCGCGATCAACGCGCATCACGAGTCCCGTCTTGCCGCTTCGGTTTTGGCCCTCGATGCCATCAAGGCGGATCAGGCGTCCTGATCCGCGTCCCGACATGAGCGAGCACACAGCACGGCGAACCCCGCACCTGCCCGGCGAGAGCGGCGTATGGGTGTTCATTCTCGGCGACATGTTGATGTTCGCCGCGTTCTTCATCGTGTTCATGTTCTATCGCGGTGAAGACGTCGCGCTGTATGCGAAATCACAGCTCACGCTCAATCAGCATCTGGGCGCGGTCAATACCTTCCTGATGCTGAGCAGCTCCTGGTGCGTGGCGGTGGCGGTCGGGACCGCGCGCGGCGGTCGCCCGCGCGGCGCACAGGGCTGGCTGCTGTCGGCAATGGCCTGCGCGGTGGGTTTTGTGGTCGTCAAATTTTTTGAATACAGCGAAAAAATTGCCGCCGGCTTCACGCTCACCAGCAATGACTTCTTCATGTATTACTACATGCTGACCGGCCTCCACCTGATGCACGTGTTGCTGGGGCTGGGCGTGTTGTCCTACCTGTGGCTTACGCTGCGCGCGCCGGCTGCCGCGTCGACCTTGCGCACGCTCGAGAGCGGCGCCAGCTTCTGGCACATGGTGGACATCCTCTGGATCGTCCTCTTTGCGCTGTTGTATCTGGTGCGCTAAATCATGGGCGGCATCCTGAAACTGCGGGTGACCTGGCTGTGGCTGTTCCTGATCGCCGCCACGGTGGCCTCGTGGGAGTTTGGCCACGGCCTCGGCTTTGGCGAGAACATCCGACTCAGCACCACGGCGGTCATTGTCATTGCCTTCATCAAGGCGCGCATGGTGATTCTCGATTTCATGGAAATCCGCCACGCGCCAACGGGCCTACGCTTACTGCTGGAAGCCTGGACGCTGGTCGTCGCCACCATCCTGCTCGCGCTGTATTGGCAGTCTGCCTGAGCCGTCGGCCGGGCGGCCTTACATGAACTGGATTCCGTCATGGCCCTGACCTTTGAAGCTGAAATTACGCCCGGGATGTCCCCGCGCGAAGTGGTTGAACTTGGCAAGCTCGCCGAGCAGGCGGGCTTTGATCGGCTGGGGATTTCCTGCGTGGCGCTGTGGCCCGACACCTATCAACTGCAAACCCTGGTGGCGGCCGCCACCCACCGCATCCGCATTGGCAGCATGGTGACCAATCCCTACACCCGGCATCCGGCGGTGCATGCGGCCGCGCTCGCTACCCTGCAGGAAGTCTCCGAGGGGCGCGCCTTTTGCGGGCTTGGTGTGGGTGCAGGACTCGAGCCCTTTGGCATTCACTACCCGCGCCCGGTGCGCACGCTGCGCGAAAGCGTCAGCGTGATTCAGCGTCTGCTGGCGGGTGAGACGGTGACTTTCGCGGGCGACACACTGCGCCTCGACCAGGCCGCGCTGCTCCGCGCGCCGCGCACGCGACTGCCGATGGCCATCGGCACGCGGAGTCCCGGCGTGATGCGGCTGGCAGGCGAGCTCGCGGACATCGCGCTGGTCGGCGCCCGCCACCTCACGCCCGCGCTGGTAGCGCAGTACAAGGCCTGGCTGGCCGAAGGCGCCGCGCGCGCCGGACGGGCGGTGGCAGACATCGAAATCATGCCGCGCGTCACGCTCTGTGTGTCGCAGGATGAAGGCCGGGCGATTGCCAGCGTTAAACGCTTCGCCGCGCACTATCTGACCATCCTTGGCGACAAGGGGCCGCCGGTCGCCGCTGAACGCCGCGCGGCCATCGCCGCGGCGCTTGCGTCAGCCACCGGCTGGTATTTCGATCTCGCACGCTACGACCCGCCGGCGCTGCTGGCGCTGATCGACGACGAACTGGCCCGCGCCTTCGCCATCGTGGGCACTCCCGCGCAGTGCGCCGCGCAACTACGCGCCCTGCTGGCGCTGGGCTTCAAGGGCGTGAGCTGCAATCTGGCGGCGGTCAACCGGGAGTCCAACTACGCGGGCTTGCGTGAAACCATCGAGGGCGCCGCCGAAGTGTTGTCCCTGTTGCGGTGAGCAGCGAGGTTTTTATTGCGGGACTCGATCTGGCCTGGGGCGAACGACGGCCAGACGGCGTCTGCCTGCTGAAAGCCAATGCGCAGCGCAGCGAGGTCCATTGGCTGGGCCTGACCCACGGCGACCCGGCCTTGCTCGCGCTGCTCGACGGTGAAATTGCCCAAGCGCCATCCTTGCTGATGGTCGATGCGCCGCTCATCTGCCCCAATGCCACCGGCGCGCGCCCGGTCGACCGGCTGGCCCATGTGCGGTTTCATCGCGAAAAATGCGGCTGTCATCCGACCAACGCCACGCGCTGCCCGCGACCCTTGCGTCTGGCGGCAGCCTTTGAGGCACGGGGTTATGTCATCGACTGGGCCCTGCCGCCCACCGCGCACGGCTTGCGCCACGCGGCCGAAGTGTTTCCCCATCCGGCGATGGTGCGCTGGTTCAACATTCCCGAGCGCATTGCCTACAAGCGCGGGCCGGTGGCCGCGCGGCGTCTTGAGTTTGCACGCTTGCAGCGGTTGCTCAGGCAGTGTCTGGACGTCCTGTTTCCGCACGTGCTGCTGAATGCGCACAGCCGCAGTCTGCTGGAAGCTGCGTGGACCAAGGACATTGAAGATCAGACCGACGCGCTGGTGTGCGCGCTGGTTGGCGACTGGCACTGGCGCCATCGCGGGCAGCGGACGGAAGTGCTAGGGGATCGGGAGACGGGTTTTTTTCTCGTGCCGCAAATCTGATTGCGGGGGACCTTGCGTCCCGGGAGGCCGTCAGCGGCGTGCGCTGACGGCCCATGGCCGTTAAGGCCTTACCAGGCGTTACGACGCGGCGGACGCGCTTCGCGCGGCTTGGCTTCGTTGATCCGCATGTTGCGACCCTTCAGCGGCTTTTCATTCAGCGCCTTGATCGCGTTGTTGGCTTCGCCACCGTTCGGCATTTCGACAAAGCCGAAGCCCTTCGACTCGTTGGAGAACTTGTCGGTAATGACGGATGCACTGGCTACTTCGCCGAAAGCCCCGAAGGCTTCGCGCAAATCAGCGTCGGTAACGTCGTAGGCCAGATTTCCTGCATAGATATTCATTCATGTCTCACAAAATGGAATGTGCGTTGTCCACTATCGCGAGCCCCAAAGCCAATCAGCACAAGTGATTCGGGACTCGATGTGCCGGTGTCCGGCAGATGAGGTGAGCTGCGACGCGCTAGAAAATCCGGAGGGCGAAGAATGTAGCGGGAAGAAGACTGTGCCCGCACCGTACTCCTGTTTCACCGCAATCAACAGCACTTCGTGCAGCGTCGCCGCCTATACTTCGCTCATGAGCTCAATTCTTGATCGCGATCATCTCAACGCCTTCTGCCGCCACAGCCATGCCGAAGCGCAGGGCGCGACGCAGGGCCCGCTGGCGGGCCTCAACTGCGGCATCAAGGACATTTACGACATCGCCGGTTTCCGCACCGGCTGGGGTAGTCCGGAATGGTTGGCCGACCATCCGCCCGCGGCCATCACCGCCACCGTCGTGCAACAGTTGCTGGATGCCGGCGCCGCGATCGTCGGCAAAACCCAGACCGATGAACTGACCTTCAGCCTCGCCGGCGAAAACGCGCACTACGGCACCCCGGTCAACCCGGCCGCGCCCGGTCGCATTCCGGGCGGGTCTTCCAGCGGCTCGGCTGCCGCGACCGCCGGCGGGCTGGTCGATTTCGCGCTGGGCTCGGATACCGGCGGGTCGGTCCGCGGTCCTGCGGCCTTGTGCGGCGTGTTCGGTATGCGGCCCACACACGGGCGAATTTCGCTGGCTGGCGCGTGTGCGTTTGCACCGTCGATGGATACCGCGGGTTGGTTCGCCCGCGATCCGGCGCTGCTTGAAACGATAGGCACCGTGCTGCTGGGCCCTGAACCCGCCCGGTCGCCGTTCACGCGCGTGTTGATTGCAGAAGATGCTTTCGCCGAACTTGAGCCCGAGGCCGCGCCGACGCTGAAGGCTGCGCGCAAAGACCTGCTGGCGCATTTTGCGACGGTCGCGAGCGTGCGCCTAAGCCCCGCGGGTCTTGGGGACTGGCTGGATGTGTTTCGCCCCCTGCAGGGGGCTGAGATCTGGGCGGGGCTAGGCCCGTGGGTGACGGCGCATCAGCCCAAACTTGGGCCCGGGATTGCCGAACGCTTCGCCTGGGCTGCCGGACTGGATGCCAGCGCGATGGGCCCCCTCCATCAGCAACGCGCCGCAATCAGCGCGCGTCTGGCGGACTTGCTGGGCGACGACGCGGTGATTCTGCTGCCCACCATGCCCGGCGTCGCCCCGTTCTGCGGATCTTCAGCGGCGGTGATGGATAGTTTCCGGCGCCGCGCGCTGGGGCTGCTCTCACCGGCGGGACTTGCCGGCCTGCCTCAAATCACCATGCCGCTGGCCCGCCTGCCCACGGGCCCGCTTGGACTGTCGGTAATGGGCCCTCGAGGGAGCGATCTGGCGCTGCTCGCGCTGGTCAGCCGCCTCTGCGCCGTTCATTGCGCACCAAGGTAACCGACTCGGTCTCGGGGTCGAACCACAGGCTCGCCTCACCCCGCCGCAGTTGCTCGGTCACCTGCGCCACTTTCTGCGCGAGGGAGAATTCCAGCGGCCCGTAGTCGGTCCCCTCGCGCAGCACGAAGGATTCCACCACGCCCCTCAGCGCATCTGGCGACAGGGCTTCCCAAGGCACGGCGATGGGTTCTTGGTCTGACATTGAAGTCTGGTCCGGATAACGGGGTGCCAGTGTGCCCGCATGACGCCGGTGCGGACAGGGTTTGCGCCCCGGACAGGTGACGGTTGAGATGAGTGGCTTTTGCTTGCCCCAGCCATACCAGCTTTATGTGCAAAAACCCTAAAGAACGCGTGCCAAACGCCGCTAGCAGCCAAAGACGCTGCGCGATCGACCTGAAACCCAAGCGTATCGCCCCGCGTTCCAGACGGTTTTGGTACGACGCGAGAACCCCTGACCGGGCTTAACGAGAGTCGTCACCGGTGACGTACGGTTCGACGCCACCATCAAGCGCGGAACAGCCTCATAAGGCCGCCCGCCAAACGGCTAGACCAGACGCCCTCGGCGTCCATCTGCAATAGGAGTGTATTGATGAACGATTCCCAAGGCCTTTCCCGCTACCTGACCAAAGAGTTGCTGGCGGTGCTCCTTGTCACCGCGCTGGCGGTCGTCGGGCTTACGGTGTGGCACGTCAACACCCAGCAGTCGATCGAACAGGACTTCATCAACGGCCAGCGGGATAAGGTCTTGCACAGCAAAGCGGCGGCGCTTGAGACGGCGTTCACCACCGTCTATCAGAACATCCGCGCGATCAGCCTCCTGCCCAGCGTGCGCAATATCGAAGGCGGCAACCGCCTCGAAAAAGACGACGAAGACGTCGTCCAGTCCGGACGCTTCAGCGCCGAAGGACACGCCACCGTTCAGGAGATCTACAACAACATGGCCAGTCAGGTCAGCGTGTCGGAGATCTACGCCGTCATTAACGGCCTGAACGCCGAGAAGGGCGAAGTCCCCTTCTTCATGTACGACGCCATCAAGTTCGGCGCCGCCGAAGCGGTCGAGGAAGAAGCCGCGCCCAACCCGGATTTCCCGGAAGAATCAGAAGCCGAGGAATACGCCTACTTCCCCAAGCAACTCGCCGAGATCAAGGACCAGCATCCCCGGTTCAACTTCGGCACGATGGACGACATCCCGGCCATCGGCTCGCCGATGATGCGCACCTGCGACAACACGCAGTACCCCTCGCTCAAGACCGGCGAGGTCAAGGAATCCTACGGCATGCTCTATTCCGTGCCCTTCTACTCCGGCAAGGGCAACTTCAAGGGCGTCATCTCGGCCATCATCCGCAACAACGTGTTCGAGTCCATGCTGATGGGCGTGCCCTTCGTGCCAGTGACCGATGCCGACAAGGCCGCGCAGGCCGCAGCCGGCTGGACGCTGCCCGAGCCCGTCAACTTCATGCTAAGCGATGAGAAAAACGGCACCCGCATCTTCGACCGCCGCAACGCCGGCATTGGCGAGCTTATCAAGCAGGGCACGCCGAACCGCAACGTCTTCAGCCAGACCCTGAACATCAAGAGCGAAGCGCCCTGGGTGCTGACCTACTACATTCCAGAATCGGCTATCGCCCAGGCCACCGCGCAACACGACCGGCTGTTCGTGGTGTTGCTGCTGGTGATTCTGGCCGCGCTCACCGCCGCGGCGGCGTCAATCATCAGCCTGACCAAAATCAAGCTGCAGCTGGGCGGCAAGCCGGGCGACGTGGCGAAGGTCGTGGAATCGGTCAGCGATGGCAATCTGGAAGCCGAGATCCCGGACCAAGTCGCCAGCAGCAGCGTGCTCGGCAGCATGAAGAAGATGCTGACCAAACTGCAGGACATTGATACGGAAGCCCGGCGCAACGAAGCACTGCGGGTGGCGATGGACGGCGAAGTCTCCACGCTCATCAATGCCGCCGCCGACGGCGACTTCTCGCAACGCATCCCGAGCGAGGACAAGGAAGGCTACTTCCGCACGCTGGCTGAAGGCATGAATCGCCTGATGGACACCAGCGAACACGGGCTGAACGAAGTCGTGCGGGTGCTGAACGCGCTGGCCAAAGGCGACCTCACCGAGACCATCAAGGGCCAGTTCTCGGGCACCTTCGGGCGGCTGAAGGACGACTCCAACGCCACCGTCGACAACCTGCAGGGCCTCATCGCCAACATCAAGGGCGCGGCGGATTCCATTCGCACCGCGGCCGGCGAAATCTCGGTCAGCAATATCGACCTCTCGCGGCGCTCCGAGCAGCAAGCGGCAAGTCTTGAAGAGACCGCCTCCAGCATGGAGGAACTCGCCGCCACCGTGAAACAGAACGCCGAGAACGCCAAACAGGCTAACCAGATGGCGATGGCGGCCTCCTCTATCGCCATCAAGGGCGGGGAGCTGGTCAGCGGCGTGGTCGATACCATGCAATCCATCAACGACTCCTCGCGCCGGATTGTGGACATCATCGCTGTGATCGACGGCATTGCCTTCCAGACCAACATCCTCGCGCTCAACGCGGCGGTGGAAGCCGCCCGGGCCGGTGAACAGGGTCGCGGTTTCTCGGTGGTGGCGGCCGAAGTGCGCAGCCTCGCGCAGCGCTCGGCGGCGGCGAAGGAAATCAAAGGGCTCATCTCCGACTCGGTGCAGAAGGTCGACGGCGGCTCGACGCTGGTCCGCGAGGCCGGCGAGACGATGACGCAAATCGTGAGCTCGGTGCAGCGCGTGACCGACATCATGGCGGAGATTTCTTCGGCGTCGGCCGAGCAGAGTTCGGGGATTGATCAGGTCAATCAGGCGGTGACGCAGATGGAAGACGTCACCCAGCAGAATGCGGCGCGG
Source organism: Gammaproteobacteria bacterium (assembly GCA_023257255.1). Taxonomy (GTDB): domain Bacteria; phylum Pseudomonadota; class Gammaproteobacteria. The sequence continues at coordinate 3,289 of JALRCR010000035.1, read as the reverse complement.
GTGGAGCAGGCGGCGGCGGCGGCGAAGTCGCTGGAGCAGCAGGCGCAGCACCTGCAGGAAGCGGTGAGCGCGTTCCGGCTGGTCGAAAAAAACCGCATGCGGATGTCGCGCGACGACATCCCGGCCGAAGCGCCGGCACGCGCCGAGCGGCCTACGCCTGCGCCCAAGGCAACGGCGCGCAAATCGGTGGCCGTTGCCCCGGCCGCGCCCAAAGCCGAGACCGTGGTGGTGCCGGTGAAACCCGCGGTACCCGCCAAAGCGCAACCGACGCCGGTGGTGCCCATGCCGGCCCGGGCCGCACCGGTAGTGGCACGCAAGGTAGACGAAGAGGAGTGGGAAGACTTCTAGCCCTGGCGGCATTTGGCGCCGCACCGGGCGCGCGAGCGGCCCGGTGCGCAAAGCTTGCTCAAAGCCGGCCGCCGCGCCGGCTTTTTGCCGTGTAGCGTTCAGCGCTCGATCGTGTAAAGCAGATCTGCGCTGCTGCGGCTGCCGGTTTCAGCTTCCACGTTCCACCGTTTGCTCAGGCTGTAGCGCAGCCGGAAAGTGTTGACGTCATCGACCAGCCCCATGCCGTAGCCGACATACAGCCGGGGTGAGAGATATTTGCCGACCGTCAGCGCGAGGTTCTTGTCGTAGGGATTCCCGCCCACCTTGATCTCATCCAGCCCAAACGTGTGGGCAATGCGGTCGGTGAGCATGCTGCTGCCGCGTAGCCCCAAAGTGGCCGCCGCGCCCATCAGCGCATTGGCATCGGTGGATGAGGCCTTGCTCAAAGGCTGGCCGGCCACCAGATAGCTCAGGACGTCGGCGTCGCCCATCGCTGGCGAGGAATACAGCCGCGCCACCGGCTCGAGCAGGCGGCCAGTTACCCGCAGCCCCGCCGTGACGTCGCCAATCACGCGTTCGGCGCGCGCATCAACCGCCGGGTCGGTGATCGATTGCCCGGTATAGATCACACGGCTGTTGCGCAAGTTGAGGTCCTGCCCCCATTGCGCGTAGTGCCCTTCCTCGATCCGCAATTCGCCGCTCGCGCGGGTGGCTTGCTGCGGCTGTTCCAGCAGATGCAGCTGGCCGGCGAGGCGTCCCTTCAGTCCCATCGCATCCCACTTCACCTGCCTTTGGCGTTGACTTAAAGAGGAAGAATTCAACTTCAGGGTGGGTGTAACAGGTGAAACCTGCATCAGCTGCGCGTTGCAGAGTTCGTTTCAAAACGTGACGCGGGTCCGATGGTGAGGGCGAGCCATCTGGCATAGCAATATCGCAGAACATTCGAGCCGCCCCTGGATTCTCAGTTCGCCAGGGCAAGATTGAAAATGTCTGTGGATCAGGTTTAGCCAACATATCCGATTCACTAACGCGAGCGAAACCTTCTATCGCAGAACCATCGAAACCAATTCCCTCTTCGAACGCGGTCTCTAGTTCGGCGGGTGCAATCGCGACCGATTTAAGGAATCCAAGTACATCGGTGAACCAGAGTCGAACGAAGCGGATGTTTCTCTCTTCAAGGGTTCGAAGGACGAAATCTCGCTGTCTTCCTGAAGTATCAGAATCGGGGAACATGGCTATAAGTTTGCCTACTGCGTGTTACGGGGATGTTAAACAGCTCAATTCTCGAGTGCACCTTCGAGTCAACTACCGAATGTAGGTGGCCCCATTGACATCAAAAGTGGCGCCGCTCAAGTGGCGATTCTTGCCACTTGCAAGGAATGCGGTGAGCTCTGCAATCTCCTCAGGCGGAACCCACTCACCCATCGCAAGTCGCGCAGTGATCACCTCTTCACCACCCATCGACTTCGCAGAATTCTCACTCATCGCGGTCCTCACAATTCCAGGTGCGATTAGATAAGCGAAGATCCCAGATTTTCCATAGGCACGTGCAACTGTTTTTAATAGCGCAGCAATCGGTGCCTTCGAAGCTGCATAACCACTCAGTCGGGGATTTCCCGAACCTTGTTGCGCCGCCCAACTTGTCATCCCGATGATCGTTCCACCACCCATTTCCAAGAAGTGATTGACCGCCCTTCTGATCAAGAGTGCGGTAGAGCGCACATTGACTTGTAAAGCTTGATCAAATGCATCGAGCCAAACTTCTTCACTATCTTCCAAGGAAGCTTCTGGCATAACGGCTGCATTGGCAACGAAGATGTCGACGCGACCCTTCCATGCTTCTGCTTGCTGCCAAAGCGATGAATAACCGTTGGGAGCTGCGAGGTCGGCACCAATCACAATTGCTTGGTCTGCTCCAGCACCTTTGGTCGCCAACTCAGCGCCAGCTTTATCTCCACCATAGTGGGCGATTACCGATGCGCCACTTGCAATCAGACGTGAAGTGATGGCGCTTCCGATTCCTTTCGAAGCACCAGTAACTAGTGCGACTCGACCTTCTAGATTCTCGGGCACATCAACTCCCCTCTTGCCATCTTTCGTTCGCATCTCGGACCTTGCCCCGAACCATCAATCTACTTCCCACTCGGTAAATGCGAAAGACTCGTATCATTCGACTGCCATGAGTGAGAGTAATGCCAAGCACCTAAGAGAAGCCACTACCAATCCCAATGACGCTCTTGCCTTCACTTACTGTGGTGAGAAGTTAGAGGCAAAAGCAGGAGATTCGATCGCCTCCGCAATGGTGAGAAACGCAAAATTAACTTGTCGAGAGAATGAGCGAGCCGAGCCCCGTGGAATTTTCTGTGGCATGGGAGTTTGCAATGAGTGCCAAGTTGAAGTTAATGATGAACCTGGTGTGCTCGCCTGCATGCGTTCGCTCGAGACCGGCGTAAAGATAGTGACCCAGGAACAACATCGTCACTCTCCCCTGGATCCAGTCGCGAATCAACCTCAGGATGGCTTACAGAATGAGATCACACTGAGCCCAGATCTCCTGATAATCGGTGGCGGTCCCGCAGGTCTCTCATTGGCTCGCTCGCTCGTTAAGGATGGGCTAAGCCCCGAATCCATCATCATCATCGACGAACGGAAGAGTCTTGGTGGGCAGTACTTCAAACAACGACAACTTAAATCAGGGGAATCTGGTGACGCTCAAAACTTAGATGCGCAATTTCGCGAAGGCGCAGAACTCATCGATGAGGTTCGAAACTCGGGAGTTCGAATCATGCAGGCAATCACAGTCTGGGCAGCTTTCGACCATGATCACATTGCTGCTTACGACGCGAACAAGAGGTACATCTTCAAGCCTAAAGAGTTGGTTCTTGCAACCGGTGCTTATGAACGTGGTATTCCGATGCCAGGCTGGACTCTCCCTGGAGTTATGACAACGGGCGCTGCACAG
>JALRCR010000359.1 GCA_023257255.1 Gammaproteobacteria bacterium | reverse complement strand
GCTCTCAGCGCCGTTACGGCTGTTGGTGTGCGTTATGCCCAGACAACCATTGAGATTGCCTCTACGAGCGATCTGACGGCCTCTGGGGTTATGGTAAACTCCGCTGGCGCACTTCTGACTGCGACTTCGGCTGTTGCTATCGCTGCTGGCATTAGATTTACTGACAGTGCAGCGGTAACTGCTACTTCGGCGGTTACTTGTAACGCTGTTAAGAAGTGGGAGCCTGTTCCAGTAACTCCTGAAACATGGACACCGCAGGCTGACACCAGTGAAACTTGGACACCAGTTGCGGTTGTGTCTGAGACTTGGACGCAAGTTGCAAATACTAACAAGACATGGACTGCAATTTCTGATACAGCAGAAATATGGCAGCAAGCTGCGTGAGGAATAAATGGCTGATACAACCACCACAAACCTTGGTCTGACCAAGCCCGAAGTCGGCGCTTCTGCTGATACTTGGGGGACGAAACTTAACACCGACCTTGATCTCGTCGATGCGCTCTTTGCAGCAGCAGGCAGCGGGACTAGCGTTGGTCTTAACGTAGGTGCTGGCAAGACGATTGCTGTTGCTGGCACGCTGGCTCTTACTGGCACGATGACAGCCAATGGCGCAACACTCAGCGCAGCCGAACTTGGCTATCTTGACGGCGTGACTTCTGCCATCCAGACGCAGCTTAACGCCAAGGCCGGAACAGCTTCTCCGACATTCACTGGTGACGCGACATTCGCCAACGTGGTTGAGACTGTCTACAACCTTTCTGGCACAGCCATCGACGCATCGAACGGCAACATCCAGTATAAGACCATCGGCGGGAACACGACCTTCACGGACAGCTTGAACACGGGTGAGAGCGTTATCCTGCGCCTAGCTTCTGCGTCCAGCTACACAATCACTTGGCCGACAGTAACATGGATTAAGGTTGGTGGCTCTGCTGCTCCGACCCTGACGGCCTCTGACGTTCTTGTCTTCTGGAAGGAAGGCTCGACCCTTTACGGCGCTTATGTGGGGAGCGGTGTCTAATGCCGTCTAATGTAAAGCTGCTTGCTGGAGCGAGTGGCGGAGAACCGACAGACGCAAACTTTAAGAACGTCACGCTTTTGCTGCATGGTGACGGCAGCAACGGC
>JALRCR010000358.1 GCA_023257255.1 Gammaproteobacteria bacterium | reverse complement strand
CGCATGAGATAGCTGGCGGCGCTCAGCGTGGGCAGCGCCAGCGGCTGCCCCTCGCGCGAGAAGGCCGCCACCACGCGCAGGTTTGGCCAGTCGGTCAGCGGATAAAACGGCGGGCCGACGGGCGTCTCCTCACCGACCGCGTAAACCCATCGGCAGGCCAGTTCAGCGCCGGCGGCAGGCGGCGTCAAAAACGCCCGTCGCCGCGCATACCACAGCGCCAGATGCACCTGGGGGGTGTAGATGCAGTCCGTTTTCGGGACCCACTCGCCCACCGCGACAGCAGCCAGGCGATAGCCTTCCAGCGCCTCGATCTGCTTAAGCGCGGCCTCGCCGCGCGTGGCATCCAGCCAGTAGCGGGTGGTGCGCCAGTGGTCGAGGGCGGCAACCGGCACCGGGGTCCAGACGCGGCGCAGGCAGGCGGAGAGTTGCGGCCAACTGACTACCAGCAGGGCGGCGACCAGCAGCAGGCCAGGCCATTCGCGCCGCGGATGGCTCGCCACACCGCGCCAAAGCAAAAAAAGCGCGACCGGCAATAAAGGCAGCAGCAAGCGGTTCAATTCGCCGGGGAACGGCCACAGCGCGACGACCAGCAGGTAGCCCGCGCCGTAGACCAGCAGCGGCCGCTGCCGGCGCGCGCGCCACGCCCCCAGCGCGATAATCCCGACCGTGAGCGCCAGCACGCCGGCGCGCCAGCCCTCCTGGCTGCGCCACAGGAAGAGGTCGTAGCCGACCGCCGCCGGCAGTCCTGCCGCGACCTTACCCAACTGCCCAAGCAGGGCCGACCAGGGCGCTGTCCCGTAAAACTTCACCAGTTCGCCGCCATAGGACTCGGCGCCGCCACCGCTCAGCTGTCGAATGAGCACCAGCATCAGCAAGCAGCCGCCCAGCGCGGCCAGCACGGCCGCCCGACCTCGCGGCCACAGCCCCACCAGTACCGCAGGCAAAAGCACGATCCCGATGCTGCGCGTGCCAAACGCAGCGCCGGCCAGCAGGCCGGCGAGCAGGGCGAGCCAGAGCCCCTGTGCGGGTCGCAGGATCACGCAAAGCGCCAACCAGACGAGACACAAAAAAAGTCCTTCGCTCCAGACATCTGTCGCCATGATCCAGTAGGCCGGCCACCAGGCACTGAACAGCGCGCGCGCGAGCGCGCT
>JALRCR010000357.1 GCA_023257255.1 Gammaproteobacteria bacterium | reverse complement strand
GGGCGGCGCGATCGGCCTCGGTCAGAGCCTGATTACCGGGGATCGGCGTGAACTCACTGACCACCGGCATGGCGGTGGGCCAGGCCGGGTCGCGGTTGCAGTCGATCACCAGCCGCGAATAGCCGGTGTGGATCAAGGTCGCGTTGAAGCGCGCAGACAGCAAGCGCGCCACCGCCAGCGCGCCAATATCCCAGGCGATATGACGTTCGCGCTCGGCCGCGCACACGCCCAGATCGCCCAGCGCTTCGGGGATGCGCGCGCTGGCGTGGTCGCAGGTCAGAAACAGCGCGCAGTCGCTATCGGCCCGCTCGAGGGTGAAGGCGGGCGGTTCGTGGTCTTTCAGCATCGCCGCTCAGTTTCCTGCAGGGTGTAACTCGGGATGCTTGTAGCGCTGATGCCAGCCAAAGCCCTGCCAGGTGGTCAGCTTCTGCGGCACGATGCGAAAGGTCCAGCAGGGTTCGACGTTCACCGAGCCGCGATACTCCTGCGCGCGCTCGCCGAGGTAGCGCGGGCCGGTGTGTTCTTCGCCCATTTTGTTCCACACCGATTTTTCGCCGGACGGCAGATACGGCCCGACCGATTCTTCCACCACTTCGGCCAGCCCTTCGCAAATGACTTTGCGAATCGGCGGCGTAGGCTCATCGACCACCAGCGAGACGCGCGGGTCGGCGGCCATGTAGTGGCACCACTCGGAGCGCGCGCGGCCCACGACCCAGAAGGCTTCACCGTCCCAGTGGTACCAGACGGGCACGACGTACGGCCAGCCGTCGGGCTTCAGGCAGGCGAGTCGCGCCAGCCACGGCCCCTGCAGAAATTCATCAAGTTCGGTCGCCGACAGACCGCCGAATTTACTGCCTCGCCAATTGCTCATGATTTCCTCTCCGGACCGGGCTGTCGCCCGGCGGGTTGGTGAAAAACCTCGCGATGAAGCCCCGTCGTGCGCAAGCGGATCGAGGAGCACTGCCAGCGCAGGCCTGCCGCCGCCCGGCTAGAACATTTCGAAGTATTCACGGTGCTCCCAGTCGGTCACGTGCTGCAGGAAGCGATCGATTTCGCTTTGCTTCAGCAACAGCATGTATTCCACAAAGGCGTCCCCAAATCCCTCACGAAACACCTTGCTGTCGCGCAGCGCGGCGGTAGCGTCCATGAGGCTGCGCGGCAGCTTGGCGTTGGCCGACTCGTAGGGCGTTTC
>JALRCR010000356.1 GCA_023257255.1 Gammaproteobacteria bacterium | reverse complement strand
CGCTCTGCTGGACGAAGCCGACGATCGCTTCTGGCGACCGTGGTTCGAGCGCGGTCTGACACAGGTGCGCGCCCATCGGCTGGGCGGCGCGACCTACATCCTCGGCTGTTACGGCGGGGAAGACACGTTCTCTGACCATGCGCTGCGGGCGGACCTGGCGACGTCCGACCCGTTGCGCCATCGCAACCTGAACGCGCGGCTGACGCTGCTGCGCGACCGTGTGTTCGACGCAGCCAACGCCATTACCGCGCGTCGCGCCTGGTAGCCTGACCGCTTGCGGTCAGGCGTTTCGGGTCAACGCTTCGATCACGGCGTCAATCACGCCGTCTGCCTTGGCGCGCATTTCGTCATCCGTGGCATCCTGGATTGGATGCGGCACAAACACCCGACGCGCATCCAGCATGCCGAGCGCACCCGCCTGGGTGGTCGCTGCCTCCTGGAACTCCGAAGACGCGATCGACACCGCGGGCTTGCCCTGAATCTCGAACCATACCGTGTCATGCAAACTGCACGTGGTACAGGAGCCTCAGTCGGCCAGCGCCTCGACGACGAAATCCGCCTCGGAGCGAATCTTCTGGCGCAACGTTTCCGGTGCCGGCTTGGTGAACGTCGGCTTGAAGTAACGCTTCACCTCGATGCCCGGCGCGCGGTCCTTTAACAGCGCTTCCAGCCGGTCGAGCAACACGTTCCCGCGCGGCTTGGCAATGTCGAGCAGCGCGACCGTGCCCGTAATCGCGCCCGAGCGCGGCGTGAGCTGGCGCGTGACCGGCACCCGCTCGTCGGTGGGATCCATGATGATGGTCATCAGATTACCTCCTCGATCTTGATCGAAACCGGCTCGGAACCGATTTCCCCTGTGGCCCAGCCGTGAAAGGCGCCGGAAAACTTGCCTGCGTCGGACCCCGCCACCACGATGTGGATATCGCCGTCCTGCCGGAATTTGGGCAGACGCCGATCCAGTTCCGCCGCCGACATACGCGCGGCCGCTTCCGCCTTGAAGCCTACCGCGGATCGCTCATCCGCGACCAGCTCACGAATCGAACGGGCGGATACCGCCTGAATGCGCGCCCGCAGATCGGCCTTGCTATAGCCGTCGCGCATCAGCGTGTCGACATGCTCCGGACAGACGACCAGCATGACATTGGTCGCGTAGTGCGCTTTGGGATGCATCGCGGCCTCGAGGCAGAGGCCGAGACTACCCGCCAGCTGTGCGGCGGTGCGGGAATCC
>JALRCR010000355.1 GCA_023257255.1 Gammaproteobacteria bacterium | reverse complement strand
TCATGGCCCATGTAACGGGTGGAGATGGGTTTCACCCCATGCGATTCATGCGCGCCCCTGTCCTCCAGGGTGAGGAGAGATCCCATGGCCCGTACCGTTCGGATGATGTCCTCGGCGATTTCGCCTGCGTAGAACGCCTGTGTCCCTTCGCGCGCGATGGTCTTCAGCGTTGCGGCGAGGGCTGGATAGGCCATGGTCTCGCCCAGTTGTGGTGTGCGGCCCGACTTAAGATAATGCATGCGGCCGCCCGCGTCGGCGGCCAGCGCGGGCGTGTCGTCCGGCCAGTCGGCGGCCACGCGCGGCGTCACGGGAACCCCTTGTTCCGCCAGTTGGATGGCAGGCTTCAGCGCTTCGCCTAGGTCCATCGTGCCATATTGCTTCAACAGCCTGTCCCAGCCGTCGATCGCGCCCGGAACCGTGACCGCATGGATCGAGCGCGGCGCGATGGCGGCAAGGCCCGAGCGCCTCAGCCAGTCCTGGTCCGCTGCCTTCGCCGCCCGGCCGCTGGCGTTGAGGCCCGAGACCTTTCCGTCCGGCGTGCCGACAAGGGCGAAGCAGTCGCCGCCGATCCCCGTCATGGCCGGTTCCACTATGCACAGTACGGCGGAGGCGACGACGGCGGCATCCGCCGCATTGCCGCCAGCGCGCAGCGTGTCGATGGCCGCGAGGGTGGCGAGCGGGGCCGAGGTGGCGGCCATTCCCTGGGCGCCATAGGCCGCCGAACGGCCGGGTCGGTCGAAGCTGCGCATTGTCAAGATCCTGAAACTGTCATGGCGTAGGCCGGCGGGAAGGTCCGGGCAAAAAGGTCTGGGACATGTCGCAAAAGGCATCGCATGGAGCTGAACCCTGTAGCAAGACACCTCCCGCAAGCCGGCCTTGCTGGCCCGCAGGGTGTCATCTAAAGGAATCAATCGACATTTCCTGACAGTAATGTATTTTTACTGAAGGTAAACCATCCACGTCACGCAAATCCACCTCAAGGGAGTATGGAATGTCCACGGTGAAGAGCGATATCGAGATAGCCCGCGAGGCGAAGATGAAGCCGATCATGGAGATCGGCAAGGGTCTTGGGATTCCGGAGAAGGACCTGATCCCCTATGGTCACACCAAGGCGAAGGTGGCGCTGTCCTACATTGACGGGTTGAAGTCGAAGCCCAATGGCAAGCTGATCCTGGTGACGGCGATCAATCCGACGCCGGCGGGCGAAGGCAAGACGACGACGACGGTGGGCCTGGGCGATG
>JALRCR010000354.1 GCA_023257255.1 Gammaproteobacteria bacterium | reverse complement strand
ATCCATCAAGAAAACGCACCGTGCAGTGGTCGTACAGGAACAATGGGGACTCTACGGCTGTGCGGCGGAAATCAGCGCCCAAATCGCTGAACGAGCTTTCCATGACTTGGATGCGCCGGTGCAGCGCGTGACCGGAGCTTTCGTCCCAATGCCATATGCACGTAACTTGGAAAACATATCGTTCCCAAGTGAGCATGACATCGTAATCGCAGCAAAGCGAACTTTAGGAAGGTAACCCCATGGCAGATGTCATTATGCCGAAGCTCGGCGATGCGATGGAAGAGGGCAAGATTGTCCGCTGGCTCAAAAATGTAGGGGATGCTGTCAAAGCAGATGACCCGGTTTTTGAGGTTGAAACCGACAAGACAAATGTCGAAGTTGGCGCTGATACCGCAGGCGTTCTGGAGTGGATTGGTTATGCAGCCGGCGTATCCGTACCTGTTGGCAAGTCCATTGCACGCATTGGGGATGGGTCGAATATCGACAAGACAATCCCGACCGCGGATGCTGCCCCCGTGGCTGCGACGGCTCCTGCAACACCAGCTGCCGCTGAACCAACGTCCCCTGCCCCTCCTGCGTCGGTTCAATCTGCTGTTGTAACTGCTGTCGCGTCAGATGGGTCATGGAAGCCGTACGGCGAATCGCTGGCTTGTGCACTCCCCGAGGGACTTGGGGGTTCTGCGAGTGTATCCGGTGAGCCTGTTCTCATTGAAACGACAACCGACACTGCACACGTCAAGGCAAGTCCCTTGGCACGCGCTATCGCAGCTGCAAATCATGTCAATCTGAGCGCGATTACGGCGTCCGGACCGATTCGGGCTGCGGATGTTCAAGCGGCAATTGCGGGCTCGACTCCAGTAACAGCAGGTGCTACCGCTGCAAATGCAGTTGAGGTTCAGGACTACAACGCGATGCGTCGAACAATCGCAAAGCGGTTGACAGAATCCAAGCAACAAGTGCCACATATCTACGTAACGGTAGAGGTGGATATGGAAGCCTTATTGACCACACGCGAGCAGTTGAACAAAAACGCCGGCGGATCGATTCCTAAGGTCTCTGTCAATGACCTAATTGTCAAGGCAAGTGCGTGTGCACTCATTGAAGTACCCGTGGTCAATAGTAAGTTTGACAATAACCAAAGAATCATCTCGAAATCAGCCCACATCGGAGTTGCAGTCTCTTTACCTGATGGCTTGATTGTCCCGGTGGTCAGGAATGCTGATTCACTGTCAGTGCGCAACATTTCCCGTGAAGTCAAGCAGCTCGCGGAGAAGGCCCGTGGTGGTAAGTTGGCGCCAAGCGAATACCAAGGTGGAACATTTACGATTTCCAATATGGGAGCAATCGCAGATGTCGAGAACTTCGCAGCAATCATCAACCCTGGTGAAGGTGCCATTCTCGCCGTATCGGGTACACGGACT
>JALRCR010000353.1 GCA_023257255.1 Gammaproteobacteria bacterium | reverse complement strand
GTGGTCGCGTGAGAAGGCGCCGGCGAGCAGCGCGCCCAGCACCACGCCGAGGCCCGAGCAGGCCAATAAGCCCTGCACCATCACCGTGTTGGTCAGGCCCAGCGCGTGCTCGGCATATTCCGGATAGGCCGCCACGACCACCTGGGCAATGGCCCAGAACAGCGCCAGCCCCAGCATGGCCAGCAGGCTGGCCGGCTGGGTCGCGAGGCGTTGCAGATTGTCGCGAAGATAGCCTGCACGCCAGAAATGCGCCGGCTCAAGCCGCAGTTCGGGGTCGGCCGCCGGGCTGTCCGGCAGGCGGAAGGCAAGCGCAAATTCAAGCAGCGAGCAGGCGACCAGCGCGTATCCGAGCGGCGTGAGATGGGTCAGGACCTCATCGCTGGTGGTGGCGACAACGCCGGCCAGATGGCGCTCGAAGAAAATCGAAAAGACAAAAATGCCGGCCAGAATGGCGATGGTCGATACCGCCTGAACCAGCCCGTTGGCGCTGGTCAGGCGCGTGATGCCTACCAGTTCCTTGATGTAGCCAAGCTTGGCCGGCGAGTAGATGGCGGCCTGCACGCCCAGTAGCAGCGTCATGCCGAAGGCCAGCCAGAACCAGCCGTAGGCGTAGCACACGGTAATGAGCGCGGTGAGTAGAACGGCCGCCGCAGCCGACAGTTTCATCACCTGCGGTTTGGCGTAACGGTCCGACAGATAGCCCGAACCGGTGAAGAGAAACACGAAGGGCAGCAGGATCAGCCCGTTCAGGATGGCCGTGAGGGTGACCTGGGTGGTGCCGTCGAACACCCGGAACACGGTGTTCTGGATGACAATCTTGTGGCCGAGGTCGACGAAGGCGTTGAGGAACACCATCGAGATAAACGCAGCGAAGCCGCGCAACTGGAACAGACGTAGCATCCGGCACTCCCCTTGCGCTGGCGCATCTGGCGGCGCCGGTCGTTAGTCTCCGCATCATAAGTGAAGCCTTGCGCGCGCTCACCCGGCGCGAGCGGTCGCGATTCAGTTGGCGAAAAGCGCCTGGCAGGCAGTGCCCTCCGTGGGAGCGGCGCCGCCGCGACGCCAGCGCCAAGCCCTCCAGATCGAGCGGCGGTGCTTCAGGGGGGCGCGTTGCGTGTCCGTCCGTCGTCACGGCCACCGGCCGCACCGAAACTTTGCTGCCTGCCCGGGTTCATGCACCATGAGCGGGCGCCATTAACGGCGCGCCGAGACCAAACCCCCCGAGTGAATGCGGGCCGCGTTTGGCACGGTCTCTGCTCCCCGGACTCCACTAACCGATCAACGAGGACGTCATGACCGCCAAACCTGCCGCTGCCACCCTGATACCCAATCCCGTCACGGAAGACACGCTGAGCGCGCTGGGGGTGAAATATCTCCTGCCAAGCTATGTCGATCTGCACGGGGTATCAAAATCGAAAATGGTGC
>JALRCR010000352.1:247-1491 GCA_023257255.1 Gammaproteobacteria bacterium | reverse complement strand
CGTGGCAGATTATGGCTTGCTCGCGCACCAAAACATCGACGACATGTTGGCTGGCGGTGGCGATCGCAATGTGTTCGGCGCCGACCAAAAAAAGCACCCCGCCGATTTTGTGTTGTGGAAGTTTTCAAAACCAGGTGAGCCTGCATGGCCGTCGCCGTGGGGTGAAGGTCGACCAGGTTGGCATAGCGAGTGTGTCGTGATGAGTCTTGAATTACTTGGCGAAGGTTTCGATCTGCATTGCGGTGGTGCTGACTTGCGATTTCCACATCACGAGAACGAACGCGCGCAAGCAGTTGCGCTGGGCAAAGATTTCGCACATCATTGGATGCATAACGGATTCGTCGTCGATACCGAAGGCGAAAAAATGTCCAAGAGTTTGGGCAACGTCACTAACTTGCCCGACTTGCTAGACCGTTACGACGCCCGCGCCTATCGAATGTTGTTGTTGCAAACTCATTATCGTTCGCCAGTCAAAGTTGGTCTCGACAATATTGATGCTTCCGTCAACGCGCTTGCTGGCATCGACTCGTTTGCTGCTCGCACTAGTTCGTTGACCGCAACACCAGATGTCGCAACGCTCGATGCATTTCGCGCAGCGATGAACGACGACTTGAATACACCCGTGGCGATGGGCGTGTTGTTTGACGCTGTGCGTCGCGCCAACGTCGCAGTTGATGCAGGCGACAACCAAAGCGCTGCGAGTGTGGCGTCGGCCGTGCGCGAAATGTGCATCGCAGTTGGTTTACAACTTGATGTTGCTAAAGAAGTTGACGCTGACGCACAGGTAAAAGCCGCCGCGCTAGACGCAGCCCGTGCTGCAAAAGATTTCGCCACTGCCGACAAATTGCGTGCCGAATTGCAGGCACTTGGCTATCTCGTCGAAACCACCAAGGCTGGCACCACGCTTCGTCGCGGATAACTTGTAGCCATGGCTGATTTCTCACTCTCGCTCAACGACGATCAACTTCAACTCAAAGATTGGGTGCATCAGTTCGCTGTTGACACAATTCGCCCCGCCGCGCACGAGTGGGACGAACGCGAAGAATTTCCGTGGCCAGTTGTTCAAGAAGCAGCCAAGATTGGTCTCTACGGTCTCGATTTCATCATGAATGCAATGTCTGACCCAACTGGTCTGACGATGGTTGTCGCAATCGAAGAACTTTTCTGGGGCGACGCTGGCATCGGCATGGCGATCATGGGCTCAGGTCTTGCAGCAGCAGGTATCGCCGGCAACGGCACGCCAG
>JALRCR010000352.1:0-237 GCA_023257255.1 Gammaproteobacteria bacterium | reverse complement strand
GGTGCCGCAGTGTTATGGCACCGCTGACGATGTGAAACTCGGTGCGTTCTGTGTCAGCGAACCCGACGCAGGTAGCGATGTTTCAAATTTACGTACACGTGCTGTTTATGACGAAGCCAATGACGAGTGGGTATTAAACGGTACAAAAGCGTGGATCACAAACGGTGGCATTGCTGATGTTCACGTTGTAGTCGCGGCCGTAGACCCCGAACTCAAAGGTCGTGGTCAAGCAAGTTT
>JALRCR010000351.1 GCA_023257255.1 Gammaproteobacteria bacterium | reverse complement strand
TGGGAGCGGCAACGCCGCGACACCAGCGGCAAGTCAACGACAGCTCAAGTCGGGGCAGGAAGCCCCTCCCACGAATGCGGTTGGAGGTCGAATGCTGTTCCTGCAGGAGCTCCTGGCTCTACCGCCAAATCAGCCCCCGTGCATCCACCGTGGGAGCGGCAACGCCGCGACACCAGCGGCAAGTCAACGACAGCTCAAGTCGGGGCAGGAAGCCCCTCCCACGAATGTGGTTCGAGGCAGACTCGCGCGCCTACAGGGTGGGCGTGCCGGCGGCGAATGGGCTAATCCGCGATGCGCCCACCCGCCCCGCTGGCCCATCCCGCCCCGCCCGCATACCATGCGGGGATACCGCCGCATCACCCGCGTGATGCCTTGAACGATGTTCCGCACCTGCCGTGCGGGCGACCGGGGAGTATTGGCCATGGCGAGCGTCGCCCGATGAGTTTCACACGAGTGCTGGTCGCCAATCGCGGCGAAATTGCGCTGCGCCTCTCGCGCGGCGTGGCGGATGCGGGGCTGACGCCGGTCGCGCTCTACAGCACGGATGAATCGGATGCGCTGCACGTGCGCCGCGCCGAACACGCAGCGGCGCTGCCGGCGCACGGCGTGCGGGCCTATCTCGACCAGCACGCGGTAATCGCCGCGGCGCAGGCGACGAACTGCGACGCCATCCATCCGGGCTACGGTTTCCTTGCCGAGAATGGCGAATTCGCCGCGGCCTGCGCCGCCGCCGGCCTACGCTTCATTGGCCCGACGCCCGCCCAGCTCAAGCTGTTTGGCGACAAACTGGCCGCCCGCGCGCTGGCCGCCCGCTGCGGCGTGCCGGTGCTGGACGCCTCGGGCGCGCTGCCGGACGCGGCCGCCCTGCAAGCCTTCCAGACGCAGCTGGGGCCGGACGCCGCGCTGATCCTGAAAGCCGCTGCCGGCGGTGGTGGGCGCGGCATGCAGGTGCTCAGCACCGGCGCTGACGCGGCAAGCGCGCTGACCCGCTGCCAGCAGGAAGCCGCCGCCTCGTTTGGCGACGGCACCATCTACGCCGAACGCTTCATCGCCACCGCGCGGCATATTGAAGTGCAGGTGCTGGGCGACGGGCAGGGCGGCGTCACGCATTTCCGCGAGCGCGACTGCAGCCTGCAGCGCCGGCATCAGAAAGTGATCGAAATTGCGCCCGCGCCGCATCTCGATCCGGCGCTGCTTGAGCGCGTGCTGGACGCCGCGCTGACCCTCGCCCGCGAGGTGCGCTACCTCAGCCTCGGCACCTTCGAGTTTCTGGTCGACGTCGCCGCCAACGCGTTTTATTTCATCGAGGCGAACCCGCGCCTGCAGGTGGAGCACACCATCACCGAGGAAATCCTGGGCTGCGATCTGGTGGGTCTACAGCTGGCGGTGGCCGCCGGCGCGACGCTCGAAACGCTCGGCCTCATCACGCCGCCGCCCGCGCCCGTGGGTTACGCCATCCAGCTGCGGGTCAACGCCGAGACCGTCAACGCC
>JALRCR010000350.1 GCA_023257255.1 Gammaproteobacteria bacterium | reverse complement strand
GATGTATCGCCACGAGCCCGGCCGCGCCGGCAAGCACGTGCCGGCGCCGGGTGAGCACGGCAGCGCGATTGCGCACGAACTGGGCTACAGCGAAGCCGCGATTGCCGAGCTACGGGCGAGCGGCGCCTTGCTGGGCGCGGCCGACTAAGCGCTTGGGCGGGGGCGCCCCTTCTGGATTGCAGCCCCCCGTCGCGACCCTCTACAATTCCATACGTTACCGTATGGTGAAACCTGTCTGCGCCACCGCGCCCGGAGCCCAATGACTGCCACTACCGCCCCTTCGAACACCGCGCCCGCCCTCACGCTTGGCCTGCCGGGCTACGCCTATGCCGACCTCTACAGCCCGCAGTCGCTGGCCCGGCTGTACGGTGATTTCACCACCCAATTGACCGCCGGTGATCCTGCATTGGCCGCCCGCTACGCCGCCTACTGCGCCAATCAGGGTGAAGGCATGACGCCGGAAGATATTTCCGCCGTGCTGACCGATACCGCGCCGCACGTCGGCAGCTTCATCGCGAAGCTGTTCGGCATCGAAGACGCCTGGGGCGCGCAGCGCGCGGCGATTCGCGACGAAGACGACACGGTGCTCAAGTTCCGCAACGAATTTGTGGCGACGCTCGCCAAGCGCTTCAAGGGGCAGAGCGTTGACGCCACCCGCTTTGATGCCCTCACCACGCTGGTACGCAAACTTGGTGCCGCCGCCACCAGCGACGGCCGTCGGCCGGGCGATGAGGAATATGCCATCGCGCGCGCCGGCCTCATGAGCGCCGGCCTGCTCGAGGCGTCCACCACTTTCCTCGCCAACCTGCCCGAAGGGGGCGACACCGCTGAACAGCTGGCCGCCGCCGAACGTTCCTTCGCCGAATGGAGTTTCCTGTTGTCGACCGGCGCCGTGACGTGGCCCACCGCGCAGCACTGGGTGATTTTCAAGGAACCGGCGAAAACCGACGTGCAGCACCTGGTGCACTTTATCGAGAATCAGCGCGACGGCTTTACCACCTGGATGGGCCCCGAGCACCATCGCCGCCGCCGCGACGGCTTCAAGCTGACCGATCCGCGCTACGGTCAGCGCCACGTGCTGTACGAAGTGGACCACTGCATCTACTGCCACGACCGCGATGCCGACTCCTGCTCCAAGGGCATGCGCAACAAGAAAGACGCCAGCTTCAAGGTCAACGCGCTGGGCGTGACCGCCGCCGGCTGCCCGCTGGGCGAAAAGATTTCCGAGATGCACGTGCTGAAGCGGCAGGGCGACAACATCGGCGCGCTGGCGCTGGTGGTGGTCGACAACCCGATGTGCCCGGGCACCGGTCACCGCATTTGCAACGACTGCATGAAGGGCTGCATCTACCAGAAGACCGAGCCGGTCAATATTCCGCAGATCGAAACCAACGTGCTGACCGATGTGCTCGACCTGCCGTACGGCTTCGAGATCTACGGGCTCCTGACGCGCTGGAACCCGCTGAACGTCAAACGCCCGTATATGCTGCCGTTCAACGGCCGCAAGGTGCTGGTGGTCGGCATGGGCCCGGCCGGCTATACGC
>JALRCR010000034.1 GCA_023257255.1 Gammaproteobacteria bacterium | reverse complement strand
TGATTTCGTTAGCGAGTTCGTCCAGCGTGTAGCCCACGGCGAGGCGCGCCGCGACTTTCGCGATCGGGAAGCCGGTGGCCTTGGACGCCAGCGCCGAGGAACGCGACACTCGCGGATTCATTTCGATCACGACCATCTCGCCGTTGAGCGGGTTGATCGCGAACTGCACGTTGGAGCCGCCGGTTTCCACGCCGATTTCGCGCAACACCGCAATGGAGGCGTTGCGCAGCAGCTGGTATTCCTTGTCGGTCAGGGTTTGCGCCGGGGCGACGGTGATCGAATCCCCGGTGTGGATGCCCATGGGGTCCAGATTTTCGATCGCGCAGATGATGATGCAGTTGTCCTTGCGGTCGCGGACCACTTCCATCTCGTACTCTTTCCAACCCAGCACGGACTCTTCGATCAGGACTTCATGGCTCGGCGAGGCATCCAGCCCGCGGGTGCAAATTTCGGCGAATTCCTCGCGATTGAACGCGATGCCGCCACCGGTGCCGCCCAAGGTGAAGGACGGGCGAATGACGGTAGGGAAGCCGAGAACTGCCTGATGCCGTTCGGCTTCTTCCAGCGTGTGCGCCACCAGCGAGCGGGGCGATGCCAGACCGATGCGGGTCATGGCTTCGCGGAATTTCTCGCGGTCTTCTGCCATTTCAATCGCGCGTTCGGACGCGCCAATCAGCTGCACGCCGTATTTGGCCAGCACGCCTTCACGCGCCAGATCGAGCGCGCAGTTCAGCGCCGTCTGTCCGCCCATCGTGGGCAGGATGGCGTCGGGGCGCTCTTTCTCGATGATTTTTTCTACCGTCTGCCAACGCACCGGCTCGATGTAGGTGGCGTCGGCCGTGTCAGGGTCCGTCATGATGGTGGCGGGGTTCGAATTCACCAGCACGATCCGGTAACCGTCCTTGCGGAGCGCCTTGCAGGCCTGGGTGCCGGAATAGTCGAACTCGCAGGCCTGACCGATGACGATCGGGCCGGCGCCAATGACGAGGATGGATTTTATGTCGGTCCGTTTGGGCATGGCTTACTTGTGACCGCTGGGTCAGGGGCTGCGATGACGACGCATGGATTCGATGAATTGATCAAACAGGTAGCCGATGTCGTGCGGACCGGGACTGGCCTCTGGATGACCCTGGAAGCCGAATGCCGGCACGCGAGCGTGCGCGATACCCTGTAGCGAGCCGTCGAACAGCGAACGATGGGTGGCGACCAGAATGTCGGGCAGCGTGGCTTCATCGACCGCAAAACCGTGGTTCTGGCTGGTAATTGCGACCTGCCCGGTGCGCAGATCCTGCACGGGATGGTTGGCGCCGTGGTGACCGAATTTCATCTTCACCGTGCGTGCGCCGCTGGCGAGCCCCAACAGCTGGTGACCGAGACAGATGCCGAACATCGGCAAGCCCGAACCTAACAGTTCGCGAATGGCGGCGATGGCGTAGTCGCAAGCCGATGGATCGCCCGGGCCGTTGGACAGAAAAACCCCGTCGGGCTTCAAGGCCAGACATTCGCTGGCGCTGGCCGTGGCCGGCAGCACGTGAATATCGCAGCCGCGGTCGGCCAACATGCGCAGGATGTTGCGTTTTACGCCGTAATCAAACGCGACCACGCGCCATTGGCCGTCGCCTAGCGGCTGGCGATGCTGGTTACCGGCAAGTTGCCAGGACCCTTCGCGCCACACGTAGGGCGTGCGGGTGGTGACGCGTTGGGCAAGGTCGGCGCCATTCAGGCCGGGGAACGCCCGGGCCCGGGCCAGCGCCTCCTCCGCCGTGACCTGCGGGCCAGCGGCGATGCAGCCGTTCTGGGCGCCCTTGTCACGGAGAAGTCGGGTCAGGCGGCGGGTATCGATTTCGGCGATGGCGACCAGGCCTTCAGCCTGCGCATAATCGGTCAGGCTGATGCTTGAGCGCCAACTGCTTGCCACCATTGAAGAATCGCGGATGATGAGGCCGGCGGCGTGTACTTTGCCGGACTCGTCATCGAGCGGATTGGTCCCAACGTTTCCGATATGCGGATAGGTCAGGGTCACGAGTTGCTGGTCGTAAGACGGATCGGTCAGGATTTCCTGATAGCCGGTCATCGCCGTATTGAATACGACTTCTCCGACGGCATAGCCGTGGGCACCGATCGACAGGCCGTAAAAGACCGTGCCATCAGCCAGCGCTAGGATCGCTTGGGTGGTCACTTGGGCATTTCTGACATAAAAAAAGGGAACGACCGACCGGCGGTTCCCATGCTTGAATTGAGCGGGATTGTACGCGACGCCGGCGGGCTTCGGAAAGCACCGCGACGCCTCTGGCCATAACAAAAAGGACGCCGATGGACGTACGGCTCAGTATCAACATCGCCGAGGGGGAGGCCCAGAGCCATACCCTTAGCGACGGCAATCGAACCCTGCCCATCATTCTCGTGCGCTGGCGCGGGGTGATCGGGGCGTTTCTCAACAACTGCCCGCACGCCGGCGTGAGACTGGACTGGCAGGCCTCCTCGTTTTTTGACCGCGACCACGAAAACCTGCAGTGCGCGCTGCATGGCGCGCTGTTCGAGCCGGGTTCGGGGCGCTGTGTGGCCGGCCCTTGCCGCGGTTCGCGCCTCGTGCGGCTGGTCTGTCAGGTGGAGGCCGACGGTCAGTTGCTGTTCGTAGACGTGGAAAAAATCCCGAACCGGGCGTTCCAGACCAGATTCTGATTGCCCGTTCAGTGCCCGGTGCCTGCCCGGGCCAGGCTGCTCGCCTGCCGGTTTATCCGCTGCGCGATAGCCACTGCCACTTCCAGCGCCCGCTTGCCGTCTTCACCGGTCACGGCCGGGTCGTGGCCGCGGCCCACGGCGTCAACAAACGAGCTGATCTCATCCATCAGGGCGTCGCTACGCACCAGACTTTGCGTGTGCAGCGGCACATCGCGCGCAGCAGCGGGCTCACCATCCGCCTGCCGGGCGCCGCTCAGCAGCGCGTGGTTGGCAAAATCGATCGCCAGCCAGCTGTCGGGCTGGAGCACCTTCATGGCCCGCACCGTCTCCAGATGCACCCGGCTCGCCGCCAGCTCAGCCACGCAACCCGAGGCAAAGCGCAGCGTCACATCGGCAATATCAATGCTGTCGGTGACCACCGCGCGACCGGTGGCCTCGATGCTGACCAGCGGGCTGTCGACCAGACTGAGCACGATATCGATGTCGTGGATCATCATGTCGAGCACCACGTCGACTTCGGTCCCGCGCTCCTTGTAGCGCGCCATCCGGCGCGCCTCGATGTGGATTGGGGCGGTTACCAGAGGACGGAGCGCTAGCACCGCCGGATTGAAGCGCTCCAGATGACCGACCTGAAAGACCAGCCGGCGAGCCTGCGCGAGGGCGATTAGCGCCTCGGCTTCGGCGACGTGCTCGGTCACGGGCTTTTCCACCAGCACGTGAACCCCGACTTCGAGGGCAGCATGGGCGATGGCGAAATGGGTGGCGGGCGGCGTGACGATCGACACCAGATCGACCTTCGCCAGCAGTTCGCGGTAGTCGGTGGTGCCCATGACGCCGCACTTGGCGGCCACCGCCGCGACCCGTTCGGCGTCCGTATCGGCCACCCCGACGAGTGTTACCCCGGGCAGGGCGAGATATTTTTGGGCGTGGAAATTGCCGAGATAGCCGACGCCGATCACGGCCGCGCGCAGTGTGCTCATGAGATGGGGCTCCCGGGAAACGAAGCAGCCCGGTCACCTTAACAATGCAGGCCGGTCTTGGCTACGCGCCCGGTCCGTGATCGACCTACCAGCCGCCGATGTCAGAAATGGCATTCGGTAAGGTGGGTTCGGCGTAGACCACCTGTCCGGAATGCCGCAAGCGGGCCAGCGCCTGCGTCGCTGCCGGCCCTTGCCGGCCGGGATTGATAGAGATTGTGTATACGCCCCGGTCGGTGGGCCCTTCGACGAGTTCCGCGCCGACCGACAGCAACAAGGCCCGCAGTTGGCCTTCCGTAATATCGTTGTAGAACACCAACCGTGCCATCAACGGACGCGCGTCGTTGCCGAGCACCGGGGCCTGCTGCATTTTGCTCAAGCCCATATTGCGCAACCACGACGTATTCGCTTCGGCGTGTCGGGACGTGGCGTTGGTCAGGCCGAAGACCAGGACCAGCACGGCGGCGGCCGCCCAGGGCAGCGGGCGCCGGGCACGGCGCGGCAGTTCAATTTTCGCGTGGAGTCGGCGCAGGGCGTCTTCGCAGCGGCTGTCGACCGCTGGCGCACGGATATGGCGGGCCAGCAGTTCGAGTTGCGCCACGTCCTGACGACAGGCCGAGCACTGCCCGAGGTGCCCGCGTACCAGTTGTCGCTCCTCAGCCGACAAGGTGCCGTTGACCCACCAGGGCAACAGCTGGGCGCAGCGCTCGTGGCGAGCGTCGAAGGGAATGATGGTGGCGGACTCTGGTGTCTTCATGGCGTGCCCTCCGGTCTCAGGCCTTGCGCCCCAGGCAGGCGGCCAGCAGCAGGCGCAGTTTCGCCCGTGCATGGAACATCCGGGTTTTAACCGTATTCACCGGACAGCCCACGATTTCCGCGGCCTCTTCGTAGGAGTAGTCGAGCAGAAAAGTGAGTTCAACCACGCTGCGATGCGCCGGCGTCAGGCGCTGAAGGGCGGCATCCAGATGACGCGACAGCTGGGCTGCGTCCAGTTCCGCCAGCGGATCCTGCTCGTCGACCACTTCAGGCGCGTCGTCCAGCGAATCGGCCGCGCTCCGCCGCTCGCGCTCCAGCCGTTTCAAGGCCTTCTTGTAGGCAATGCCAAAAATCCAGGTCGATACCCGCGACCGCCCGCCGAAGGCGGCGCTACTGGTCCACACGGCATACATGGTGTCGTTGACGACTTCTTCGGCCAGTTCCCGGCGTTTGAGCATCCGGGTGAGAAAATCCATCAGGCGCCCGTAATAGTGCCGGTAGAGGCTATCGAAGGCCGCACGTTCCCCGCCGGTAATGCGGTCGATCAGGGCGAGGTCTCGCGCGTCGGCAGATGCCGGGCTGAGCGCGGGCAAGGTGTCGAGTGTGGCGTGGTCCATCGATCCCTCCTTTCTCCCGGTTACGCCCTGAGGTGTCTACTGGATGAGTTCCGCAATCGCGCCCGGCAGTTCACGCTGTTTCCGCTATTTCTCGCGCAGGCCCAGCACGTCCTGCATGTCGTAGAGTCCAGGACCGCGTGCCGCCAGCCAGCGGGCGGCCCGTAGCGCCCCGCCGGCAAACGTGGCGCGACTCTGCGCGCGATGGGTAATTTCCACCCGCTCGCCCGCCCCGACAAACATCACCGTGTGGTCGCCCACAATTTCGCCCGCGCGCACCGTGGCAAAGCCGATGGTTTTGCGGTCCCGCGCCCCCGTAATGCCCTGACGGCCATAGACCGCGCAGTCCTTGAGGTCGCGCCCCAGCACGTCGGCCACCACCTCGCCCATCCGCACCGCAGTGCCAGACGGCGCATCCAGCTTGTGCCGATGGTGGGCTTCGACAATTTCGACATCGACCTCGTCGCCCAGTACCTGTGCCGCCAGTTCCAGCAGCTTGAAACAGAGGTTGACGCCCACGCTCATATTCGGCGCAAAGACCACCCCGATCTGTCCCGACGCGGCCTCGATCAAAGCCCGCTTGTCGCCGAAGCCGGTGGTCCCGATGACGATCCGCCGACCGCTGGCCACGCAATCTTCCAGATGCGCCAGCGTGGCCTCAATGGTGGTGAAATCGATCAGGACGTCAAAGTCGGTCGTGCGGAGTTCGCTGTCGGCCGCGACGCTGACACCCAGCGCGCTACCGCCGGCGAGCAGGCCAATGTCCTGCCCCAGAAACGGCGAGCCCGGCGCCTCAAACCCCGCGACCAGCGAAAGTTCGGGCTCGGCGCGCGCCAGTTCAACCAGCGTGCGTCCCATGCGTCCAGCGACGCCGGCAATTGCAATTTTTGGCATCTGGGCTCCAGCGCTCAGGGAAACTTCATGTCGTCAAAAAACTTTTTCACCCCGTCCAGCCAGGAACTGGCGCGGGGGCTGTGCTTGCCGTTTTCGCCGGCCAGCGATTCGCCGAATTCGCGTAGCAGGTCTTTTTGCTGTCGGGTGAGATTTACCGGCGTCTCGATGGTCACGCGGCAAATCAGATCGCCGGTGGCACTGCTACGCACCGAACGCACGCCCTTGCCGCGCAGCCTGAACATCTTGCCGCTCTGGGTTTCGGCCGGAATCTTCAGCATCACGCGCCCGTCCAGCGTGGGCACTTCAAGTTCGCCGCCAAGCGCGGCCGTCACGAAATTGATCGGCACTTCGGATTTCAGGTCGTTACCGTCGCGCACGAAGATCTGATGATCTCGCACCACCACATTCACGTAGAGGTCGCCCGGCGGACCGCCGTTCTGCCCGGCTTCGCCTTCACCGGACAGGCGAATGCGGTCACCGGTGTCGACGCCCGCCGGCACCTTGACCGATATGGTCTTGTGCCCGCGCGACTTGCCGCTCCCGCCGCAGCTGCCGCAAGGGTCGCGCACGGTTTTGCCGCGCCCGCGACAGTTGGGGCAAGTCTGCTGGACGGAGAAAAAACCTTGTTGCATCCGCACCTGTCCGAGCCCGTTACAGGTGCTGCAGGTTTCAGGCGCGGATTTGGAGCGACTGCCGTGACCGTCGCAGGTTTCGCAGTGCACGAGAGTCGGGATCCGGATCTTGACCTCATTGCCGCGCACCGCTTCTTCCAGCGACATCTCAAGGTCATAGCGCAGATCCGAACCGCGATAGGCGCGCGAGCCACCCCGCCCGCCCCCACCGCCGCCGAAAATATCGCCGAACACGGAGTCAAAAATATCGCCGAAGCCGCCCGCGCCCGGACCGCCACCGCCACCGGCAGAGGGGTCAACGCCGGCGTGGCCGAACTGGTCGTAGGCACTGCGCTTGCGCTGATCGCTCAGGACTTCAAACGCCTCTTTGGCTTCCTTGAACCGCTCCTCGGCCTCGCTGTCGCCGTCATTGCGGTCGGGGTGGTATTTCATGGCCAGCCGCCGGTAAGCCTTTTTTAATTCGGCTTCATCGGCGTCTCGCCCCACGCCCAACACTTCGTAGAAATCTCGCTTCGCCATAGCCGTTCAGTTGCCCCGGACACGCCCGCGCCCGCGGCGCGAGTGCGCCAGCGGGCCGGTTCTGCGTGAGCTTGTTAAGGTGTGCCTTATTTGCGGTCTTTTACTTCTTCGAAGTCGGCGTCGACCACGTTGTCGTCGTCGCCACCCGCCGGCGCATGGCCGTCGGTGGCGGCTTCGCCCTGGGCACCAGCCGCCTGTTCCGCCTGATAGGCGGCCTGCGCGACTTTACCCGAAAGCTCGGCCAGCTTCTTGGCGCTTGCTTCGATGGCGTCCTTGTCGTTGCCGCCCAGCACCGCCTTCAGCTCTTCCATCGCGGCCTCGATCGCCGTGCGCTCGCCCGCATCGACTTTCTCGCCCAGGTCCTCCAGCGCCTTGCGGGTGCCGTGCATCAGCGCGTCGGCCTGATTGCGGGCCGTGACCAGTTCGTGGAACTTGCGGTCCTCGTCGGCATGCGCTTCGGCATCGCGGACCATGCGCTGGATTTCCTCATCCGACAGACCGCTCGAGGCCTTGATGACGATCGACTGCTGCTTGCCCGTCGCTTTGTCCTTGGCCGACACATTCAGAATGCCGTTGGCGTCGATGTCGAAAGTCACCTCGATTTGCGGCACGCCGCGCGGCGCCGGCGGAATATCTGCCAGATCAAAGCGACCCAGCGACTTGTTGGCCGCCGCCTGCTCGCGCTCGCCCTGCAACACATGCACGGTCACCGCGCCCTGGTTGTCGTCGGCGGTCGAGAAGGTCTGCGAGGCTTTGGTCGGAATCGTGGTGTTTTTTTCGATCAGCTTGGTCATCACGCCGCCGAGGGTCTCAATACCCAGCGACAGCGGGGTGACGTCGAGCAGCAGCACGTCTTTGACATCACCACCCAGCACACCGGCCTGAATCGCCGCACCCACCGCCACCGCTTCGTCCGGATTGACGTCTTTGCGCGGTTCCTTGCCGAAGAAGTTCTTCACCACTTCCTGCACTTTGGGCATGCGGGTCTGACCGCCGACCAGAATGACGTCGTCGATGTCGCTGGCCTTGAGGCCGGCGTCTTTCAGCGCGATCCGGCAGGGCTCGATGGTGCGGGAAACCAGATCTTCGACCAGCGATTCCAGCTTGGCGCGGTTGATTTTGACGTTGAGGTGCTTCGGACCCGTCGCATCGGCCGTGATGTAGGGCAGGTTGACGTCGGTCTGCGCGCTCGAGGACAGCTCGATCTTCGCCTTCTCCGCCGCTTCCTTCAGGCGTTGCAGCGCCAGCGGATCGTTGTGCAGGTCAATGCCCTGCTCTTTCTTGAACTCACCGGCCAGAAACTCGATGAGCTTGAGGTCGAAGTCTTCGCCGCCCAGGAAGGTGTCGCCATTGGTGGAGAGCACCTCAAACTGGTGCTCACCGTCGACTTCAGCGATTTCGATGATGGAGATGTCGAAGGTGCCGCCGCCAAGGTCGTAGACCGCGATTTTGGCGTCGCCTTCCTTCTTGTCCATGCCGAACGCGAGCGCTGCGGCGGTCGGCTCGTTGATGATGCGCTTGACCTCAAGCCCTGCGATGCGGCCGGCGTCCTTGGTCGCCTGACGCTGCGAGTCGTTGAAGTAGGCGGGCACGGTAATAACGGCTTCGGTCACTTCCTCGCCCAGATAGTCTTCAGCCGTCTTCTTCATTTTCTGCAGCACACGGGCCGAGATTTCGGGCGGCGCCATGCGCTTGCCGCGCACATCCACCCATGCGTCGCCGTTGTCGGCGCCCACGATCTTGTAGGGGACCATCTTGGCGTCGCGCTGCACCACGTCGTCTTTGAACTTCCGGCCAATCAGGCGCTTGACGGCAAACAGCGTGTTGGTGGGATTGGTCACCGCCTGCCGCTTGGCCGACTGACCAACCAGCACTTCGTCGTCGTTGGTGAAGGCGATGATGGACGGCGTGGTCCGGTTGCCTTCGCTGTTCTCGATGACCTTGGGATTGCCACCTTCAAGCACGGCGACGCAGGAGTTCGTCGTGCCGAGGTCGATGCCGATAATTTTTGCCATGGGGTGCCTCGTGATGATGTCTGAATCGAATCAGGGAGCCCTGCTCCCGTGTTGAACCCGGATATGGGGTCGGTGCGCTGATACTCAAGAGCCGGCGGGGGCATCCGGTGCTTTTGCCACCACCACCATCGCCGGCCTGACCAGCCGGTCGCTCATGCGATAGCCTTTTTGGAGAACGCGCAGTACGGCACCGGCTTCAGCCTCTGCGCTGGGTTCCATCATCATGGCCTGATGCTGTTCGGGGTCGAAGCGCACGCCTGCCTCCTCAATCGCCTGCACCCCGATGCGGGTCAAGGCGGTATCAAACAGTTGCACGGTCATTTCCATGCCTTCGCGCAGGCTTTTCAAATCCGCCGAATTCGCCGCGGAGAGGCCAAGATCGAGGCTGTCTTTCACCGGCAGCAGGTTTTCCACCAGTTTTTCGACGCCATATTTATGGGCGGCCTCGACGTCGCGCTGGGCACGCTTGCGAACGTTGTCGAGTTCGGCCCGCGCCCGCAGCATCTCGTCACGGAAGCGGTCAACGTCGGCGCGCAGGCGCTCGATTTCGGCCTCCATTTGCAGGCGGGGATCTTCGGCGCTGGCGGCGTCGACCGCGGCCGGTTCGTCTTGATTCGTCACTGGTTCCTCCAGAACAGTACGCCGCACGTCCGGCGTCGACCGGCGGGGCGGTCGCCGGTCAGGCGGCGAGGGTGTAAAAGTCAGTCGTTGCGGGAGATGGGGACTACTGCCGGGAATTCAAGGCCGCTCCCAGCATTTTGGCAGTCAGGTCGACAATCGGGATGACCCGTTCGTAGGGCATGCGGGTCGGACCGACCACCCCCAGCACGCCCATGGTCTCGCCCTTGGGGCCGTAGGTCGAGGTCACGATGCTGCAGCCGTCAAAGGCCTGATAGCCGGATTCCTCTCCAATAAAGATCTGAACGCCGTTGGCATTGAGCGCCTGATCCAACAGGTGCAGGACGTCGCGCTTGCGGTTAAACGCCTCAAACAGGGCCCGCAGCTTGTCCAGATCCGACAGCTCGGTCAGCCCCATGAGATTGGTCTGGCCAGCCACCACATAGTCTTTGCCGGTCTGCTCGTCGGGGAACAGCTGGCCGGCCATTTCGATGACCGTTTGCATCATGCGGTTCATTTCGTCGCGCGTGGCGCTCATATCCGCCAGGAGGTCGCGTTTGACCGCGCGGACGTCCTTACCGGCAAAGGCGGAGTTCAGGTAATTGGCCGCTTCGGTCAGCTCGGACGGTGTGTAGCGGCGCGGGGTGCGGATGATGCGGTTCTGCACTTCGCGCTCGTTGACCACCAGAATGGCCAGCACGCGGTTGTCGTTGAGCGGCAGAAACTCGACCTGACGGAGGGCCCGCTGCTCGGTGATGGGCACCATCACCAGCCCCACAAATTGCGTGACGTCGGAAAGCAGGGTGGAGGTTTTTTCCAGCAAGCGCCGTACATCGCCCTCGTGCTGCAGGTCGTTGGCAAAGCGGCGCACGTCGGACAGCGCCGGTTCGCGATAGGTCAGGATGGAATCCACAAAAAAGCGGTAGCCGCGCGCGGTGGGCACGCGGCCGGCGGAGGTATGCGGCGCGCGGATTAGCCCCAGATCTTCCAAATCGGCCATGACGTTGCGGATGGTGGCGGGACTCAATTCCAGCCCGGTGTCGCGCGCCAGCGTTCGCGAGCCCACCGGTTGGCCGTCGGCGATGTAGCGCTCCACCAGTGTCTTGAACAGGTATTGCGCGCGTTCCGACAATTCCATTCCGTGCGGGCCGTCACCCATCGGAGGCTTACCTGAAATAAAGGAGTTGGGGGAATCTAGCATCGCGCGCCGCGCCATGGGAACCACTGTTTCACCTGACCGGTAGAGTTGGCACAATCCGGTGCAGGGTTGCCGTCGGCAACCGCCGACACTGGAGCAAGCAGGGTGTTCAGACGCATCGGGATAGTGGCCAAACCGGGCGATGCGGCGCTCCGACAGACCTTGCAGGCCGTGTTGGAGGTGCTGCTGCGGCACGCCGCAGACGTCATTGTTGACCGGGTAGCCGGCTTTGACGGCCTGAGTTCGGGCCAGCGTGCGGGCAGCGATGCAGAGCTCGTCGCCGACCGCGATCTGGTCATCGCCATTGGCGGCGATGGCACCCTGCTCCGCGCTGGCAAGCTGGCCTTTTCTCATCGCGTCCCGGTGCTGGGCGTCAATCTTGGGCGGCTGGGCTTTCTGGCCGACTTAAGCCCGCAGCAGGTCACCATTGGCCTTGACGCCATACTGGCCGGGCGCTTCGTGGCCGAAGACCGCTTTGTGCTCCAGTGTGAAATCCTGCGCGACGGCCAGCCGGTGACCGTGCAGCACGCCCTGAACGATGTCGTCATCCAGCGTTGGAACACCGCGCGACTCATTACGCTCAACACCTATGTGGACGGCCGCTTCGTCCACACCCAGCGCTCCGACGGCATGATTGTCTCGACCCCGACCGGCTCTACCGCTTACGCCCTGTCGGGCGGCGGCCCCATTCTTGACCCCTCGCTCGAAGCCATCGTGCTGGTGCCCATTTGCCCGCACACGCTGACCAACCGGCCCTTTGTGATCAGCAACAGCGCGCGGGTGGAAATTGATGTGGCCAGCGATAACGCCGAAGACGCCCGGGTGACGGCCGACGGCTACCCCATGCCGACGCTGGCAGTGGGCGATCGCATCCGCATCACCCGCCACGCCGAGTCGGTGCGGCTGATTCATCCCACCGGTCACGACCACTTCGCCACCCTGCGCGCCAAGCTGCACTGGGGCCGCAGTCCGTGCTGAAAGCCCTGACCATTCGCGATCTGGCCATCGTGCGCGAGCTCGATGTGGAGTTCGCGGAGGGTCTTACCGTCATTACCGGCGAGACCGGTGCCGGCAAATCCATACTGGTCGACGCGCTGGGCCTGTGTCTGGGTGACCGCGCCGATTCCGGCAGCGTCCGCACCGGTGCCGCGCGGGCCACGGTCAGCGCGCTGTTTGACCTCGGTCAGCGGCCGGATCTGACGGCCATCTTGCGCGAGCACGACATCGACCTGACCGACGACTGCGTGCTGCGCCGGGTGGTGGGCAGCGACGGACGTTCACGCGCGTTTTGCAACGAAACCCCGGTCTCCGTGCAGTTCCTGAAAGACTTCGGCGCCGGGCTGGTCGGCATTCACGGCCAGCATGCGCATCACTCGCTGCTGGAGCGCCCCGCGCAACGCGCCTTGCTGGACGACTTCGGCCAACTCGGCGAACAGCTGGCCACTGTCGCAACGGCCTATGTCGAGTGGCGCGCGGCCGAAGCGGCCTTGGCGACCCTGCGCGGGGGCTATCGCGACGCCGCCAGCCGGCTGGAATATCTCCGCTATCAGATCGATGAACTGGCCACGCTGCCGCTGGATCCGACGGCAATGGCCGCGCTGACGGCAGCCCACCGCAAAGCTTCCAACGGCGAGCGCCTGCGCAACGGCTGCGCCGACATTGCCCTGCGGCTGGGCGGCGATCAGCGAGGCGGCAAGAAGGGGCTGGCGCAGGCCATCCAGATTGCCGGCGAACTGGCCAGCATCGACCCGCAACTTGCGCCGCTGGTCGAAATGCTGGAGCAGGCCGCGATCAATCTGGACGAGGCAGAGCGCGAACTCGAGCGCTATGCCGGCCGGCTGGGTGCCGACGCCGGCGATCTGGCCCGGATGGAAGCCACGATGACCGAGCTGCATGCGGCCGCCCGCAAACATCGCTGCGAGCCGACCGAGCTCGATGCACTCCGTCAGCGGCTGGAGGACGAATACGCCACGCTGATCAATCACGAACAAATCGAACAATCCCTGAGCGCCAAGGTGGCGGCTGCCGAAGCCAGCTTTGCGCGTCAGGCCGACCGGCTCAGCAAAGCCCGGGCGGCCGCCGGCGCGGCGCTGGACCGTGCAGTCACCGGCTATTTGCACGAACTGTCCTTGCCCCACGCGCGCTTCGAGACGCAGCTTGGCCGCGCCGCCCAGGCTAGCGAGCATGGGCTGGATGAAGTCGATTTCCTGATTTCGGCCAATCCGGACCAGCCGCCCCGCGCGCTGCGCAAGGTGGCTTCCGGTGGCGAGTTATCCCGCATCAGCCTCGCCATTCAGGTCGCGACGGCGGGCGTGTCGGGCGTGCCGGTGCTGGTGTACGACGAAGTGGACTCCGGGGTCAGCGGCCGGGTCGCAGCGGTGCTCGCTCGCCTGCTGCGCACGATTGCCGGCGGGCGGCAGGTGCTGTGCATCACCCACATGCCGCAGGTCGCAGCGGCCGGTGGCCGGCACTTGCTGATCGGCAAGTCGGTTAGCGCGGGAACTACCCGCACCTCCATCGACTACATCGACGGGGAGCAGCGCGTTGGCGAAGTCGCGCGGATGCTGTCGGGAGAGACCATGACCGACAAGACCCTCGCGCATGCCCGCGAATTGCTTGCCGGCTAAGGTCGTGCGCGCTATGTCTGGCGCGGGGGCTTCGCCTTGCGGACGTAGAGCACCAGACTGTGGCCTTCCAGTTCATAGCCGTGCGCGGCGGCAATTTCATGCTGGCGACGCTCGATTTCGGCGTCCATGAACTCCAGCACCTCACCATTGTCCAGACAGACCATGTGGTCGTGGTGCTCGCCGCGGTCCATCTCGAACACGGCGTGGGAGCCATCAAAGTTGTGACGTTGGACGATACCAACCGACTCGAACTGGGTCAGCACGCGGTACACCGTGGCCAGGCCCACATCGTCACCCGCATCCAGCAAGGCGCGGTAGACGTCTTCGGCACTCAGGTGCCGGTCGGCGTTATGCTCCAGAATCTCGAGGATTCTGAGGCGGGGCAATGTGGCCTTAAGGCCGGCTTTCCGGAGTCCGAAGGTATCCACTCAAGCGTTCCTTTTCCTGCCAGGGGTTGTCTGGTCAGCGTGGCGGCATGGGCTATACTGCGGCCCCTTGCCCATCGGGCCTTGCACAACCCGCCCCGACCTTTGTTTCGGCCGGCGGCCGACCCAGCGAATAGTAGCACTCTGAATGGCGGCGGAACCCTCACCCGGCCGACGCCCAAGGCAATGAAAACCGCATGAAGTTTCGCCCGCTCGCCCTGTGCCTCTGCACCCTCGCCGTTCTGGCCGGGTGCGCTACGCCCAAGCAACTCACCGAGAGCGGCCGCTGGTCCATTGGCCACCGCGTGGATGTGCAGCAGGGCAACGTCATCACCCAGGAAATGCTGGCCCAGCTCCAGCCGGGCATGGACAAGAAAAAGGTCGGCCTGATCATGGGCGCGCCGATCATTCAGGACACCTTCCATAAAGACCGCTGGGACTACATCTACACCTTCCAGAAGGGCCGCAAGCAGCCGCGCAAACGCCACGTGGTGTTGATGTTCAAGGACAACAAGCTGGTCGAGGTAAGCGGTGATGTGACGGCCGCCGAAGGGCCTATCAAGGTCGACATGCGGCAGGACGCGCAGGTTGACGTGCCGCCCAGGCCAAAGCCCAACGTGGTCTATCGGGCGATGAACGCCATGCCGTTTATTGGCGAGAAACCACGCGTCGCGCCCAAGGAAGAAGAAGACGAGGACAGCAAACTGATAGTGCGCCGTCCGGTCGCTCCGCCCCCCGAATCCGAGCCGCCGCCTGATGTCCCGCCCGGTGCAGTGGCCGCTACCGCCGCGGCCGTGAGCGCCACGTCTACGGCCGCAGCGCCCGCCGCCGCCGCCGCGACCGCACCGGTCGAGAAGAAAGGGTTCTTGAAACGGATGTTCAGCAAGGACGAGGCCGCTACAGCACCCGCCGCGGCCGCGCCGCCGCCGGTCGTAAAGACAGCCGAGAAAGCGCCAGCGCCAGAACCGAAGCAGGGTTTCTTCAAACGTGTATTCGGGAGCGACAAGTCGGAAAACGCCGACGAAGACGACGACGGCCTGCCAGACAGCGGCGTAGAAACCTCCCCGCCCGTCGATTAGGCGGCGTCACCCCGACTGCGCTGGCGGCGACGTTCCTTCGGGTCGGCCAGCAGCGGGCGATAGATCTCCACCCGGTCGCCCTCGGCGACCAGCGTGTCGGGCGTCACCAGTCGGGCATAAATCCCGACTCGGTGTTGGCTCAAATCCAGATCAGGCCAGCGCTCGGCCAAACGAGCCCGCTCAATCACACCCCGCACCGTCGTGCCGAGCGGTACATGCAAGGCCTCACAGCAGTGGCCCCAGGCCAGTTCCACCGCCAGCAGCTCAGCGCTGGCCATAGACCACCGCCGCCCGTTTGCGGAACGAAGCGACCAGCGACGAGGTCATCAGCTTGAAAAGTGGCGCCAAGGCCGCGCCCACCAACCGGTTCTCGAATTCAAACTCAAGATGCAGCGACACCCGGGTGCCCAGCGCGCTGGGCGCGAATTGCCAGCTGCCTTTGAGGCGCCGGAACGGCCCTTCCGCCAGCCTGACCTCGATGCTATGCGGGGGCTGCCCGAGATTGTCGGTGGTGAAGCTGTAATGCACCGCGCCTTTGCGCACGGCGAGCCCGGCCCGGACGGCGTCGCCCTCACGACTGACCACCCAGGCCCGCTCGCACCAGGGGAGAAACTGCGGATAGGCCTCAAAGTCATGTACGAGGGCGTACATTTCATCCGGCGTGTAGGGCACTACTTCGGCTTGGTCGATGAGCGGCATGGGCTACTACTGAATGTCTGGTTGCGGCAATCCACCGCCCGTCGCTGCATTGCAGCTTGCCCATGATAGCCGCCGATGCGATGCGCCGGAACACGGTTCCATGCAAAGCGGGAGGCCCGCGCACGGCGCGATTGCTATACTCGGCGCCCCGTCTGGCGCAGCCCATGAACAAACCCAAAAAAGACGCCCACAAATCCGACCCTCAAATCACCGACACCCGCAGGGCCTACCACGATTACTTCATCGAGGAACGGCTGGACGCAGGCTTGGTGCTGCAGGGCTGGGAGGTCAAAAGCCTGCGGGCGGGCAAGGTGCAGCTCCGCGACTGCTACGTGCTGCTGAAGGACGGCGAAGCGTTCTTGCTGGGTTGTCTCATCACGCCCTTACAAACCGCCTCCACCCACATCCAGCCCGACGCCCAGCGCACCCGCAAACTGCTGCTTCACGCCAGCGAAATTGCGCATCTCATCGGCGCCGTGGAGCGCAAGGGCTACTCGGCCATTGCGCTGTCGCTGTACTGGAAGAATGGCCGGGCCAAATGTCAGATCGGGCTCGCCAAAGGCAAGAAGCAGCACGACAAGCGCGACACCGAGAAAGACCGCGACTGGCAGCGCGACAAGCAGCGACTGCTGCGGCATCGCTGACATCAGCCACTTGCGGCTTGAAAAGCCGGGCGTTGCGCCCCATATCTCCGGTAGGCAGCGACGGGCTTTCCCCGTAAGCTGGCGATGATCTCAAAAGGGGGCGACTTGGTTTCGACGTGGGTCGCGAAACCTGAGGGGCATGCCGAGGGGCAGAGTACCTCGTAAATCCAACTGCAAAAAACATAGTTGCCAACGACGACAACTACGCACTCGCCGCTTAAACCCCGGTAGGGTGCCGTCCAACTGAAGCCGTGCTGATGCGTTCAGGTTTTGGGCGTCATATCTCATCAGATCGCGACGCGGCCCGCCCGGGGCCAAACCGCTAAAACCTTTAGGGATCGCTGGAAGATCACCCTGTCTGTCGGGGGAGCCTCCGGTTAAATCAAATGACAGACTACGCATGTAGAACCGACGGCAGAGGGCTTGCGGACGCGGGTTCGATTCCCGCCGCCTCCACCAAATCAAAAGCAAAGGCCACCTCGCGTGGCCTTTGCTTTTTCTCAGACGCGCTGCGGGTAAAACTCACGTGCCGAGGTCGATCAAATAGGTCGCACCGACCGGTGAAGGCCGGTTGAAAACGGAACTCTCATCGGCGGCCCCTAAACCGTGTAATCAGCACGGTACGGCAACACCCAGGGATAAGAAGAGGGCCAAGCTCTGACTTGCCCTGCGAGACTTACGAACGCGCTGATTCAGCAATGAAGGAACACGCTCCGCATCCCGGACTTCCCGGATGAAGGCATAGTCCAGTCCGGACCGAAAGACCCGGGTACCACTGTCCCGCCGCCTCCACCAATCAGGCTCCGCTCCGTCCTTGCTGACGGGGTGGAGGTCGTCCGATTAATGAGCCTGCATTGCAGCGAGGTCTTCGACAACGGCGTCCTCGCCATCGCAATGACCTTGCTGGTACTCGATCGGTCTGTCTCCCGTTATCGAGAGCACCGCATGGCCAGTGCGGCGACGGGCGCCGGAGGACCGCAGGTGCCCGCCGCAGATCTGCCTCAACACCAACGGTCTTCGGCAAACCCGGGGTCGTGCAGTGGTTCCCCCTTGAGCAAAGCATGTGACGGTTCTGTGGGCTATGCTCCCGCTCGTCCCAGGGAAATCGCAGGCTTTCGCAAAACCGCCGAGCAGGCGGCTGAGCGTGAGCGCCAAACGGACTCGATGTAGCGACACGAACAAGGAAGGAAATTCTCATGAGCGTTCACAGCGGCAGTCGGCAGCTTCTGATTCACGGCCTGATGCTCGTGCTGGTCGGATTGGTGTGGGGTCTGGTCGTGCCCAATACACCCTACCCACGGCTCGCCCTCGGCGCGCACATCCAGTTTGTAACCAACGGCATGTTGTTCATTGCCCTGGCAACCCTGCTGCTGGCGGTGCCTCACCGGGTCGGGCGCACGTCGGTCCGGGTGATGCTGCTCGCGGTCTGGTTGACGTGGGCCATGGCCCTGTCCGAGGTGGCCAATGCGTGGTGGGGAACCACCCTTATGTTGCCCCTTGCGGCCGCTCAGGCGGGCCCTACCGGCGGCGCAGCCTGGCAAGAACTGATCGTCAAACTCGCACACATCGGCGCGGGACTCGGACTGATAGTCGCGTGGTCGTTGCTGGTCGTCGGCTTTGTGAAGCGCGCCCCCGACCAGGGATGAACGCGGGGGCTACGCCCCCCGTCGCCGGATACCCGCCGGGGAGAAATCAGAGAAGCCGACCCTGTTGAACGCTGGCCAGCGCTCCCTTCAAGGTGGCAATCACACGGCAATCGGGGCCCGCCACTGACAATAGCGCGGCGCATTTGCGCTACATCAACGACCGTGTAACGGGGTGATGCCGACCCGCCGCGGCCCCTGAACGACTTTCCTCCGCCCCCCATGCTTTTGGCCTGTGTCGTAAAGCAGGTTCGTCAAACGGCCTCTGAATTTCCTGTAGTCTGGCGCGGCGCGCCACCGCGCCAGCGATGCGCGAAGCGGATGGTCAGGACACCGATGAATTTTTCCGGCACCACTTCAAGACCGAAATAAACGGCCACAACACCCGGCCGCAGCCGGGGCTCGAGGGAGAACAACATGTCGTACGAGAATTACCAGACTCTGTCAGTTCAGGTTCGCGGGCGGGTGGCCTATGCCACCATCAACAACCCGCCGGTGAACGTGATTACCCCGCCGCTTTTTGAAGATCTGCTGCGTCTGTCGCTAGAGCTTGAAGCAGACGACAACCTCCTCGTCTTCGTGCTCCGCAGCGCTAATCCGGAGTTCTTCATCGCGCACTTCGATGTGTCCTCGATCCTCGAATTCCCCATCGAAGGCGAGGCCAAACACGAGGATTACGCCAACGCGTTCTATCACGACATGTGCGAACGCTATCGACTGATGAACAAGGTCACCATCGCGCAGATCGAGGGCCGCGTCGGCGGCGGCGGCTCGGAGCTGGCGATGTCCTTCGACATGCGTTTCGGGGTACGCGGCAAAACATTTGTGAACCAGATGGAAGTACCGCTCGGCATCCTGCCCGGCGGCACCGGCACCCAGCGCATGCCCAATCTCATCGGCCGCAACCGGGCGATGGAAGTGATCATGGGCGGCATCGACATGGACGCCGACACGGCAGAGCGTTGGGGCTATCTGAACCGCGCCTTCGAACCCGGCCAGGCCGGTCCGTATGTGGAATGGCTGGCTAACCGCATTGCGTCTTTCCCCGAGGAAGCCGTGCGCCTGACGAAGCAGGCGATCAACTCCTGCGACAAGCCGCTGGCGGAAGGTTTGCGCGACGAAAGCTATCTGTTTCAGCAGCTCTGCCGCACCGAGAGCGGTCAGCGCAACATGAAGAAATTCCTCGAAGTCGGCGGCCAGACGCGCGAGGGCGAACTGAAGATTCAGGAGCTCAACGGGCTGCTGGGTAATCTCGGCTGAGGACAGCTTTGAAGTTTGGAAGGAGGCGCCGCGATGGCGCCTCCATTTGCGCAGGCAGCAAGCCCTGGCTTGCGTTCATCGCCCAGGTGATTTGCAGCGTTCTACGGCAACAATTCCACCGCATCCCCCACCGCGACTTCCCCGGGCGCCAGCACTTCCGCATAGGTTGCGAAACCCGGCGTGGCGTAGCCGGGCAGCAGGCCATCGGGCAAACCGGTTTTGGGTCGGGTGCGAATGAGGCTGCGCATCACATCCTGATCGCGCACGCCGCTGGCCGGGTTAAGGCCAATCACCCCGCAGCGGGGCACAGCCGTGCGCACCCGCAGCAGCGCGGTGCCTACGCGCAGCTGCCGACCGTCCCAGGCGTCTTCTGCATAGGGCTCCGGGTGGTCCAGCACCAGTCCGGCGCGAAAGCGCGTGGCGTCGACGGCCGCGCCCACCTCGCTTGCCAGTTGGCGCAGCGAGCCCGTGGTGGTGAAGGTGATCGGAAACACATCGATCGCGCCGCCGCGGCTCAAACAGCGGACCAGCCGTAAGGGACGACCGACGTACTCGGTCAGCGCCGCGGTCCAGGGGCCGCCCACTTCCTGCACCTCGATCTCACGCAGACCATAGTGGTCGATGGTCCAGGCCGCGCCGTCGGCGTGGGCCGGGCCTTCAAGCTGTCGCCCATCCGGAAGCTGCAGCGTGAAGCGCTCGGCCGCTGCCGCATAGTCAAACTGCAGCGGAATGCTGCCGGCGTGACTATCTGAATTGATGAACTTGCCGTCGGCCTCGACCAGCGCAAACAAACGGTCGTGCCGGATGCCACCGGCATCGATCGCCACGCGTTGGGGGTTCAGAAAGCGCGTGGCTTTGACATACGCGAGGCCCAGCTGATGAACGGTAATCATGAAAGTCTCCACCCTGAAGTAAGCCGCCACCGCGGCATAAGCGATGACGTACCGGCCTACGCCGGGTCGTCGGCGCGGCCCAGATCGTGCGCGAGATGTTTGCCGCCTTGCCAGAAATGCCAGGCCACCCATACGCCCAGCGCGCCAAACACCAGCAAGCTGTAACGCAGGCTGTCGGCGCCAAAGCGCGGCGCCAGCGCATCCGACACCGCGCCGATCGCCCACGGTCCTGCGCCCAGCCCGATGATATTGGCGATCAGCAGCAAGATGGCCGAGGCCATCGCCCGCATGCGAAGTCGCACCAGCCCTTGCGCGTGCGCCAGCGTGCTGGCCTGCCAGAAGTTGGCGGCAACGGTGGACGGAATGAGGCACAGCATGGCCAGCACCGGGGATTCGACCAGAAAGGCGACCGCGCTGAAGGGAATCGCGACCAGAAAGGCCACCGACACCATCCACGCGCTCCAGCGAATATCGCGACGACCGAGGCGGTCGGCCAGCACACCGCCCACAAACATCGCGATGCCGCCCACCACCCCCATCAGCAAGCCTAGCCACAGGCCAATCTCGGTGGTTTTGAGCCCATGGCTGCGGATCAGAAACGCCGGCAGCCAGGTGATAAGGCCATAACCCAGAAAACAGGCCAGTCCCGCCCCGAATGACAGATGCAGGAACGCGGGCCGACGCCGCAGGAAGCGCAGACTCTCCTGAAAAGACGGGCGCTCCCCGTCGTCGACGCGCGCGTCCGACAGGCCGCGGCGCGGTTCCGGCACCGTCAGTCGCACCAGCAGCGCCAGCGCAATGCCGGGAAGACCGACCAGAAAAAACGCTTTGCGCCAGCCAAAGGCTTCGTTAATCCAGCCGCCCAGAAACAGCCCGAACATCACGCCCAAAGGAATGCCCAGCGCGTAAATGCCGATCGCCGTCGCGCGCTCACGCGGATGGAAATAATCCGAAATGATCGCGTGCGCCGGCGGACTGCAGCCGGCCTCGCCGATGCCAACGCCAATGCGCGCCAGCGCGAGATGGACAAAGTTTTGCGCCAAACCGCAGGCTGCGGTCATCGCGCTCCACAGCGCCAGGGAAATTGCGATGAGGTTGCGGCGATTCCCGCGATCGGCCCACAGCGCCATCGGAATGCCCAGCGTGGCGTAGAAGGCGGCGAACGCGAACCCGGAGAGAAAGCCCAGCGATTGGTCGGACAGCTGCAGATCGCGCTTTATCGATTCCATGAGAATCGACAGGATTTGGCGGTCGATGAAGTTGAAGGTGTAAACCACCAGCAACACGCCGAGTACGTAATGTCGCAGTGCTGACCCCGGCTGAGCGCTCACGGTACTTGCGCCTTAATCCGCGGGGCCGCGGGTGATGCGCGTGAGATCCGGGTTCACGTCAAAAATGACGGCACGGATGTCCTCAATCCCGAAACCGGTGAGCCGCGCGCGATGCATCGCCAGATAAGTTTCCGCGCTGGTCCGATCGCTGAACAAATAAATGCCACCCGCCATCTGCTGGGTCGCGCACTCGGTCCAGATTTTCCAGATCAGCCCGGACTCGCCCGCAATGTGCTGCGCCAGATCTCCCAGCGCCGCGCTCATGTCGTTGCCAAAAGGACCCGCAAACGGAAAATCAACTTGCAGCAGAACGGCCATCCTGAAAGCTCCTCTGGCGCGGTAGTGCGCGTATCGATGCTAGCCCTTGTGGGTCAGGATTGTCATCCGGACGGACGGCCCCAGGGCGCGGACCGCGCAAGGAAGACAAGCCCGCGATGGGTTCCCGCGCTCGGCAGATCCGCGCAAAATGCGCCTCGCGCGACCTGTCGCACGCCCGAACACGCGGACGCCCCCAGCATTCATTTGCCCGCCTTCCCGGTTCGCCTTCCCTTGCTGCTATCGGAGATCCCCATGACCCATCGTATGCGCTTCGGCATTTTCCTCGCGCCTTTCCACGCCGCCGGCACCAACCCCACGCTGGCCCTGCAGCGCGATCTGGCACTCATCCAGCATCTCGACAAGCTCGGGTACGAGGAGGCGTGGATCGGCGAGCACCACTCGGCCGGGATGGAAATCATCGCCTCCCCGGAAGTCTTCATCGCCGCCGCGGCGGAACGCACCAAGCACATCAAACTCGGCACCGGTGTGGTCAGCGTGGGCTATCACCATCCGCTGTGGATTGCGGAGCGCATCGTGCTGCTCGATCACCTCACGCGCGGCCGCATCATGTTGGGCGTTGGCCCTGGCTCGCTGCCGACCGATGCCGCGATGATCGGCATCGAGCAGTCCGAAACGGTCGCGTAGTCGATCCTCGTCGTCGACGAAGACATCCGGCGGGGTCACGACGGTGGTGCGAATGATTCCTTCGGCCTTGGCCCGTGACAGGAGCCTGGACACCTTCGCC
>JALRCR010000349.1 GCA_023257255.1 Gammaproteobacteria bacterium | reverse complement strand
GCAACGTCGCCATCTCAGGCCCGCCCCGCATCATTCTCGGCGTCTTCGTCGTCCAGTTCCTCGCCGGCTTCCAGCATCTGCAGTCTGGCCAGCGCCTCGTCGCTGCCGCGAATTGCGGCGTAGCGATACCAGTCCCTTGCACGCTGCAGATTGCGCGGCACGCCCAGCCCATTTTCGTACTGGAAACCGAGATTATTGGCCCCTTCCGGGTGCCCCTGCCGCGCGCCCTTGCGATTCCAGACGGCCGCCATGCGCGCATCGCGCGGCACGCCGATGCCATGCAGTAGCAGCCAACCCAGCGTGACTTCCGCGTGCGGCTGATCCGAGGCGCAGGCGCGGGCTAGATAGCGCAGCGCGTCCTCGGTCGGCTTGCCGTGCGCCGCGTCCATCAGCCGGATCGCGTATTCGTTTTCCAGCACCGAGTTCCCGCTGTCCGCCCACGCCTGTTGCTCGCCCATGGTCGGCGCGCGCAGCGTGCATCCGGTCAGGGTTTCGGCGTATTCCTGACAGGCGCGCATCGTTTGCGCCTGCCAGCTTGCTTCGCGCGCGCGGTCGATGCGGAGCTTTTCTTCCAGCTCGTCGAGGTCCACGTCCAACTGTTCGGCCAGTTCGCGGTCGCGGGGCCAGAGTTCACCGGCGGTCAGCGGAGCGGTCAATACCAAAGCGAGCAGGAACAGCAGTAGCGGCATGGGCAGTTAAGGGGGCTGGTTGGCGCGCAGGGCGGAGGCGTTTTATAGCATTGCACGGGCTATCCGGGTGAGCTCGCCCGCGCTGCGCGGTAGCGGCGGTCCTGCGCCACGCGTTGGCCCGGGCCGCGCGACCGGCGGGGTGCATTTCGGGTAGCCTGCGGCGTAATCCCACGGATGTCGCACAGCAGGCCATCGCCATGACGAATGATCCCAATTCTCCCGGCTGGACGGATCTCCTCACCCTCGCCGCCGAGGTCAGCGCCGCGCACGGCCCGGGCTCTGCCAGCTGGCAGGCCGATGGCAGCCAGACGGCGGCGATCAACGCCCGCGTCATGCAGGCCTTGCGAGCGCACGGCGGCACTTTGCCCGGCGAACTCGGCAGCGTGCCCTGTCTGGTGCTGACCACCATCGGTGCGCGTTCCGGCGAGCCGCGCGCGGTGCCCTTGTTCTACCTCGAAATCGACGGACATCTGTGCCTCATTGGATCGATGGGCGGCGCGCATCGCAACCCGCCGTGGTTTCACAATCTGGTGAAGAATCCTGCGGTGACGGTGGAGAAGGGCGGCGAGACGTTTGCCGCCACCGCGGTGGTGACCGCAGGTGCGACGCGTGACTACTACTTCGCGCGGTTCTGCGCGACCTATCCGATTTTTGCGGACTATCAGGCGGGCACCGCGCGGGTCATTCCGATTGTTGAACTGCTGCGGCAGTAGACGCCGCAGTTGCAGGTTTGTGCGGCTAAATGCCGGGCTTATTGCCGTAAGGTCAAATCGCGCCCCTCCCGTGGGAGCGGCAACGCCGCGACGCAAGCGCCAATTCGACGACAGCCTCAGTCGGGGCGAAGCCCCTCCCACGAA
>JALRCR010000348.1 GCA_023257255.1 Gammaproteobacteria bacterium | reverse complement strand
GAAGCGAGCTATCAGGCCTTGGCAACCAGGCTGCAAACGCTTAACGCCGAGATTGGCCGCGACAAACTGCTGTTCGAAACCATTACCGGCGAGCAGCGCCCGGTGTCGCTCGCGAACGTCGTGCGGGTTTACGCCCCTAACCAGCTCAGCAGCAGCGAGAAAGCCGGCCACTATCTGCGTAAATTGCGCGAATTCATCGCCGAGCAACCGCGCGAAGCCAATACCGAAGGCGGCGTCTATCCGGCCATTTTCGGCGTCATCGCGGCGGTCTACCTGCGTGAGTACGCCAAGCCCGGCCCGGTCACGAGCGCGATCCGGATCGCGGTGAACAATCTGGCGGGCGTGCCCTCCGTGGTCTACGGCGTGTTCGGTTTCGGCTTCTTTGTTTATCTGGTGGGCGGTTCGCTCGATCAGGCGTTCTTCGCCGATGCCCTGCCGTCACCCACCTTAGGCACACCGGGTCTTTTGTGGTCCGCTTTAACCTTGACGCTGCTGACCGTGCCGGTGGTGATCGTGGCGACCGAAGAAGGGCTCACCCGTATTCCGCGCGCTATCCGTGAAGGCAGCCTCGCGCTCGGCGCGACCAAGGCCGAAACCCTGTGGCGCACCGTGCTGCCGATGGCCACCCCAGCCATGATGACCGGACTGATTCTGGCGGTGGCCCGCGCCGCCGGTGAAGTGGCGCCGCTGATGATGGTGGGCGTGGTGAAGCTCGCCCCCGCCCTGCCGCTCGACGGTAACTTCCCTTACCTGCATCTCGAGCGGAAGTTCATGCACCTTGGCTTTCACATCTACGACGTCGGCTTCCAGAGCCCCAACGTCGAGGCCGCACGGCCGCTGGTCTACTCAACAGCCCTCCTGCTGGTGTTCATCATCATGTCCTTGAACCTGGCGGCGATCAGACTGCGCAACCGCCTGCGGGAGAAATACAATGCGGCCGAATAACCGGCTGAACACGGAGCCCGATACCGCCATGTCCGACACACCGCTCAGCCTGGCCCAGGTCGTCGCCGAGACCCATCCCGCCCGGGCGGGCGAAGACGCCAAAAATCCGCGGGAATGTCTGAAAATCGACAATCTCTCGCTGTTCTACGGCGAGAAGCAGGCCCTGTTCAACGTCAGCATGAGCATTCCCGAAAAGCGCGTGACGGCCTTCATCGGCCCCAGCGGCTGCGGTAAATCGACGCTGCTCCGCTGCTGCAATCGCCTCAACGAACTGATCGACGGCGTGCGAATCGAGGGCGCTATCAATCTCTT
This sequence comes from Gammaproteobacteria bacterium, assembly GCA_023257255.1. Lineage (GTDB taxonomy): Bacteria > Pseudomonadota > Gammaproteobacteria. The sequence goes on along the minus strand of JALRCR010000348.1, from coordinate 386 downwards.
GGGCGAAAACATCTACGCCCCGGGTATGGACATCGCCAATCTCCGCCGGCGGGTCGGCATGGTGTTCCAGAAACCCAACCCGTTTCCCAAATCGATTTATGAAAACGTGGCCTACGGCCTGCGGATTCAGGGCATTTCAAATCGTCGGGTGCTGGACCGCGCGGTGGAATCTGCGCTGCGGGGTGCCGCGTTGTGGGATGAAGTGCGGGACCGCGTGCATGAGAGCGCGCTCGGCTTGTCCGGCGGCCAGCAGCAGCGTCTGGTGATTGCACGGGCGATCGCCATTGAGCCCGAAGTGCTGCTGCTCGATGAGCCAGCCTCCGCGCTGGACCCCATTTCCACGCTCAAAATCGAAGAACTCATCTACGAACTAAAAGCCAACTACA
>JALRCR010000347.1 GCA_023257255.1 Gammaproteobacteria bacterium | reverse complement strand
CGCTCGCCAAGGCGATCACGCTGGTCGAGAGCTACCCGGAACGCCATCGCCAGGACCTGCAGCGCCGCCTCGCCGCGCTGGGCACCCCGCCCCCCGTGCTCGGCATCACCGGCACCGGCGGCGCCGGCAAGTCCTCGCTGACCGACGAGCTGGTCCGCCGCCTGCGCCTGGACCAGCAGGACAAGCTCCGCGTCGCGGTGATCGCCGTCGACCCCAGCAGGCGCAAGGGCGGCGGCGCGCTGCTCGGCGACCGCATCCGGATGAACAGCCTGGGCGCCGACCGCATCTACATGCGCTCGATGGCCACCCGCCGACAGCATCTTTCCACCAGCGCGATGCTGGGCGATGCCGTGGCTTTCCTGAAGTCGCTGGCCTTCGATCTGGTGATCGTGGAAACCGCCGGTATTGGTCAGAGCGACTCGGAAATCGTCGATCTGGTCGACCTGCCGATGTACATCATGACCAGCGAATACGGCGCGGCCAGCCAGCTAGAGAAAATCGACATGCTGGATTTCGCCTCGCTCATCGTGCTTAACAAGTTCGACAAGCGCGGCGCCGAAGACGCGCTGCGCGATATTCGCAAGCAGTGGAAACGTAACCATCAGTCGTTCATGACGCCGGACGAGGAAATCCCGGTCTTCCCGACCATCGCCAGCCAGTTCAACGATCCGGGGCTGACCTGGATGTTCCTCAACTTGTGCAAGACGCTGGCAAAGAAGATTGGCGCGGACGAAGCCAAGTGGACGCCGCAGCTGAACGTGAGCATCAAGGAGCCGCGCGCCACGGTGCTCATTCCGGGCGCGCGCACCCGCTATCTCGCGGAAATCGTCGAGCAGGGCCGCGGCATCAACGGCTTTGTGGAGCGGGCGGCGGCGGCCGCGAATCTTGCTCATCACTGCTGGGCAGCACTGGAAGCGCTGGGCGATGTGGCCCTGCCGGCGGCCTGCGAACCGTACCCGGAAGCCCAGCTGGGTGATGAACTCGTCGGCCAACTGCGTCGTCGTTACAACGAAGCGCTGGCGGTGATCGGCGCGGAAGGCCTGCAGCTGCTGCGGGAATGGCCGGCGCGGCTGACCGGCATCACCAGCGAGAAATACACCTATCAGGTGCGCGACAAGCTGGTCGAAGGCGATAACTACCGCGAGACGCTGAGCCACAACCGCGTGCCGAAAATCGCGCCGCCGCGCTTTGACGGCTGGGGCGATCGGCTGCGCTTCCTGATGAAAGAAAACCTCCCGGGCAGCTATCCCTACACCGGCGGCGTCTATCCCTACCGTCGGACGGGCGAAGACCCGACCCGCATGTTTGCTGGCGAAGGCACGCCGGAGCGCACCAATCGGCGCTTTCACTACGTGTCTGCCGGCCAGCCGGCGGCGCGGCTCTCGACGGCCTTTGACTCGGTCACGCTCTACGGTGAAGACCCGCACGAACGCCCGGATATCTACGGCAAGATCGGTAACTCCGGCGTTTCGATCGCCACCCTGGACGATGCGAAGAAGCTCTACTCGGGCTTTGATCTCTGCGCGCCGAGCACCTCGGTATCCATGACCATCAACGGCCCGGCGCCGATGGTGCTGGCCTTCTTCATGAACGCCGCCATCGACCAGCCGGTGGAGAAGCATCTCCGCGAGACCGGTCAATGGGAG
>JALRCR010000346.1 GCA_023257255.1 Gammaproteobacteria bacterium | reverse complement strand
TCCTATCCCGAGCTTGGCTTCAAGAACGAGCACCACTCCCAGACGCATCACAATCAGAACGCGGAAATGGTGGGCAAAGTCGCCGCCATCACCGCCTTCAACATCGAGCAGTTCGCCCACATGGTGAAGAAGATGGCCACCCTGCGCGAAGGCGAAGGCACGTTGCTCGACAACTGCATCATGATGTGGGGCACCGGCCTCGAGGACGGCAACAAGCACACGCGCGAAAACCTGCCCTTCATCATCGCCGGCAAAGGCGGCGGCTCGCTCAACACCGGCCGCTTCATCGCGGACGTGAAGGGCAACCAAGGCGACCTGCTCACCACATTGCTCGCCTGCATGGGTGTGCCGCTGGACCGCCCCATCGGCATCGCGACCAAGCAGATCAAGGAGATGATGGCGTGACGGCCGCCTGGTTCTGCCGCTCGACGCGCCCGGCCAGACTCGACTCGTTTTCAAGCGCGCATCGCTGCTGCACGGCGGCGAGTGATGAAGCACGCAGTCGGCAGAAAAAGCGCTGTTCACCAAGCCGGTGACTACGACCACCCGCCTTGAGCGTCAAAACGGGCAAGTCCGCCCGCCGCGCCACCGCAACTCATCCGGTTGGGCGACCCGGTCCAGTTCTTATCATGCAACTCCTCAGCTCGAATGGTGCGTTGGCTCTTGCTACCGCGGTCCGCTTGGCCATCACCTGCGGATTGGCTGGCTCGGCGGTTTCGCCGGTGGGCGCTGCGGAACTGCGGGTGCCGCAGGGCTTCCCCACCATCCAGGCTGCGGTGGACACGGCGAAGTCCGGGGATGTCGTGCTCGTGCAGGCGGGCACGTATCGCGAGCGGGTGCGATTGAAGGAGCGCGTCACGTTGCGCAGCGCGGGCACCGATGCGCCGGGAAAACTGGGTCTGGCTCGGGCCGAGGCGACCATTATTGATGGCACCGGCAAGCCGGAGACGAGTCCGGGCGTCGCGATGGCGGAAGGCGCGGTGCTGGATGGCTTCACGGTCACGGGCGTCGGCCGTTACGACGACGCGGAATGGCAGCGGCATTTCAACACGCGCGGCAACGAGCAGCCGCACGAGCACATTGGCGCGCCGGGCGTCGCCGGCATCAGCATTCAAGGGGTGAACTGCGAGGTGCGGCAGAACATCGTCCACCACGTCGGCTACACCGGCATCGCCATCACGGGCGTGGACGGGCGGGTCTGCTCACCGCTGGTCGTGAGCAATGTCTGCCATCGCAACATGGGCGGCGGCATCGGTTCGATGAACGGCTCGCGCGCCACCATTCGCGGCAACCTCTGTTTCGAGAACTTCTACGCGGGCATCGGCCACGAGAACGCCAGCCCGCTCGTGGAGTTGAAATTATTCGCTGGGCAAAGGCTAGGGGTATTAATGTAACTGCAGAGGTAACTCCGCATCACCTTCTATTGACCGATGATTTAGCATCTTCTTACGACCCAATCTTTAAGGTCAATCCTCCATTGCGAACTGAATCAGATGTGCATGCCCTACGTGAAGCGTTGGCCGATGGAACCATCGATATTGTGGCAACTGATCACGCGCCACATCCACTAGAAGCTAAAGAGTGCGAATGGCAAGAGGCTGCATTTGGAATGTTGGGACTTGAAACAGCGCTGTCTATTGTTCAAATGACGATGGTTAACTCGGGCTTAATGAAC
>JALRCR010000345.1 GCA_023257255.1 Gammaproteobacteria bacterium | reverse complement strand
CTTGCCGCCCAGCGGCTGCTGGGTGACGAGCGAGTAGGGGCCGGTGCTGCGGGCGTGCATCTTGTCGTCGACCAGATGGTTCAGCTTCAGGATGTACATGTAGCCGACGGTGACTTCGCGGTCGAAGGCATCTCCGGTCCGACCGTCGAACAGGCGGGTCTGCCCGCTACGCGGCAGTCCGGCCAGTTCCAGCATGTGCTTGATTTCTGGCTCGTGTGCGCCATCGAACACCGGGGTTGCCATCGGCACACCGGCCTGCAGATTGCGGGCGAGTTCGCGGATTTCGCCGTCGGTCAGTTCGTCAAGGGTCTCCTGACGACCACTGGCGTTGTAGACCTTGCCGAGGAAGTCGCGGAGTTCACGCGTTTCCGCCATGGAGGTCAGCATGCCGGTGATTTTGAGTCCCAGACCGCGTGCGGCCCAGCCGAGGTGGGTTTCCAATACCTGACCGACGTTCATACGCGAGGGCACGCCGAGCGGGTTAAGGACGACGTCGACTGGCGTACCGTCGGCCATGAAAGGCATGTCTTCGACCGGCACAATCATGGACACGACACCCTTGTTACCGTGGCGGCCGGCCATTTTGTCACCGGGCTGCAGACGCCGCTTCACCGCAAGGTAAACCTTGGCCATCTTCAGCACGCCGGGCTGCAGGTCATCGCCAGAGGTCAGCTTGCGTCGCTTCTCTTCAAACTGCTCGGCCGATTCTTCGTTGTGACGCTCGATTTGGCGGGCGAGCTGCTCGATCTGCTCGTTCACAGCGTCGCTGGAAGTCCGCAGTTCAAACCACAGTTCACGCTTCAGCCCGGAGAGCTGCTCGGCGCTCAGGCTGTCGGTAGCGCCGCCGAAACCGCGCGGTCCCTTTTCAATTTTCTTACCCAGCAGGAGGCGTTCAACGCGCTGGTAGATATCTTCGTGGAGGATACGCAACTGGTCGTCGAGGTCTTTCTTGACGCGAGCAAGTTCCGCGCGCTCGATTTCCAGCGCGCGCGCATCTTTTTCCACCCCATCGCGCGTGAACACATGGACGTCGATCACGGTGCCGCTCATGCCAGACGGCACGCGCAGCGAGGTGTCTTTCACGTCGGACGCCTTCTCGCCAAAGATGGCGCGAAGCAGCTTCTCTTCTGGCGTCAGTTGGGTTTCACCCTTCGGCGTGACCTTACCGACCAGAATGTCGCCCGGATGCACCTCGGCGCCGATGTAGACGATGCCGGATTCATCAAGCTTGGCCAGCGCACCTTCGCTCACGTTTGGAATATCGGCGGAGATTTCCTCCGGCCCAAGCTTCGTGTCGCGGGCAACACAGGTCAGTTCCTCAATGTGGATGCTGGTGTACCGGTCTTCCTGCACCACGCGCTCGGAAATCAGAATCGAGTCTTCGAAGTTGTAGCCGTTCCACGGCATGAACGCTACCAGCATGTTCTGGCCGAGTGCGAGTTCACCCAGGTCGGTGGCCGGACCATCAGCCAACACATCCCCCCGCGCGACGACGTCGTTCGGCTTGACCAGCGACTTCTGGTTGATACAGGTGTTCTGGTTGGAACGTGTGTATTTGGTGAGGTTGTAGATGTCGACACCGGACTCGCCAGGCTTGGTCTCGTCATCGTTGACGCGCACTACGATGCGCGCAGCGTCAACCAGATCGACCACACCACCGCGACGCGCCGACACGGTAACGCCAGAGTC
>JALRCR010000344.1 GCA_023257255.1 Gammaproteobacteria bacterium | reverse complement strand
ACCGGACTCACCGCAATCACCGGCAAATCGGCGCCAGCCGCGTGGAAGGCGGCGAGCTGCGCACGACAGTCGTCGGCCGTACCGAACACGCAAACCTCGTCCACCAACGCCTCCGGGATCAGCGCCGCCACCTCGCGACGGCCGGCGCCGTCGCCCAGCGCGCGGATGGCGTCCATCGCGGCACCAAAGCCGGCGCGGCGCCACTGCCGGCGGTAGTTCGGCAGCAGCGCGAAGAAGGCCAGGTTGTAGCGGGCCGCCGAGCGCGCAGCGGCACGGTCTTCGCTGAGAAACGTCGGAATGCTGAGGATGCAGGTACAGGGGTCGAGCGCCCGGCCGGCGCGCGCAGCCGCCGCGCGAGCAGCGGCGACGAGCGCAGGCAGCGCGCTGCGCGGGGTGAGAAACGGCATCAGGCCGTCGCCCACCTCGCCCGCGACGGCGGCGGTCTCCAGCGTATTCGCCGCCACGTACACCGGCGCGGGCACCCCCACTGCGGGCTGTCGCAGGAAGCCCTCTCCGGCGCGCCCGGCAAGCCCGTCCTGCACGGTCGCCACGTAGCGGCGCAAGGTCTCGCGGGCGTCGCCCATGTCGATCCCGAGCGAGCCCAGCAAACCCCGGTGACTGACGCCGAAGCCCACCCGCAGCCGCCCGTCGCTCAGTTCGGCAATCGTGCGCAGGCTGGCGGCGGTCAGGAACGGGTGACGGAAGTAGATGTTCGCGATGTTAGTGCCGACGGTGAGCCGCGAGGTCGCCGCGGCGATGGCCTGCGCGCAGGCCAGCGCGTCGCCCTTGCCTTCGTTGACGAACACCGCGTCCAGACCGTGCGCTTCGGCCAGTCGGCCCAGCGTGACGAACGCCTGTGGCGCGCCGGCGGTGACGGTGGAGAGCACCAGCCCCAGCGGAAATGAACGGCTCATCGTCTTCTCCTCGTTTCACGCGCCTGCTGCATCACAGAAAGACGTCCCCGCCGTTCGGGCTCAGGCACTGACCCTGATAGTGCCGGGCGCCGGCGCTGGCCAAAAACACAAAGCTCGGCGCGATGTCGTCGACTTCCGCCAGTCGGCCCAGCGGGATCGCCTGCCGGATCGCCTCCAGCACGTCCGGCGGCACGCCGTCGAGCATCGCCGTGCGGGTGGCGCCGGGCGCCACGCAGTTGATGGTGATGTCACGGGCGCCGATCTCCAGCGCGGTCGAGCGCGTGAACGACAGGATCGCCCCCTTGGCCGCCGTATAGGCAGCGAAGCCCGGCGCGCCCTTGTACGCCAGCTGCGAGGTGGTGTTGATGATGCGTCCGTGGCCGCGGGCATACATCTGCGGCAGCACCGCGCGGGTCATCAGAAAGGTGCCACGGACGTGTACCGCTATCACCCGGTCCCACGCCGCGACCGGCAGTTCATGCACCTGACCAGCCACCGCGATCCCGGCGTTATTCACCAGAATATCCACCCGCCCGAACGCCGCCGTCGCGGCCGCGACCAGCGCGCCAGCCTCGGCCTCGTCGCTCACATCCGCCTGCACCACCAGCGCCTGACGCCCCAGCGCCCGAACCTCGTCCGCAACCGCCGCAGCCTGCGTCGCCTCGGCCGCAGTGGGGTGGTTGATGACGACATCCGCGCCGGCGGCGGCCATCGCAAGGGCCACGCCACGGCCGATCCCGGCGCTGCTGCCGGTGATGAGGGCCCTGCAATTATCCAACATGGTGGTTTTCCTCTGGCGGCTCGTGCGCCTTCCCGTC
>JALRCR010000343.1 GCA_023257255.1 Gammaproteobacteria bacterium | reverse complement strand
CGGCAGGTGCTGGGGCTGATCTGGCTGCACCGCGCCCTGGGCCGCAAGCGTTTGCGCAAGGCGCGTCGGCCGTTGACGCACTGGGCGATGGCGCGCGATCTGGCGGCGGCCTTTCCCGGGCGCGTGATCGTGCTGGATGACGGGTTCGTGCAGAAACTCTGGTCGCTGCTGATGGGTCCTACTCCGTTTCGCGGTGCGCCGCTGCTGCGGTCCCTGCTCGCGGCCTACTACGCGGACACCGGCGTGCTCTGCATCCGGCTGGAATTGTCGGATCAGCTGGCCGAGTCGCGGGCGTTCGAACGGCAAACCCGAGGTCGCTTTCACCGCGGTGCGGGCCGCACGATCCGCGCGCAGACTGCGCGCTGGATACCGCTGCATCGTGAACTGGTTGCCCTGCTGCCGCAGGCGGTCGTAGCGGGCTCAGTGGATGCCTCGGCGTCGCCTGAACAGGTGGCCAACGCGATTCTGCTCGCGCTTCCGCAGCCGTAGTCCTGACCGCGGTACGCGGCTGCGGCCGCCTAACTGCAGGACAGTGGCGCCGACGCGCCTTCTCGCATAGATTTCCGCACCGACCCAACCGAGCGAGGCCACCGTGGGCCGAATCTTTGAAGTCAGAAAGGCGACCATGTTCGCGCGCTGGAACCGAATGGCGAAGCAATTCGCCAAAATCGGCAAGGACATCACGATCGCCGTGCGATCCGGTGGTTCCGACCCGTCCAGCAACCCGGCACTGCGGCGCGTCATCCAGAACGCCCGCTCGATCAACATGCCGAAAGACAAGGTCGAGGCTGCGATCCGGCGCGCGTCCGGCGCCGACGCCAAGAACTACGAGATCGTGATCTACGAAGGCTATGCGCCGCACGGGGTCGCCGTGCTGGTCGAAACCGCCACCGACAACCCGGTGCGCACCGTCGCCGCGGTCCGCAGCATCTTCAACAAGCTGGGCGGCAGTCTGGGCGTGAACGGCAGCGTGTCCTTCATGTTCAACCGCATGGGCGTGTTCAAGCTGAACCCGGCGGGCATCGATCAGGACGATCTGGAGCTCTACCTCATCGACCACGGGCTGGAAGAAATGGGCGAAGGGGAAGGCGAGAAAGGCGAGCCGCTGCTGATCGTTCGCTGCAACTTCCAGGACTTCGGGCAGGTGCAGAAAGCGCTGGAAGACCGCGGCATCACGCCGATTTCCGCCGAGCACGACTACGTCTGCACCACCGCCACCGACCTGCCGGAAGACAAGGCCAAGGAAGTGCTGGAGCTGGTCGACCGGCTGGAGCAGGACGACGACGTGCAGAACGTCTACCACACGCTGGCCTGAGGCCCGCCCCCAACTCGGAAGACTCATGAGTGCAACCGCCCCGCGCGCACTGCGCGTCGTCGTCATCGGCGCCGGCATGGCCGGCATCCTTGCCGGCATCCGGCTGCAACGCGCCGGCTTTACCGACTATGTGATCTACGAGAAGGCGGCGCGCCTCGGCGGCACCTGGCGCGAGAACACCTACCCCGGCATTGCCTGCGACGTGCCGGCGCACCTGTACACCTACAGCTTCGAGCCCAATCCCGACTGGTCGCGCACGTTTGCGCCGGGCGACGAAATCCAGCGCTACTTCGAGCGCGTGGCGGACAAATACGGCGTCACGCCGCAGATTCGCCTGAACAGCGAAATTGTCCGCAGTGAGTTTCGCGACGGCCGCTGGCAGCTCACGCTGGCCGACGGCCGGCAGGATGTAGCGGATGTACTGATCGCCG
>JALRCR010000342.1 GCA_023257255.1 Gammaproteobacteria bacterium | reverse complement strand
CGCGCCGTCGAAAGATTTTTACACCGCCACCACCATCATCCCGAGCGCGGTGCTGCCCGAAGAGCCCGTAGAACGTACCCTGGTGTTCAAGGCGCCGCCGGTGCCAGCCGCGCCTGAGCTCGCGCCGACACTGCCCCCGTCGGCGCCTGCAGCAATCGAAGCCGCAGATGATTTCTTCATGCTGGAGCCGCCGCCGGCCGCTGCGCCGGATGACGGCTTCGCCGATTTCGACCTGCCCGACCCGGTGATCGAACTGCCCGTCGAACCCGAACCCGAGGCCACGCCGCGGCGGGTTTACACCCTCGACGTCACGCAGGAGCTTTCGCATTTTGAAGGTGACGACGAGCCGCCGCTCTCGGAAAAAACCATCGTCCTGCCGACCTCGCCGCTGATTCGCGGAAAACGTCCGCCCGAGTAGGCCCGGGCAAGCACCGCACGTGACCGAATCCCCGCGTCCCACCGTGACGCCCGCGCCGCACTGGCCGGGCATGGACAAGACTTTCCAGCTGCTTGGCGCGCTCTGCGACGGCGAGGCGCATTCGGGCGCGGCACTGGCGGCGCAGTTCGGGGTCAGTCGCGCCGCGATTTGGGAACGCATTGAGCGGCTGCGGGCGCTGGGGGCCGACATCTACGCCGTGACCGGTAAGGGCTATCAGCTGGCGCGCGCGTTTGAGTTTCTCTCACCTCAGGCGATTCAGGACCGGTTGACGCCGGCATCCCTTGCCGCGCTGTCTGCGCCGACGGTGTCGCTGAGCGTCGATTCCACCAACCAGCGCCTGCTGGAGGCAATTCCGGGCGGCAATATCCACGGTCAGGCGTGGCTGGCAGAGTTCCAGACCGCCGGGCGCGGACGCCGGGGCGACCGTTGGCTGGCCCCGCCGGGGGCCGCGGTGTGCCTGTCTCTGGGCTGGCGTTTCGACGTGCCGCCGCGCGACCTGAGCGCGCTGAGTCTGGCGGTGGGCATCGCGGTAGCGAACGGCCTGCAGGCGCTGGGTGCGGCGGGCGTGCGGCTGAAGTGGCCGAACGATCTGCTGCTCGCCGGGCGCAAATTGGCTGGCATTCTGATTGAGATGCGGTCTGAGCTGGGCGGCCCCTGCACGGTGGTGATAGGCGTGGGGGTGAACGTGGCCGTGGGCGAAGACGTGCGCGCGCAAATCGATCAGCCGGTGGCAAGCCTCGCGGACGCGATCCAGCCGCCGCCCTCGCGCAACGCCGTTGCCGCCAGCCTGCTGAATGCGCTGACCGGCACGCTGCAGCGGTTTGCCGCGCAGGGTTTTGCCGCGTTCACCGACGACTGGCTCGCGCTCGACGCGCTGGCCGGGCGGCCGGTCAGCCTCAGCCTGCCCGACCGCACGGTCATCGGCATTGCACGCGGCGTCGACGCCAATGGGCTCTTGCTGATCGAAGTCGACGGGCGGCTCGAGAGCTTCATGGCCGGTCACGTGCGCCTGCGAGAAGACGCCTGATGCTGCTGATCGACATCGGCAACTCGCGCATCAAAAGCGGCGTCGTGGAGGGCGCGGGCGTGCGTGAATTCGCCCCCGTGGCCTGGCGCGAGCGGCCGCTGCCCGAAGTCTGGTCCAGTGTGCTCGGCACGCTACCGCCGCAGCCGAAGGTGCTGGTGTCGAATGTTGGCGGCGCGGAGGTGGGCGAGGCGCTCAGCGCGTGGCTTTCGCGGGCGTGGTCGGTGGTGCCGGTTTTTGCCCGCGTCCAGCAAGACTTTGCCGGCATGCATACCCGCTACGACGAGCCTTCGCGGCTGGGGATCGACCGTTGGCTGGCCGCGTTGGCGGGCTATCACCTGAGCCGTGGCGCGGTGTGCGTGGTCGATGCCGGCACCGCGCT
>JALRCR010000341.1 GCA_023257255.1 Gammaproteobacteria bacterium | reverse complement strand
CGGCGTCGGCCACGATGGGCAGGAAGTAGTCGACAAAGCCGTCGTCGCCCGGGCCCACGCCGCGCGACCACTGGATTTCATCCGCGCGCTTGAAGGTGTTGTTGATCCGGCGAACCATGGTCGGCACCGAGTCGTAGGCGTACAGCGACTGGTCGGGATACATGGTTTCGGAGGTGTTGCCGTCGGCCGCAACCTGCCAGCCCGAGAGATAAACGGCTTCAAGACCGGCCTTCGCCTGCTGCATGGCCTGACCGGCGGTAATCGCGCCGAAGGCGTTGACGTAGCCCTTCTTGGCGCCGCCGTTGACCTTGGCCCACAGAGTTTCGGCGCCGCGCTGCGCCAGCGTGTAGTCGATCTTGACCGAGCCCCGCAGGCGGACAACGTCTTCTGCGGTGTAATCGCGCTTGACGTTTTTCCAGCGCGGATTGGTCGCCCAATCCTTCTTCAGTTGTTCAACCTGCTCTTTGAAAGAGGACATCGTCTTTATCTCCTGCCATTCACAACACGCTGCCGATAGCCGTCCCGACGGGAGGCCGGTAATTTTTTGCTGTAGGTGTTCTCGGGCTTCCACGCAGGCTGGTCCGCGGAGCGCAGCGTGCTGGTTGCCGTTGAAGCAGCGGCCGGGCAAACCACCTTGCACCGGGCCGTCAGTCGGCTTTCCATTTTCGTTGGCCGGGCTGTGGTTGCGCGGTTCGCGCTGCGCCCGACGCGCCGCAGTGAAACGGCGCAAAACATGGCGCCGGTTAAAGCCGGCGGCCCGGTCTTCACCGCGGCGGTTCGGCAGTCAGGGCCAAATGGAAAACTCCCGGATGGTGCGCTGCAATCAGGCGCGCTGTCAACCTGCAAGCCCGGTGAAGCGGGTCGCTTCGGGGCCTCTCTATGCAGGCCTTTCGCACTGGGCTAAAAGGGAAGTCGTGGCGTATCACTAACAGACCAGCGCGCCCTGCGGTGCGCGGTCAAGCGGGGCCGCCGTTATCGTATCGCCCCGCAACTGGGCGCCCCTATAATCGATTCAGCAGCACCGAGAAGGATGGCCTTTAGTCAGCATGGCGTCGAAGCAAGGAACCGATCGAGAGTCAGGCGTCGCCGTCAAGGACGCCCAGCCCAAAACCAAAACGCCACCGCAGTACAAGGTGGTGATGATTAACGACGATTACACGCCCATGGAGTTCGTCGTGCACGTTCTGGAAAAGTTTTTTGGACACGACCGCATCGCGGCCACCCACATCATGTTGGAGATTCACACGCGCGGAAAAGGCGTGTGCGGCGTGTTCACCCACGACGTGGCTGAAACCAAGGCGGCGCAGGTCAATGCCTACGCCAGGGAAAACCAGCATCCTTTGTTGACCACACTGGAAGTGGCATAAGCAAACGGGCAGTCCCCGAACCAGAAAGGCAGGTACACACCATGCTGAGCAAAGAACTCGAAACCACCCTGAACCAGGCGTTCAAGTCTGCCCGCGAGCAACGCCACGAATTTATGACCGTCGAGCACCTGCTGCTCGCGCTGGTCGACAACCCCACTGCCGCCAAAGTGCTGCGGGCCTGCGGCGCGGACCTGAACCAACTCCGCCGCCAGCTGACCGACTTCATCCGCGACAACGCGCCGGTGCTGCCGCCGGACGAGGACCGCGACACCCAGCCGACGCTGGGCTTCCAGCGCGTTCTGCAGCGCGCGGTGTTTCACGTGCAGTCCTCTGGCAAAAAAGAAGTCACCGGCGCCAACGTGCTGGTGGCCATTTTTGGCGAGCGCGAGTCGCAGGCCGTCTATCTGCTGGGTCAGCAGAACGTCGCCCGACTCGATGTGGTGAACTGCATCTCGCACGGCATTAACAAAGTGCAGGACGAGGAAGGCGGCAACGAGGCCAGCGCCAGCAACGAGGAAGAAGGCGAACAGGCCGACGGCCCGCGGAATG
>JALRCR010000340.1 GCA_023257255.1 Gammaproteobacteria bacterium | reverse complement strand
GCGCTGGCCGGGCGGCGCGGCGCGGGCCGCATTACAGCACATCGCCCGTCGAGGCGACTGCCTCTGTTTGGAGGCCGGCATAAAAACGCACTGCGGCAAGCGGCGCACGGGTACCCAACCCCACCAAGTCACGGCATGATTGGCCGGCCGTCGGCGCCGAGCCGCGCGCCAGATTCACGCAGACAGAGGAGCAGTCATGAGCGCATCCGCAGAACGCAATCAGGTCGACGCCGTGGTAGTCGGCGCCGGCTTCGCCGGGCTTTATCAGGTGCACCGGCTGCTCAAGGCCGGTTACCGCGTGCGGGCCTTCGAGAAAGGCAGCGACGTGGGCGGCACCTGGTACTGGAACCGTTACCCGGGCGCGCGCTGCGACATCGAAAGCATCTGCTACTCCTATTCCTTCGACGAGGCCCTGCAGCGCGAATGGCGCTGGCCGCAGCGCTACGCCGAGCAGCCGGACATCCTGCGCTACCTGCAGCACGTGGCCGAGCGCTTCAATCTGCGCCCGCATTTCGCATTCAACACCGCGATTGAAGCCGCGCATTACGACGAGGCCAGCCAGCGCTGGCAGGTGCGCACCGCGACGGGCGAAGAAATCTCCAGCCGGTTTTTCATCATGGCGACCGGCTGTCTGTCGAAGCCGCTGGAGCCGAACTTCAAAGGGCTCGATTTGTTCACCGGCGAGCGCTACCAGACCAGCCGCTGGCCGCATGCGGGCGTGGATTTCACCGGCAAACGCGTGGGCATGATTGGCACCGGGTCGAGCTCCATCCAGTCCACGCCCATCATTGCCCAGCAGGCCGCGCAGCTGTTCGTGTTTCAGCGCACGCCGCAGTTTGCGATTCCGGCCTGGAACCGCGAACTCACGGACGAAGAAATGCGCACCGCGCAGGAATCGTATGCGGAACTGCGCCGCTTGATGCGTCAGTCCGAAGTGGGCATCGACTACGAGTCGCCCACCATCGGCGCCAAGGAAGCAGACGCAGCGTCTCTGCAAAAGCAACTTGAATTTGCGTGGGATCGCGGCGGCTATCTGATGCTCGCGGCATACCCGGATCTGTTAACCGATCTGGAATCAAACAAGCTGGTCAGCGACTGGGTGAAGGAAAAAATCCGCGCCCGCATCAAGGATCCGGCGGTGGCCGAGAAGCTCATTCCCCGCAGCTATGGCTTTGGCACCTACCGCGTGCCGCTCGAAACCGGCTACTACGACGTCTACAACCAACCCAACGTGGAACTGGTTGATGTGAGCCAGGCGCCGATTGAGGCCTTCACCGAGAACGGCTTGAAGACCGCCGCCGGCGAATACGCGCTGGACGTCATCATCCTTGCCACCGGCTTCGACGCCGGCACCGGCTCGCTGACGCAGATGAACATCCACGGCCGCGATGGCCGCTCGCTGACCGAGGAATGGCGCAAAGACATTCGCTCCACGCTGGGCCTGCAGGTGAACGGTTTCCCCAACCTCTTCACCATCGCCGGGCCGCTGGCGCCGTCCACCGCGTTCTGCAATATGACGACCTGTCTGCAGCAGCAGGTGGACTGGGTGACGGACACCATCCTCTACCTGCGCGAACACCATCAGACGGTGATCGAGCCGACGGTGGCGCGACAGGACGCGTGGGTGAAACACCACGATGAAATCGCCAACGCGACGCTGCTGGTGCGCACCAAGTCCTGGTACACCGGCGCCAACATCAAGGGCAAGCCGATTCGGCTCCTGTCCTACATCGGGGGCGCGGCCAACTACCGGCAAATCTGTGAGGAGGTGAAGGCCAGCGGCTATCCGGGCTTCGCGCTGGCCTGAACGAAAATCCACCGTGCCCGCCGCAGCGGGCAGGCACGGTGCGCTTGGTGTTTAGCGTTGCGCCGGCGCGGCCGGCCGGTCGAGCGTGGGGAACGTGCCCCGCGCCCGCGCCGCCAGATAGC
>JALRCR010000033.1 GCA_023257255.1 Gammaproteobacteria bacterium | reverse complement strand
ATGGGTTACACAGCCATTAATGGCTCGCCGCAAACGGCGATAAAACGGCGTGTCAAACAACTCATGGGGCGTCTCACTGGGATGCGCCTTGAGAATGTGCACGCCGAGCCACGGCGTCACATAAACTGACGCAAACCAGGAAATGAGCAGGGCAATCCCGACCACCGAAAAAATCGAAAATGTGTACTCGCCCGCCTGCGATTTGGCAAAGCCGACGGGCATAAAACCTGCTGCCGTGATCAGAGTCCCGGTCAACATGGGAAAGGCCGTCGAGGTATATGCGAAGGAGGCAGCCTTGAGTTTGTCGTACCCTTCCTCGAGTTTGCGGGCCATCATCTCCACCGCAATCATCGCGTCATCGACCAACAAGCCCAGCGCCAGCACCAGTGCGCCCAGCGAAATCTTCTGCAACTGGATCCCGGCCCACGCCATCACCAGAAAAGTCACGCCCAATACAAAAGGGATGGTGAGTGCTACCACGAGCCCCGTACGCAAACCCAGGCTGAAAAAACTGACCAGCAAGACGATGGCTACCGCCTCGGCCAGCGAGCGCACAAACTCACCAACCGCCACGGTGACCACCTTGGGCTGGTCGGTGATTTGCCCCACTTCAATCCCGATAGGAAATGAATCCCGAAGCCGACCTACGGTTTCCTGCATGGACTGACCGACTTTCAGGACGTCGGCACCCTGGGCCATCACCACGCCAAGGGTCAGCGCATCTTTTCCTCGGTGTCGAATTCGACTTTCCGGCGGGTCCTGCCAGCCGCGATACACCGTCGCGAAATCACCGAGTCGAAACGTGGCCTCGCCCAGCCTGAAGCGCGTATCCTCAATTTCACGGATAGAGTCGTATGCACCCCCGATCCGGATGAACAAGGCCCGGTCAGCCGTATTCATCTGTCCGGAGGCCATCATCATGTTCTGGCCTTCAAGCGCCTCACCCAGTTGGGCGAAAGTAATGCCCAGTTCAGCAAATTTCTTCGCCGAAAAATCGACGTAAATCTTCGGCGCTTGCTCGCCAAGCAGGTCCACTTTTTCTACACCCGGCACAGCCGACAAGACCTTGCGTGCGGTGTCTACATAGTCTTTGAGCTCGGTGTAATTGAAACCGTCGCTGTGAAAAGCGTACATCGCGATATAGGTATCGCCGAATTCGTCATTGAAGAACGGGCCTTTGACGCCACGCGGCAGCGTGTGCTCGACATCGCCCACTTTCTTGCGGACCTGATACCAGGTCGGGCGCACGTCGCGGGCCGGTGTTTCCTCTTTCAGAAAAATGAAAATGAGGGACTCACCGGGTTTGGAATAGCTTTCCGTCCGATCAAGCCAAGGCGTTTCTGCCAGCTTGGCTTCCAGGCGGTCGGTCACCTGCTGCTCTACTTCCGACGCAGAGGCGCCCGGCCAGTAGGTCTGAACCACCATCGTCCGGAAGGTAAATTCGGGATCCTCCTTCTGGCCGAGGTTGAAGTACGCAAGCACCCCACTGAGCATCAGCAGGACGACGATGAACCGCGTAAAGGAGTCGTGCTGGATAGCCCAGCGCGAAAGATTAAACGTCGAACGGGGAGCGGGCGCGGGCATGCTGTACTCAGGTCTGTTCGGGGTCGGCGAGCAGGCGCACCTGTTGCCCTTGATGCAGCAGACTTGCTCCGGCGGTCACAATGCGCTCGCCGGGCTTAACCTGGTCATCGAGCAGGATGTCGTTACCATCGAAGCCAAGACTACCCGCGGGGCGAAAACTGACCGTGCCGTCTGCTGCGTTCACAATCCAGACGCCTGCCTGCCCCTGATACTGCGTGTAGGCAGTGAGCGGAACCCTGATGAGGTTTGGCGTCGTCGGATTGGGCACCACCACACTTGCCGTCATCCCCAGACGCATCGTTGCGGGTGGCGCGCTTACGCTGACGCGCATGCTGTAGGTGCGGGTTGCGGGATCAGCCGAGGCGGCCAGTTCCCTGATCTTGGCCGGCAGACGCTGCGCTCCGCCCGCCCACAAAGTGACCTCTACCGGTGCCCCTGTAGCAAGACCATGCAACTGACTCTCCGGGATATTGGCCGCAACCTCCATTTCGCCGGCTTGCGCGAGGCGTACCACGACCTGTCCTGCGGCAACCACCTGTCCGGATTCCGCCTCAATAGCTGTAACGGTGCCGGCAGTTTCCGTGCGAAGCGTCGAATACCCCGTCTGATTGCCACTGACCCGTGCTTCAGCCCGAACAGCTTCTAGCTGCGCCTTGGCCGCTTCAAAATGTGTTTTCTGACGTTCGAATTCGGTCTGGCTGATGAACTTCGTCGCTGCTAATTTTGAAAACCGTTCGAAATCGGCCTTTTCCACTGCAAAACGCGCTTCCTGAGCTTTAACTGCTGCCTGGCTCGCTTCCTCGCTCAATGCCAAATCACGCTCGTCCAACAACATAAGGGTCGCGCCTGCAGCGACGTGGTCGCCAACGTTGACCAGCCGCTGGCGAATTTTCCCGGATACGCGAAAGCCGAGTCCCGATTCAAACCGGGGCCGGACTTCACCGGCGTAGGTATTAAAGGCATTAACCGGCGTCGAGGCCGCGACCATCGTCCGAACGCTGCGGATCGCGGCTGGCGCCTGCGGTGGTTTGTCGCACGCTGTGAGCAGAAGCGTCGCACACACCATGAGCAGGGGGCGAAACAGAAGGGTTTGTTGATTCACGGTTTTCTCTTGGGACGCGAGACGTTGTTCAGTCAGCGGCAGTGGCGGCGGGCGGCCCGCTTGCCAGCACCTGCACCAGAAAGTCGGCCATTAGACGAGCCTGACGGCCTTCATCCTGCGCAAAGCGTTCGGCCACTACTTGCGGATGGCAGAACGGGATGAGCGCATTGAACACGCTGTCGCTGAAAGCGGCGACGATTTCAGCGTCAAACTCTGCCGCCTCTACGCCTTCCTGCAGCACGATATGGAAGGCGGCGCGTAAGCGATGAATATGCGCGTCTATCACCGTCCATTGTTCGTCCATCGCCTTGATAACGATTTCATGCACTTTGGATTCTTGCAGATACTGTTCACAGGTGTATCGATGAAGCTCATGCACCATGCGTTTAAGTCTGCTGGCTGCACTATCGCTCGCCCTCAGAATCTGTTCGATCAGGGTTTCAGACCGCGCAAGCACGCGATGCGTAATTGCCTCGTTGATCTCGGATTTGTTCTCGAAGTAGCGATAGATATTGGCGGTCGACATTCCCAGCGAGTGGGCGATATCTGCGATGGTGGTCTTGCCGTAACCGAGCGTCCGGAACAGGTGTTCGGACACCGCCAGGATCTGTTCATAGACTTCGGGGCGTTGATGAGCGGCAATACGCATGTGACGATTTTCATTAATCGTCATTCGTAACACAAGCACCAAGTCAAACTGCGCTTGAACCATGACTTAGTCTGAGGAGCACTCACCAACACGCTGTATGACTTAAAGGAAGCTAAGGATGAACACCGCCGCAGGCACGCTTAAGGGATTACTGATGGTCTGGCTGCTGGGCACGGGTGCCGTCTGGGCCAGTGATGAGGCCGAGCATCCAGGGCCAATGTTGAGCCCCGCAGCGGTGGTCGAGGCGCAGCTGGCTGCTTTCCGCGACAGTAGTGATGAGGGGCTGGCGCGCGCCTTCAGTTTTGCTTCTCCGGCCAACCAGTCGCAGACCGGCCCATTCGAGCGCTTTGCGCAGATGATCCGGGAAGCCTACCCCGAGTTACTTGGGCACCAATCCGCTGCCCTCGGCACCGCCCAGTTGAATCAGGACACGGCCATGCAAGCCGTTGACGTTGTGTCCCGCGAGGGCCGCATTTTTCACTATCTCTTCATCCTGTCTCGTCAGGACGCCGGCGCATGCGCCGGTTGCTGGATGACCGACAGCGTGTATCAGACGCCTGCGGAGGAAGGCACGGCCATTTAGGTTCTGCCCGAAAAACTTTGGGCCGGGAGCGCCGATCTAAAGAGCTCAAAAAAGTTTCTAGTTGTGGCGTGCGCCAAATCTGGTTCGTCCTCTCCGCGCAGTTGCGCCAGAAAGGCTGCCGTATGGCGAACAAATGCCGGCTCATTCGGCTTACCGCGCTTTGGCACAGGCGCCAGCCACGGTGCGTCGGTCTCAACCAGCAATCGCTCCAGCGGGACCTCCCGTGCCACTGCTTGCAGCGCGGTTGCGTTTTTGAAGGTCACGATGCCGGAAAATGAAATATAGAAGCCCAGTTCCATCGCTGCGGCGGCAGTCGCCCAGTCTTCAACGAAACAGTGCATCACGCCGCCGACCCGCTCAGCGCCCTCTTCCCTAAGCAGGCGAATGGTGTCGGCGGCGGCTTCCCGCGTGTGAACGATGAGCGGCTTACCACAAGCCACCGCCGCGGCGATATGCGTGCGGAATCTTTGATGCTGATAGCTAAGGTCGCCGCTGGAGCGATAGTAGTCGAGCCCGCTCTCTCCGATGGCAACGATGCGAGGATCGGCCGCGAGCGCAACCAGCGTCGCCACGTCCGGCTCATCGGCCCGGACGGGACTATCCGGATGCACGCCAACCGACGCAAAAATATGCGAGTACCGGTGCGCCAGCGCTAGCACGCCGGGGAAACTCGGCAGATCTACCGACACGCATAGCATGTGACTAACACCCTGAGCACTCGCTGTTTCCAGCACATCGTCAAGGTGGCGTTCGATTAATGGCAAATGGCAGTGCGAATCGACGAGCTGCGGCAAGACGTTATTCATGAAACTCGAGTCACGCACCACGTCGCTTACATGGTGTGGGTATGGCGTTCCGATTTAAGCGCGCCCGCCAGTTGCGTCTCGATCTTGTTGCGCGTGGCCCCGTTATCAAGTTCGCTGAATTGCACGCCAATACCAGCCGACCTACCACCCTGCGCGCCACTAGGCGTCACCCACACCACCTTGCCTGCGACCGGCAGTTTTTCCTTACTGTCGATTAGTGTCAGCAGCATGAAGACTTCATCGCCCAACTTGTACGAACGGGTGGTGGGAATGAACAGGCCGCCGTTTTTGATAAAAGGCATGTAGGCCGCATACAGCGAACTCTTGTCCTTGATTGCCAAGGAAAGGATGCCTTGCCGGGGATTAGGTCCGCTGGCCGCCACGCTGACTACTCCGCTCTGTGCCCTTGGTTTACCGATTTGGCCTTCAGCCCACCATAGCCTTAAGGTCAAACCATACCGATTCGCCCAAATCGACTTCACGCAGGCTGGGGGACGACAGCCTGAGCTGTTTAGTTGCTAGCAACTGCTGGATGAACGTTGCAATTCTGACGGAGTCTAGTTGATCCGCGAGCGACTGTAAGCCAGCAGCAGGACGACGCCCGGCCTTTTCCAGCGGCAAAGGTGCTTTTTGCTGGAGTAGTAAAAGCTCGTGGGCGAGCCTCAGGAGTTGATCGATGACCAGCAATAGTTCGGATTTCGCATACTGCGTGGCGGCCGCCAGTGGACTGGTACGACCGTCCAACACTGCCGCCATTGTTTGTGACAGGCTGGCAATCACGGTGGCAAGCGTCGGGTCGGCATAAGACTGCGCTGCTAGCGGACTGCCCCCTGCCCTCGCGATAGCTTCGGCTCGCTGCGCCACCTCGCCGCCAAGGCCATCCCATGCAAGCAATTCCTCACCGCTTACGCGATCCATGGGAAATTGCTGACAGCGACTGCGGATAGTGGCGGGGAGGCGCTCGGCGCGGTCGGCCAGCAGGATGATTATCCCGCCCGCGGGCGGTTCCTCCAGCAGCTTAAGCAACGCATTAGCCGCGGCGCGATTCATCACATCGGCTGGTGAGATGAGCGCAACCTTGAATCCGCCGTAATGGGAACGCAGGGCAAAGTACTGAATAAGCCCCCGAATTTCGTCGACCCGGATCGCTTTGCCGGGCTCTTCGGGGAACACCTGACACAGGTCGGGATGTGATCCAGCGGCCATCAGGGCACAGCCGCGACAATGGCCACAGGCAAAATCTTCCTGTCCTTCGCAGAGCAAGCGAGCTACAAATGCGTCGGCAAATTGCCGTTTGCCAAAGCCTGCGCGACCTCTCAGCAGCATGGCATGGGTCAACTGCCCCCGCCTGCGGCCTTCCTGCAAGCGCCCCCATAGCGATTGATGCCAGGGCATGATGCGATTCATAGCGCGAGCTTCCGAACCCAGCCGCGTAGCGCGTCTTCGACTTCCGGGAGCGTCTGCGCGGCGTCGATCGACACAAAACGAAGGGGCTCTCGCGCCGCGCGTTCACGGTAGACGGCCTGCACCTTGACAAAAAATTCGCTGACTTCTGCCTCGAAACGGTCACTCGCGCTGCGTGACTTTGCGCGCGCAAGGGCAATGGGCACCGGCGCATCAAACAGCAATGTGTAATCCGGGCGTAAACCTTGCTGGACCAGCCCTTCAAGCTGTGCGATGGCGGCCATATCAAGCGCGCGCCCGCCCCCCTGATAGGCGTAGGTGGCGTCAGTAAACCGGTCGCACAGCACCCACTCCCCCCGGGTAAGCGCCGGTTCAATGACGGTTGCGAGATGTTCAGCACGTGCCGCGAACATCAGCAGCAGTTCTGTCAGCGGTGTCATCGCGGGGAGCGACGGGTCCAGCAGAATGCCCCTCACGGCCTCGCCGAGACGCGTACCCCCGGGTTCACGGGTTGTGACAACGGTGAGTCCGCTCTCCAGCAAGCGATCTCGCAGGAAGGCGCAATGAGTAGATTTACCGACTCCCTCAATGCCTTCCAGCGTAATGAACTTACCCCGACTCGTCATGGCGATGGTTTCTTTCCCAGCTGAAAGGTCCTTACGGCCGCGTTGTGCTCGGTCAGGGAATCTGAAAAGACATGCCGACCGTCACCGCGCGCTACAAAATACAGCGCCCTGCCCTCTGCGGGCGCGAGCGCTGCAAGAATGGCTTCCTTCCCCGGTAAACAAATAGGTGTGGGAGGGAGGCCTGGACGCGTGTAGGTGTTGAAAGGCGTATCCCGTTCCAAGTCGCCACGGCGAAGATTGCCGTCAAACGCAGCGCCCAGGCCGTAAATGACGGTCGGATCCGTTTGCAGTTTCATCCCTTGCTTCAGTCGACGCACAAACACACCCGCAATCTGCGCGCGCTCGGCCGGCGCCGCTGTTTCGCGCTCAATGATGGAGGCCATCACCAGCGCCTCATCAGGCGATGTGTAGGGCAAGTCACTAATCCGAGTGGCCCAGGCTTCAGTGAGCACCTGCCTTAACTTGCGATTCATGCGGACCAACAACTCGCGGTCAGTAGTTCGATGCTTGTAGAAGTAGGTAGAGGGAAAAAACTGGCCTTCCGGCGAGCCATCGCCAAGACCGAGTTCAAGCATCAGTTTTTCGGCTGGCACGTCCGCAAGGGCGACCTTTAGGCCAGGAAGTTGCGTGAGGGTGCCGCGAAGTGCCTCAACCGTAACGCCCTCCGGGACCGTTAGTGAGTAGCGTTTAATGCGGCCTTTGCTCATTTTATCCAGAAGTTCACGGAGCGATTCGCCGGGCAGAATTTCATAGGCTCCGGCTTGCAGACGGCTCCCAAGTCCGTTCATTTCGAGTTCAATGCGCAGATAGAGCGAGTGATCAAGCCAGCCCCGTTCAACGAATGCTTTCGCCACCAAGCTTGTTGGCGTTCCTTCCGCCAGTTCGAAAATTTCCGCGGACTTCATTGGGAGCTGGCGCGTGAGCGCAGTTTCGGTATCCCGCCAGAGTATCCAGAGCCCCACACCGATAGTCATCACCAGAACAAGCAGGACAAAAATCCCGCGCAACACGGCTTTGTTCACGGCAGAAGTCTGCGCGCAGCCAAGAGTTCGCGAATGCGGCCTGTAACAGGCGCCGGTCTCATCAAGCGCGGCTTCAGACCGAGAATCTGCCGCACGGGCCACAGCCCGATCAGGGAATTGGTGAGAAAGACCTCGTCGCAGCGGGTGAGGTCAGTTACGTCGATGGTCGACTCTTCGAGGTCGAATCCGGCTTCCGGTAGGCAATCGAGTAGCACTTCACGCATCACGCCGGCAACACCGCAGTCGTTAATCCGCGGGGTAAGCAAGCGTTGTCCGAAGACCAGAAAGACGTTCGCACGGGTGCTCTCGATGAGGCGATCATCGAGAGCGAACATCAACCCGTCGTCCGCCTGCTGGCGGGCTACTTCGCTCGCGGCCAGCACTTGCTCTAACCGGTTTAGATGCTTGATGCCTGCCAGGGCCGGATTTTGCGCTAAGCGCGTCTGACACAACATGACGTTGATTCCGGACACGTAACGCTCGGACGGCCACTCTGGCCATGGAAAAAGGCCGACGATACGCGAAGGCGGAACATCTTCCGGCGGCGCATAGCCCCGTCCGCCGGAACCCCGTGTCAACGTGAGTTTAAGCACGCCTCGCCGCGGTGGTTTTGTCCCAAGCGCGAGCGACAGATCCTGATTCCACGCCGCTGGCGAAGGGGCCGCGATCCCAAGACGCTTGGCACCCGACTCTAATCTATTGAGGTGGCGCTCCCAATGACGCGCCACCCCATCCACGACGGCGATAGTTTCAAACAAACCGTCGCCGTAGGCCAGACCGCGATCCGATGCCGAAATCAGCGTCTGGGGAACGCCATTAACCAGCATCATTACAGGAACCCGCTGTGGCTACCTGCTAAACGCGCTTGAAAACGAGGGTGCCGTTAGTGCCGCCGAAGCCGAACGAGTTCGAGATTGCGATTTCAACCTGACGTTCACGGGCTACATTCGGGACATAGTCCAAGTCACATTCGGGATCCGGCGTCTGCATGTTTATCGTTGGCGGCAGAATGCCGTCACGCAACGCAAGCACCGTATAAATCGCCTCAACGCCGCCAGCCGCGCCCAACATGTGCCCGACCATCGACTTCGTCGAACTCATCGGAATCTTGTAGGCCAAGTCCCCAAAAAGGCCTTTCACCGCATCAGTTTCAGCCTTATCACCTGCAGGGGTGGATGTGCCGTGCGCGTTGATGTAGCCAATCTGGTCCGTATTGACGCCCGCGTCTTCCAAAGCCAGCGCCATACATTCGGCCGCACCTTCACCATTAGGAGAGGGCGAGGTCATGTGAAATGCATCGCTGCTCATCCCGAAGCCAATGTATTCCGCGTGAATTCGGGCGCCACGCGCCTTGGCCCGCTCATACTCCTCCAGAATCATGACGCCGGCGCCATCGCTCAACACGAAGCCATCGCGGTCTTTGTCCCAAGGACGGCTCGCGCCTTCCGGGTCGTCATTACGTGTGGAGAGCGCCCTCGCCGAGGCGAAGCCGCCGATGCCGGTCGGGCAAGTCGCATGTTCAGCGCCACCTGCCAGCATGACATCGACCTCTCCGCGCGCCACCATGCGAGCAGCCAGTCCGATGCAATGCGCACCCGTGGAGCAGGCTGAGACGAGCGCGAAATTGGGGCCCTTGATGCCGTATTTAATCGACAGGTTGCCCGCAATCATGTTGATGATGTTACTTGGCACAAAGAACGGCGAGATTTTACGCGGACCACCGTCCAGAAACGCCTGATAGCCCTTCTCGATACCGGGGAGCCCACCGATACCAGAGCCGATCAAAATCCCGATTTTTCGCCGATTCTGGTCCGTGACTTCAATGCCGGCGTCTTCCATCGCCTGAATGGCCGCCGCCATCCCGTAGTGGATGAACGGGTCCATCTTTCGCGCTTCCTTGGGCGAGATGTATTGGGCGATGTCGAAGTCGACAATCGACCCCCCGAAGCGAGTGCTGAAATCAGCAATATCAAACGAGGTAATGGGGCGAATGCCACTCTTGCCGGCAATGATATTTTGCCAGGACTCGGTGACGGTATTGCCGTTGGGGGCGACGACCCCAAGGCCAGTGACGACAACACGACGAGACAACGCGTGCTCCTTCATAACTCCCAGAAATGCAAAGGGCCGCGAAAAACTCTTGGTTTAATCCGCGGCCCCGTCGATTCTGGCGGCTGTAGGTTAAGGGTCAGCCCAGATTCTTGGTGATGTAGTCGATGGCCTGCTGCACCGTCGTTATCTTTTCGGCTTCTTCATCAGGAATTTCGGTCTTGAACTCTTCTTCCAGAGCCATGACCAGTTCCACCGTGTCGAGAGAATCAGCGCCGAGGTCGTCAACGAAGGAAGCTTCATTAGAGACTTCTTCCTCTTTAACGCCCAACTGTTCAATGACTATTTTCTTGACACGTTCTTCAACGCTACTCATTTGTGGACCATCCTCCCAACCGTGGTACAGCAGAGGCTGCGACGGTTGCTAGTGTAGTGGAATCGAACCAAGTTTCAAGCAAAGTGCGGGTCAAATCCCGCACATCTATGCCACTGCTAAAAGGCCTGTGTGGGAAACCGTCAACGGCCACCACCTCACGCCTCCGCGGCAATTCTTTCGGTCAGGCCATATATAGCCCGCCATTAATGTGGAGTGTTTCGCCCGTAATGTACCCCGCCTTGCTGGAGGCAAGGAAACTCACGGCAGAAGCAATTTCTTCGACTTGTCCCAAGCGGCCCGCGGGGATTCGCGCAAGCATTGCCGCGCGTTGCGCGTCGTTCAGCACTCGGGTCATGTCTGTATCGATCATGCCAGGCGCGACTGCGTTAACGGTAACGCCACGAGCGGCCACCTCATGCGCGAGGGATTTAGTAAAACCGATGATGCCCGCTTTGGCGGCGGCGTAATTAGCTTGTCCGGGATTGCCTGACGCGGCGACCACCGAAGTCAAGTTGATGATGCGGCCAAATCTGGCCCTAATCATTGCCCGTACAAAATGGCGCGACAGTTTGAATACAGCGGTCAGATTTGCCTCAATGACCGCCGACCATTCGTCATCTTTCATTCGCATCAGCAGATTGTCGCGGGTAATGCCTGCGTTGTTGACGACCACCAACGGAGCGACTTTCAACTCAGCCAAGGCTGCGAAAAAGCTTTCAATGGAATCTGCTGACGCAAGATTGAGGACAAGGCCCCGATGGTTTTCTCCATGCGCCGCAAGGCTTTCTGTAATTGAACGCGCGCCATCCTCGGAGGTCGCAGTACCAATCACGGTGAACCCGTCTGATGCGAGCGCTGCGGCAATTGCCTTACCGATTCCCCTGCTTGATCCCGTCACTAGCGCTACCAGCGGCTCGTTCATGAAATCATGCTCCTTGTGCGGCCAGCGCCGTCGTTAGTTCTGAGGGCCCGGTCAGAGACAAGGTTTCCACGCCGGGCGCGCCGCGCTTTATCAGCGGAACCAGCACTTTCCCCGGACCGCATTCAATTATTCGCGTAACGCCGCGCGCGACGAATTGTTCAATGGTTTCCTGCCAACGCACCGCCGAGTACAACTGTTTAACCAGCACGGTGCGAATTGCCTCTGGTGCCGCGTGCGACTCGAGATCGACGTTGTGCAATATGCTTATCTCAGGGGCCGAAAAAGGAACGCCGGCAATTCTGGACTCGAAGCGGACGGCGGCGGGCCGCATCAGTGCGCTATGCGCAGGCACACTAACGGCGAGCGGAATAATTTTTTTAGCGCCTGCCTGCTTGGCCATATCACCGGCCAGTGCGACGCCAGCCGCGGTGCCCGAAATAACCACCTGACCCGCAGCGTTGAGATTGGCGCATTGCACCTCGTGTTCAGTCGCGACCTCCGCACAAATCTGCTGGAGCGGACCCAGATCAAGGCCTAGCACAGCGGCCATGGCCCCAAAACCTGGCGGAACCGCTTCCTGCATGAACCGTCCACGATCCGCCACCAACGCTACCGCATCATCAAACTGCAATGCGCCCGCGCATACCAGCGCGGAGTATTCGCCAAAACTGTGACCCGCCATTAACTGCGGTCGCGCGCCGCCGAGAGCGCACCAGATATCCCAAGTGGCGACGCTGGCCGCCAGCAGTGCAGGCTGGGTGTTCTGCGTCCTGTTTAATTCCTCGGCCGGGCCGTCAACGGCCATTTGCCACAGGTCGAACCCCAACACGGCGGAAGCCTGCTCGAAGCGGGTACGAACCTGCGGATACTCTGCTGCGAGCGCGTTGACCATCCCAACTGACTGGGCACCTTGCCCGGGAAAAACGAAGGCTAGCATGGTGTCCTTAAAGCACAGGTTGGTTAACGAGCATTTGCTCAAGCACGCTACTGATGCGGTCTGGCACGGCTTTGCGGACCTCAAGCACAGCTTCATCGATCGCATGCCCGAACGAGTAGGCGTCGGCACCGCCATGACTTTTCACTACGATGCCGCGCAATCCAAGCAGGCTGGCGCCGTTATATCTGCGGGGGTCAGCCCGGTCTCGCAGGCGGCGAAGCACCGGGGCCGCCGCCAGCGCACTGAGTTTGGTCAGCCAACTGCGGGAAAACTCCTGTCGCGCCAGACTGGAAAGCATGCCGGCGACGCCTTCACTGGCCTTGAGCGCCACGTTGCCGACGAATCCGTCACACACAATGACATCAAATTTGCCGGTGTAGATGTCGTTCCCTTCAGCAAAACCACAGTAGTTCAGCGCGCTTTGTTCGAGCAGAACGGCTGTCTGCTTTACCCGGTCATTACCCTTGATTTCTTCCTCGCCAATGTTGAGAAGTGCAACGCGCGGCGTTGGCCTGCTCTCAATAGACGAAGCGAGAACGGACCCCATCACCGCGAAGCGGAACAACTCTTCGGAACTGGAGTCGACGTTGGCGCCCAGATCAAGCACATGTGTCCCACCGTTTAAGGACGGTAGCGTCGCGCAAATGGCGGGCCTGTCGATGCCGGGAAGGGTTTTTAGAACGTACCGTGCAATAGCCATCAGGGCGCCGGTATTGCCCGCGCTTACGCAAGCATCGCTGTGTCCATCCCGCACCAAATCGATGGCCATCCTCATTGAGGACTCTCGCTTGGTTCGTAACGCTACCGACGGCCGCTCATCCATTTCAACCCGCTGTGGGGCATGTACTACGCTACAACGAGCGCGCACGGCGGAAGGGGCCGTGGCAAGCAGGCGGTCGAGCGCGGGTTCATCACCCACGAGCGTGAGCGACAGCTCGGTGTGTCTGGCAAGTGCCGCGAGAGCGGCAGGCACCGTGACGTCTGGGCCAAAGTCGCCGCCCATGGCGTCCAACGCAACTCGAATCATGTCATCACGTCATCAGGGAACAGATCAGACGGCACACGGGACGAAGCGGTTCAGTCTTTGCTGGCAATAACCTGTTTGCCGCGATAGTAGCCATCGGCGCTCACGTGATGGCGGCGATGCACTTCGCCGGTGGTCGGTTCTTCAGACAAAGCCGTGCTCTTCAGCTTGTCGTGCGAGCGACGCATACCGCGTTTGCTGGGGGTTTTGCGATCCTGTTGTACGGCCATGATTCAGTCTCCAGTATTCAATCCGGTTCCTTGCGACCAAGCAGGTGACCGAGTTCACCAAAAGGACGCCTTACGGCGCCCGTACTTAATGTTTCCCGCAGTTCACCCGGGGGCATACACGCGGCTTCCGGGTGAGTGGCGACCATCGGGGCACTTAACAACAGTTCGTCTTCAACGAATTCTGTCAATGCCAGCGGTTGATCATCGCCCGCCACAATTTCTCTGTCAGTCTCGGGTTCGGCGCGCGCGGGGCCGAACTCGACATCCACATCTGCCTCCAGCGCAGTCTCGAACCACTCGAGGCATCGCTGGCAATGCAGCCTGACAGTCGTTGCCAGTTTCCCGGTCAAGCGGACACTGTGCTCGTCCAGTTGACTGAAATTCAAAGCCACCGTCACGGGACCGCCGAGGTCAAACGCCTCGCTCAGGCGAGGCAACGCGGAGGGCGGAACCGTGCCGGCCAAAGCCAGCGCCTGTTGAGCCGCACGACGCGGAACCAAGGTTTCCGGGAGGGGGTGGTGCATCAGGGGCGCGAGTATACGTTAAGGATCCTCGCCGTAAAATGCTTACTGTTCAATCTCTTCTTGGAGACTACCCATGCCGCCCCAACTCGTACTAGCGTCCTCGTCCCGTTACCGGCATGAATTACTCGCCCGCCTCGGACTCCCTTTTACAGCGGTCTCACCGGATATTGACGAAACGCCACACCCCGGAGAGTCGGTTGAGGCGCTGGTCAGACGACTTTCTTTAGCCAAAGCGAAGGCCTTGATCGAGACTTGTCCGGACCACCTGATTATCGGGAGCGACCAGGCTGCCGAGTTCAATCACCTCCCCGTAGGAAAGCCAGGTTCGCTCGCCGCCGCGGTCGCTCAGTTGACGATGATGAGTGGAAAAACCATTGTTTTTCACACCGGACTTAGCGTTTTTCATAGCGGCTGGGCGTGCGGCGAGACCGTCGTCATTCGAACCGAAGTCGAGTTCAGGCTTAATCCGCGAGCGCGCATTGAGCGCTATCTCGCGCTTGAACCCGCCTTTGACTGTGCGGGCAGTTTCAAATCCGAGTCATTGGGTGCCACGTTGTGTCGACGGATCAGCAGCGATGATCCGACGGCATTGATCGGTCTACCGCTGCTTGCTGTGGTTGAGTTACTGGAGAAATTTGGCGTGGAGTTACCTTGTAGTTCACCAGATCTCGGCCAATGACTGCTTGATACTGGCGCCCAACTGACTGCCAAAACGCCGCCCGACCTGCTCAAAGACGCTTTCCTTCGGGGTGAAGTCGACCAGATTGTCGGCCTTGACCACCTCTCGCGCGACAAAGTCCACGGAACCTAGCGCGTCAACCAGCCCCAATTCCAGGCTTCGTTCTCCGGTCCATACGAACCCGCTGAACAGGTTGACGCCATCCTTCAGGCGGTCGCGCCGCCCTTTTTTAACGGTGTTTATAAATTGCTGGTGAATTTCCCCCAGCATACTGCTGATGTGTTTCTGTTCTTGCTCTTTGACCGGCAGAAACGGGTCAAGAAATCCCTTGTGTTCACCGGCGGTAAGCAGCCTGCGTTCGACCCCCAGTCGACTGATGGCATCGACAAATCCGAACCCGTCCATCCGGACCCCGATGGAGCCTACGATGCTGCCCTTGTCCGCATAAATTTCGTCCGCCGCCGCCGCGACGTAGTACGCGCCAGAAGCACAAATATCCTCAATCGCGGCATATACCTTGATTCCCGGATGCTTTTGTTTGAGCCGATAGATCTCGTCATTAATTTGGCCTGACTGAACGGGACTACCACCTGGGCTGTTTATACGGAGCACTACGGCTGCGGTACGACTGTCCTCGAATGCGGCGCGTAGCCCCTTGTTCACATTTTCGGCGCTTGCCGGAAGATCCGGCCCGATCACACCATCAAGCTTTACCACTGCTGTGACCCTACTGGCCGAGGAGAATGACGAACCGCCCCCCGACCCTATTCCCATGCCCATCGCCAGCGCACCCAGCAGATAGAGCGTCAGCAACAGTTTGAAAAAAATGCCCCAGCGGCGGGAGGCGCGCTGCTCTTTCAATACCTCAAAAGCAAAGCGTTTGAGCAAATCCTGCTCCCAGCCGGCCTGCTTGCGATCTTCTTCAGCGTTCTGGTTCATGTCCCGATTCCTGGGAAGGTTGGCGTGTGCAAGGTCATCAGCCTGTGCTCAGCAGGCCTTGCCGGCAAGCGTTTCAAGCACCATTGCCAGATCAGCCGGTAGCGGGGCTTTGACGCGCAATCTTTTGCCTTGGTGATCGAAGGCCAATTCATGGGCGTGCAGGAAGAGACGCTTGAGCCCCAAGGCTTTGGCTTTAATGTTAAATTCGGGGCCTCCATAACGAGCATCAGCAGCGACCGGATGCCCAAGATGGGCAGCATGGGCGCGGATCTGGTGGGTCCGCCCCGTTGCCAATGTCACATTGGCCAACGTGAACTCGGCAAACCACTGCTCGCCGGCAAAGACCGTGTGCGCCTCGACGCCCTCCTCCGAAACCTCGGCCCGACGCTCGCCGTGTCCGTCGGGGACCATCGCCAACGGCGCCAGGCAGGTCAGCGCACCCTGAGGCAGGCGCCCTGCCATCAGGGTCCGATATTGCTTGTTCATGGTTCCCGCGCGAAGTTGGCGATGCAACTCCCGTAGCGTTACCCCGTCCTTTGCCAGCATCAGACAGCCCGATGTCTCCCGGTCCAAGCGGTGTACCAGCTCGAGTTTGACGCAGTCCGGGCGAATCGCGCGAGCCACGTCGATGACGCCAAACGGCAAGCCCGACCCAGCGTGCACCGCCATGCCCGAGGGTTTTCCCAACACGATTAAATGCTCGTCCTCGTAGAGCACCGCCTCTTCGACTAGCGCCCGGGGCAGTTTGCCGATCACCGGCGAAACCGCATCTGGCGCCGAGTAGGGGGGGACGCGCACCTTGTCACCCAGTTCGAGTCGCTGGCCCGCCTTCGCCCGGCGACCGTTGACCCGAACCTCACCACTTCGAATCACCCGATACACCAGTGAGCGCGGGACCCCCCCAAACACAGTGGCAAGAAAGTTATCAAGACGACGTCCTGCCTCGTCCTGGGTGACCTCGCGCACGGAAGCCTGCTGCCTGTCGGACATCTGTCTGAATCCTCTATGCTGCTCGATTGCCGAGCCACACCATCGCTGTTATATTCCGCCCGACTCTGCGCCGCGCCAGCCGCAATGTCTCAAATGGGCAATCAGTTAGCGCGGATAGCGGTGGCAGTTTATCAAATCGAAAAGCGCGCCCCACGCGCTTTCGTCAGCAGCCTCAAATGCTGCAAATAAACGCCTCCGCTGGAGGCCACGGTCATGACGTGATCCGGCACCCTTGGTGCATCTGACCCGCCCCCTCCCGTTCTCCCCCGCCCCGGCAACTCCCGGCGCGAGTCGCACAACGCCTGGGATCTTCGTGTTCACAGGCCACGTTCAGCACCGCGTCTGCTCTCTCGCCAACCCGTAACCGGGCGAATGAGCACGGTTGCACGAGACGTCACCCGTGACGTCGCAGGCGCTCAAGCCAGGATTTCTGACCAATGAAGAGAATGCTCATCAACGCGACTCAACGCGAAGAGTTGCGCGTGGCGCTGGTCGACGGCCAACGCCTGTTTGATCTCGATATTGAAGCTGTTGGCAAAGAACAGCGTAAATCCAATATCTACAAGGCGAAGATTATTCGCCTTGAACCCAGTTTAGAGGCCGCCTTTGTCGACTATGGTGCCGACCGCCATGGCTTCCTGCCTTTAAAAGAAGTCTCCCGCCATTTATTCAAAGAGCGCGCTCGCAACGCGAGCGGGCGGGTCAACATCCGTGATGCCCTCGAGGAAGGCCAGGAACTGGTCGTTCAGGTCGAGAAGGACGAACGCGGCAACAAAGGCGCCGCGCTAACCACCTTCATCAGTCTGGCCGGCCGCTATCTGGTCGCGATGCCGCACAACCCGAAAGCCGGTGGCGTCTCGCGCCAAATCGAGGGGGATGCTCGCGAGGAGGCCAAAGAGGCCATGTCGGCGCTCACCATTCCTGACGATTTCGGGCTGATTCTCCGCACCGCCGGCATTGGCAAGAGCGCCGAGGAGCTTCAGTGGGATCTGGACTACCTGCTCCAACTTTGGCAGGCGGTTGATACGGCCGCTCAGGAGCGGCCGGCTCCGTTTCTGATTCACAAGGACCAAAACGTCATCATCCGGGCGATCCGTGACTATCTGCGGAGCGACATTGCGGAAATCCTGATCGACGATGCGGCGCTCTATGAAACCGCCTGTGACTTCATGAAGCAGGTGATGCCGCAAAACATCAATAAGCTGAAGCTCTACACCGACAGCGTCCCGTTGTTCACGCGCTATCAGATAGAGAGCCAAATCGACAGCGCGTTCAGTCGCGAAGTACGCCTGCCTAGCGGCGGTGCGCTGGTCATCGAACCGACCGAAGCGCTCATCACGATCGACATCAACTCGGCGCGCGCAACCCACGGCGGCGACATTGAAGAAACCGCACTGCTAACCAATCTGGAAGCGGCAGAGGAAATTGCCACCCAACTCCGCCTGCGGGACCTGGGCGGGCTCATTGTTATCGACTTCATCGACATGATGGCAGCCAAGAACCAGCGGGCGGTTGAAAACAAGATCCGCGACTGCGTAAAGATGGACCGGGCCCGGGTGCAGATTGGGCGAATCTCCCGCTTCGGCCTGCTGGAAATGTCCCGTCAGCGCCTGCGTCCTTCGCTGGCCGAATTCAGCCACGAACTCTGTCCGCGCTGTCAGGGCGTCGGCACCATCCGTAGCTTGCGTTCCACCGCACTGACCGTTCTGCGCGTACTCGAAGAAGAGGCGATGAAAGACTCCACATCGAAGGTGGTCGCCGAGATTCCGGTTGATGTCGCCACCTTTCTGTTCAACGAAAAGCGTCGGGATATCTCGCGGATTGAAGAGCGCCAGGAGGTCGAGGTTATTCTGGTGCCGAACCAGAAGCTCGAAACGCCGCATTTCAACGTCCAGCGCATTCGCGAGCAGGATTTGGCCAAGCGTGAACTGGGCGAAAGCTACCAGTTGGTGACCGACACGCAGACCCAACCCGCACTCGACTACACCAAAACAGCGGCGCCGAAGAAAGAAGAACAGGCCGCGGTGCGCGACATCGTTCGTCACTCGCATCAAACCCCGCAAGCGCCAGAACTGCCGTCACCGACTGCTGCCGCGCCTGCTAGCGGTGGGCTTATCCGCCGCGTATTCAACGCCCTGTTTGGCAGTTCACCGGCACCAGCGGAACCCCCCGTCAAGCAGGCCTCATCGCCTCGCACCGATCCCCCCGCACGCACGGCGGCGACTCACCGTCCTGCCAGCACGCCTGATCGCGCCCGAGATGACCAGCGTCGCCGCGGCGGCGACGGGCGTCGCGGCCGCGGTGGTCGGGGCGGCAACGAGCAAGCTCGTGCTGGCCGGAGCGAGGGCGAAGAGCGCAGTGAGGATCAGGCAAGCCGAGGCGAAGCCCGTGAGCGTCGAGAGCCTGTTGACTCCCAGTCCCGACGCAACAATGAGCGCCGTGAGGGCGGTAACCGCGAGGGCAACAATTCCCAGCGCACGCGAGGCGAAGGTCGGGAACGCGGTCAACGAGGCCGCGGCGGTGAAGGACGCGGTCCTGCCTCGCAATCTGCAGAAGCAACAAGGCCCGACGCGCAGCCAGCGCTTGAGTCGGTGCCAGCCACCGAGCAGCCCAAGCAAATGCCAGATGCGCAACAGCCAGCGGCGCCTGCCGTCATGACAGAGCGGTCCGCAGAGGTGGTAAAGACGTCAGCCCCGGCAGTTGAAACTCAGCGTCCGATGCAGCAAGTCGCAGAGGAATCCGTTTCGCAGCGCCCGACAGCCCCAGCAACCGAAGCAGCACCGCAGCCTGCCGCCGAGTCGATGCCAATAACGCCGCGGGCCGAGCCAGCTGCGCCGGTTTCGCAAGAGCCCTAGACCTGTACCGGGGCGATCAGTAGGTCGCCCCCTCCCCCCGCAGACTGAACTCGCGTGTGGCGTGGAAGCGCACATCCGGCCAACGTTCCATCGTCAACTGCAGGTTGACCCGCGTCGGCGCTAGATAGG
Source organism: Gammaproteobacteria bacterium (assembly GCA_023257255.1). Taxonomy (GTDB): domain Bacteria; phylum Pseudomonadota; class Gammaproteobacteria. The sequence goes on along the minus strand of JALRCR010000033.1, from coordinate 3,413 downwards.
CCATTAAGCCGCCCCCATCGAGCGCGACGTTGTCGCCAAGCTGACGGGCAAAGCGTTCGAGTTCGCCCGCTTTCTCACTGGTCACCCATCGCGCAAGGGTCACGCCGACCGCCTCGAAAATGGCGTCGACGCCGTATTCGTTTTTCAGGCGGAATGCGACGACATCGAACTGCAACACGCCGATAGCGCCCAGCACGAGTTCATTGCGCTGGGCGAGCCTGAACACCTGCGCCGCGCCTTCCTCGCACAGCTGGGTCAACCCTTTTACCAGTGCCTTGTTCTTCATGGGATCACCGGCGCGAACACGCCGAAATAACTCTGGCGCGAAACTTGGTATGCCCGTGAAGGAAAGTGATTCGCCGCTGGTGAAGGTGTCGCCAATCTGAATTGTGCCGTGATTGTGCAGGCCGATAATGTCGCCCGCCCAAGCCTCTTCGACCTGCTCCCTACCGCGCGCCATGAAGGTCAATGCATTGGAAACATTCACCTCCCGCCCCAAGCGCACATGACGCATCCGGTCGCCGGGTGTGAACTTGCCGGAACAAATCCTGAGGAAAGCGATGCGATCCCGATGCTGTGGGTCCATGTTTGCCTGAATCTTGAATACGAAACCCGTGAACGCCGACTCGCCGGCTTCAACCACGCGTTCATTCGCCGGTCGCAATAGTGGCGGTGGTGCAATTTCGACGAAAAAGTCGAGCAACTCCTTGATGCCGAAATTACGCAAGGCGGTGCCGAAGAAAACGGGCGTCACGTGTCCTGCGAGATAGGCATCGAGTTCAAATTCGGCGCCAGCGCCTTCTATGAGTTCAATTTCGTCACGCAAGCCAGGCAATGCATCCGCGAAGAGTGCGGTCGTTTCAGGCGAGTCGAGCGGGAATGTCTCGGCCTCCAGCAATTCTTCGTTCGCATCTTTCTCGCGCGCAAAGCGGATGAGTTTCCGTTGTCCGAAATGGTAGGCCCCAAGGAAACCTTGACCCGACCCCAGCGGCCAGGTGATGGGCGCGCACTTGATGTTGAGCACACGCTCGATTTCATCCAGCAACTCAAGCGGTTCCCGCGCGTGACGGTCAAGCTTGTTAATCAAGGTCATGACCGGCGTGTTTCGTAGCCGACAAATTTCGAGCAGTTTAATCGTCCGCTCTTCAACACCCTTGGCCGCATCGATCACCATCAAGGCCGAATCAACCGCAGAGAGCACGCGGTAGGTGTCCTCGGAAAAATCCTCGTGGCCTGGCGTATCCAGCAGATTGATGATGGCGTCACCGTACTCAAACTGCATCACCGAGGACGTCACGCTGATCCCGCGCTGTTTCTCAATCTCCATCCAGTCAGACGCGGCATGACGACTGTTCTTCCGGGCCTTGACCGCGCCGGCTGCGTTGATGGCGCCGCCCAGAAATAGCAGCTTTTCGGTGACCGTGGTTTTACCGGCGTCAGGGTGCGAGATAATTGCAAAGGTGCGCCGTCGGGCGACTTCAGCGGGAAGAGACAATTTCAATCCTCAGGTGCGTTCGAACACGACGACTGCCGCCGCATAGTCAATTTCATCAGTAAGGCTTACAAAGCTTGCCGTGACGCCCTGCGCGGCCACGTGTTCCGCCACTGCGCCATGGAATCGGAGCGAGGGTTTACCCGCGGCGTTATGCTCGACCTCAATCAATCGCGGGGACACGCCCGCTCTAAAACCGGTGCCAAGCGCCTTTGAAGTGGCTTCCTTTGCGGCGAAACGCATGGCCAGAAAACTGACTGGCGAACGGCTGCTCCCAAACCGTCGCAATTCTGCATCAGCCAGAATCCGACGGGCGAACTTGAGGCCAAATCGCTCATAGACCACCCTAACCCGCTCGGTTTTCACGATATCGATGCCCAAGCCGCTGATCACCGGCGGGCCTCAATCATCAGCCGCTTCATTTCCTGTACCGCGGCCGAGAAACCCGAGAACACCGCCTGTGCAACGATGGCATGCCCGATATTGAGTTCGACGATGGGTTTAATTCGGGCGATCGTCTCAACGTTGCCATAGTGCAGACCGTGTCCGGCGTTGACGCGCAGACCAAGGCCCTGCGCGTAGTCAGCGGCCTCTGCGATACGCTGAAGCTCAAGTTGGCGTTGGGGCTCATTAAGGGCATCCGCATACCGCCCCGTATGAAGCTCAATTGCCGTCACGCCTGCCTGACAAGACGCATCGATCTGCGCTGGGTCCGGATCGATAAAAAAAGACGCCACAATCCCCGCGCCACGAAGACGATCATTGACCTCGGTCCAGCGTGATATTTCAATCGCGACGTCGAGGCCGCCTTCGGTCGTCAACTCGGTGCGCTTCTCAGGCACCAAACAGCAATTTGACGGCCGCGCCCGCTCCGCGATGGCGAGCATTGCCTCGCTGCCAGCCATCTCCAGATTAAGCCTGCCACGGACCGTTTTCAGCAGCAGTTCAAGGTCACGGTCCTGAATATGGCGGCGGTCCTCCCGCAAGTGGATGGTGATCCCGGCTGCACCCGCCTCCTCGGCGAGGTAGGCGGCATAAACAGGGTCCGGGTAAGGCGTGCCACGTGCCTGACGCAGCGTCGCGACATGGTCAATGTTTACCCCGAGTTCAATTGTCGGCCAGGCGCTCATCGTGTTTTCCAAACGGCAGTGAGGCGGCAAGTTTAGCGGTTAGGAGGGGCACCGCGCACCGCGCGGCGTCTTATTTGCCGCGCTGAAAGAGGCTGCGCGCGTGCAGCGGCTTGTCGCCAAGGTAGTGCCGCAAGACCGCCCTCATGAAATGCTTCGCCTCGGCAAGCGTCCCCGGATCAAATTCGATCGCCCCAGCCAAGGCGAGCAAGGTCGCGCCGCCAACCGAGTTCTGGGTCGACGTCGCAGGCGCGAAGAACAGTCCCTGATCGTGCTTGAAGCAATAGCGCGCCGACGCATCCACCGGCGCGCCGGTATCCGCGGTGCTGTTCAGCGGCAGTCCATAGCCGCAGGCTTCGAGTAAAGCCAGTTCAAAGCGCCTCAAGGAGGGCTCTAGTGGGCATTCATCGGTAAGTGCGGCCATCATGCGCGCATACAGGTCGAAGAGTTCCTGTTCACCCTCGCCCCGTTGTACGAGCCTCACAAGCAACTCATTAACGTAGAGGCCGCTGAGCAGCCAATCGCCCTTGAGCACCGTCAGGGGGCCGCCGGGCTCCACCCTATGCAGGGTCAACAGTTCGCCCCGCCCGCTAAAACCGAGCTGCACCGGCCGGAAGGGCTGCAGGCTTTCCCCTAGTCGAGATTGACCACGCGAAGGCGCCCTGGCTACCAAAGAGAGCCGTCCTGCGGCGCGACTTAATGCATCAACGAGCAGGCTGTTCTCGCGGTATCGCCGAACATGAAGCACGTAGGCGAGTTCTTCACGCGGCGCGGCGCTCATGACCTCGGATACC
>JALRCR010000339.1 GCA_023257255.1 Gammaproteobacteria bacterium | reverse complement strand
GACCCGGTGGGAAACTGCCAGAAGTCAGGCATCAGCCAGGGGTGCGGATAGCTGGACAGCCCGCGTGCGCCGGCGGCGCGGGCGCCGAGCTCTTGCCGGTAGTGGGCGAGGTCCTGCTCGCTCAGCCGGCCTTCCAGAAACGCGCGCGCGTAAATGCCCGGCGCGGAGTGCGGCTGGTAGAACACCAGATCGCCGCCGAAGTCCCCGCTCGGCGCGCGAAAGAAGTGATTGAAGCCAACTTCAAACAGATCCGCCGCGCTGGCGTAGCTCGCGATATGCCCGCCCAGTTCGCCGTAGGCCTGATTGGCCCGCGCGACCATGGCAAGCGCGTTCCAGCGCATCATCGAGGCCAGTTTTTCTTCAATGGCCAGATCGCCCGGGAAGCCCGGCTGGCGCGCCACCGGCACGCTGTTCACATAGGGCGTGCCATGCGCCGGCTGCCAGCCGATGGCGGGGTCGCGGGCCAGCCGCGAGAGCAGGTCCAGCAACTCATGCGCGCGCTCGCGGCCGGCGTGCTCGACCACCGCCAGCAGGGCGTCGCGCCATTCTTCGTTTTCCAGCGCCAGGTCGGGATCAGGGATCGGCGGTTCGGCTGCATTCATCGGGGCCTCCTGTGAACCACGACCCTACGCGCGGCCGCCCGGCAGGTGTGACGGTTATGGCTGATTAAGCGCGCTTAATGCAGCACAATCTGCTTCCATAAAAATGATCAGCAGCACAATGACCCTCGATTCAATAGATTTGCGGATACTGCGCGAGCTACAGGCCGACGCCGGTTTGTCCAATGTCGAGCTCGCCCGCCGGGTGCATCTGTCGCCGTCACCCTGTCTGGCGCGGGTCAAGGCGCTGGAAGAGAGCGGGTTGATTCGCCAGTACGTCGCCCTGCTTGACCCGGCGATGCTGGGCCTGCTCTTGAACGTGTTTATTTTCATCAGCCTCAAACAGCAGACCCGCGCGTCGCTGGAAGCCTTTGAAGCGCGGGTCTGCGCGCGGGATGAGGTGATGGAGTGCTATCTCATGACCGGCGATGCGGACTACCTGATCCGCGTCGCGGTGCCGGACATCGGGGCGCTGGAGCGCTTCATCATCGAGGAACTCTCGCCGATGCCGGAGGTAGAGAAAATCCGCTCCAGCTTCGCGTTGAAGCAGGTGCGCTACAAAACCGCCTTGCCTTTGCAGAAAGCCCAGCCTGCCGGCAAGGGGCGCAAGGCCCGCTAGTCGAGCAGGCGCTCGTTCAGCAGACGCGCTTGCCAGTCGGCGATCCAGCCCGGGATCGCCTCCGCCGGCATTGGCCGGGCCACGAAATAGCCCTGCGCGACGTGGCAGCCGCTGGCGCGCACGAAGTCCCAGTCCTCGCGCGTTTCCACCCCTTCGGCCACCGCTTCCATTTTCAGATGTCGGGCCAGATCGAGACTCGCGCGGAAGAAGGACGCCAGCCGCTCGTTGCGCCAGGCGTTGTGGACGAATCCGGCGTCAATTTTCAATTCATCAAACAGCAGATCGCGCAGCACCACCAGCGAGGAATGGCCGGTACCAAAGTCGTCGATCGACAAGCGGAAGCGTTTGAGATGCAGCCGCGCCAGCACGTCCAGCACGGTGGCGAGATCGAGCATCAGACGGCTTTCGGTCACTTCCAGCACCAGCATGGCGGGGTCGGCTCCGGCAGCCAGCGCCTCGTTGATGAGGATGTCGGCGCTGTTGACCTCGGCGAGATTCTCCATCGACAGATTAACCGCCACTTTCAGCGACAGCCCGGCCAGTTGCCATGCCCGGGTCTGCCGTGCGGCCTCGCCGTACACGCAATGGGTTAGCGCGTTGATGAGTCCGTGTTCTTCTGCAATACCGACAAAAAATCCCGGCGCGACGAGGCCGTCTTCCGGGTGCTGCCAGCGCACCAGGGTTTCGACGCCGACCACTTCGCCGCTGCTCGTCAGCACTTTGGGCTGAT
>JALRCR010000338.1:265-1995 GCA_023257255.1 Gammaproteobacteria bacterium | reverse complement strand
ATCAGCCGCTGGATGCGGCCTACCGCTGCGCATCGGCGGATCTGGTCAGCAACCTGCTGGCGGCCGACGGTGTGGAGGGCGTCGACGCGTTCTTTGAGAAGCGTGAACCCCGCTTTCAGTCGACCTAGTTTCAGCACGCCTCGCAGCGCCCGGAGTTGAGCATGTCCACAACCGCTTGCCTGAAACCACGGACGTGCCGCTGTCGCTCATCCAGAAACGTGAACCCCGTTTTTAGTCCCCTTAGTCTTAGCGCGCCTCGCAGCGCACGGAGTTGACCATGTCCGCGACCAATATCTACGAACAGGATCTTGACCAGGTACCGGCCAACCATGTGCCGCTGTCACCGCTGTCGTTCATCGAGCGCGCGGCGTCGGTGTATCCGAACCGCACGGCGGTCATCCACAACGAAGTGCGCCGGACCTGGGCGGAAACCTTCGCCCGCTGCCGGCAGCTCTGCTCTGCCTTGCAGCGCCGGGGCTTCGGGCTGGGCGACACGGTGGCGATTGTGGCGACCAACATCCCGGCATTTTATGAGTCGCTGTTCGGCGTGCCGGCGGCCGGCGCGGTGCTGAACCCCATCAACATCCGGCTGGACGCCGACGCCATTGCCTTCATCCTTGATCATGGCGAAGCCAAAGCCGTGCTGGTCGACACCGAATTCGCTCCCGTAATGCGCGAAGCCCTGAAAAAATGTGCGGCCAAGCCGCTCATCATCGACATTGCCGACGCCGCGGCGCCCTGCCACGACCGCATCGGCGAAATTGAATACGAAGACCTGCTGAAGGAAGGCGACCCGGCCTGCCCCTGGGAACTGCCGAAAGACGAATGGCAGGCGATGGCGCTGTGCTACACCTCGGGCACGACCGGCAATCCCAAGGGCGTGGTCTATCACCACCGCGGCGCGTATCTGAACGCGGTGGGCAATGCGGTGTCGTGGAGCCTGCCCCTGAACCCGGTGTACCTGTGGACGCTGCCGCTCTTCCACTGCTGCGGCTGGTGCTTCCCGTGGACCATTGCCATGCAGGGCGGCACCAACGTCTGCCTGCGGCGGATTTCGGCGGCCAACATCTATGGCGGCATTCGCGACTACGGCGTCTCGCACTTCAGCGGCGCGCCGATCGTGCTCAACTTCATCGTGAACGCCTCCGCCAGCGAGCGCTTTGAGCTTCAGACGCCGGTGCAGGTGATGACCGCCGGCGCCGCGCCGCCGGCCGCGATCATCGAGGGCATGGAGCGCGCCGGCTTCCGCGTGATTCACACCTACGGGCTGACCGAAACCGACGGCCCGGCGGTGTTCACCTGCCCGCAGCCGGAATGGAACGACCTGTCGCCGGAGCAGATGTCCGGCATTCGCATCCGACAGGGCGTGCGCTATGCGGTGCTGGAAAATCTGGACGTCATCGATCCGGACACCATGCAGCCGGTCCCGCGCGACGGCCAGACGATTGGCGAAATCATGTTCCGGGGCAACGTGGTGATGCGGGGCTACCTGAAGAACGCCAAGGCCACGGCGGAAGCGCTGGGCGACGGCTGGTTCCACTCGGGCGATCTGGGCGTGATGCACCCGGACAACTACATCCAGATCAAGGACCGCTCGAAAGACATCATCATTTCCGGCGGCGAAAACATTGCATCCGTGGAAGTCGAGCGCACGTTGTCAGCGCACCCGGCGGTGCTCGAAGCTGCCGTGGTCGCCGCACCGGATGAACGCTGGGGAGAAGTGCCCTGTG
>JALRCR010000338.1:0-255 GCA_023257255.1 Gammaproteobacteria bacterium | reverse complement strand
GCTGTACCGTCACCCCTCGGTGCTGGAAGCCGCGGTGGTCGCGCGGCCGGACGAGAAATGGGGCGAGACGCCCTGCGCCTTCGTGTGGCTGAAGCAGGACGCCGAGCAGGTCTCGGCCGAGGAACTCATCAAGTACTGTCGGCAGCACATCGCGCACTTCAAGGCACCAAAGACGGTGGTCTTTCGGGAACTCCCGAAGACGGCCACCGGCAAGATCCAGAAATACAAGCTGCGCCAGGAAGCCGATGCACTCGG
>JALRCR010000337.1 GCA_023257255.1 Gammaproteobacteria bacterium | reverse complement strand
GTGTTCACCCCGGTCCCCTACGTCGACGCGACCGCGGCGTGGGCCTTCCCCGAGCGGTGGAAGCGCGTGGTGGTGGGCTCGGCGGGCATGATCCCCGAGCTGGCCTACGCGTCGATCGCGGCCTTCGTCTGGGCCTACGGCTTGACGCCCGGCGACGTGCAGGCGTTTTTCATCATCTGCGCGCTGTCCGGGTTGGCGCTGGGCGCCGACTTGGCGCTGCCGCCGGCGCTACTCGCCGACGCAATCGACGACGATGAAAAAGCCGGGCTGGCGCGCGCCGAAGGCGCCTACTTCGGTCTGTGGCATTTGCTGAGCAAAGCCAATCTGGCGCTCGCGGCGGGCCTCGGCCTGCCACTGCTTGCGCTGCTCGGCTACACGCCGGGTAGCGACGACGCGCAGGGCCTGCTGGCCCTGTCTGTGGTCTACGCGCTGGTGCCCTGTGCGCTGAAACTGTTGAGCGCACTGGCACTGGTCGGGTCTGGCCTCTTACACACTCCCGACCGGCACCGGTCGGCAACTTGAAGGCATATCGCGCATGAAAAAAACATTGCTGGCCCTGGTTGGGCTGTTGCTTTCAGCTTGTTCGCAGGTCTCGATTCAGGATTATCGGGACCAGCAGCCACCGCTGGATTTACAGCGTTATTTCAACGGCGAAATTACCGGCTGGGGCATGGTGCAGGACCGCAGCGGCAAGGTGTTGCGCCGGTTTACCGTCCACATTGATGCGCGCTGGCAGGGCGAGACCGGGGTGCTGGAAGAAAATTTCGACTGGTCCGACGGCAAAAAAGAGCACCGGCGCTGGGAAATCACCAAGCGCGGGGACCGCTACACGGGCACTGCGGGTGACGTCGTTGGCACTGCCGCCGGCGTGGCCGCCGGCAACGCCCTGCAGTGGCGCTATGTGCTGGCCTTGCCGGTGGACGGCAAGGTCTGGCATGTCGACATGGACGACTGGATGTATCTGATCGACGAACAGACGCTGGCCAATCGGACCCGCATGAGCAAACTTGGCGTGCAGGTGGCCGAGATCAGCATTTTTTTCCGCCGCAAAGGCGATTAAACGAGTCGCGCTTGTCAGCCAGCCTCACACCGCCGCGACGCTGATGCCCATCAGGCGACGGTAGTTTTCCCAGAAACCGACGATCGCCGACTCGGTCACCAGATGTTCGGCGTCTTCCGCGCGGCCGCCGCCCATCGCAATCCAGGAGTGGGCGTCTTCGTCGCGGACAATCGCCTTCTGGACGATTTCCACCGCCTCGCCGTCCTCCATCGCCACGTAGCCGGCGGGGCCGATCAGGTTGGTCTGCTTCAAGCGAATCTCGCGCATCGCCTCATCGTCATCGGCATACCCGAAATGCGTCCAGACGAGTTCAAACGAATCAACCGAATACGGCACAATTTGGCGCACGGCGAGCGTGTTGGCGATCTGCTGAACCACGAGGTTGGGGAACACCGACAGGATTACCAGCGTAATGCCGTCGTCAAATTCGCGCCGCCCGGCCAGCACCGAGGGGTCCGCCAGCTTGAAGGCCGTGTTCAAACTACGGCTGTCCTGATAGGCAGCTTTGTCGGCTTCTGCCGTGCTAGTGCCTGCCATCGCGTACAACAGCGTATGGCGATGCCCGGCGTCCATCTTGCAGGCGCCCGTCTGCGAGGAGCGGTACAGGCCAAAGGTGTTGTGAAAGAGGTGCAGCAGGCTGGCGTGATAGGGGTCGCGCGTGTTCTCGGCGTACAGCTTCCAGTTGCCATGGATGAACTGACGCTGATCGCCAGTCACCACAATGTCTCGATTAAAAAGTCGCGCAATGGCCGCCACCACCATGGGGCCCAGATAGTCTTCCAAGGGCGCCACGTCGTTGGAAAAACTGGCAAACACCAGTCCGTGCAGACGGGCCACGCGCAGCCTCACCAGGCCATGGGCGTCCAGATTGAAGCCGTCGGGCATGCCGCCCTTGCCGTCGATCCCGGTCCGGAAAGGCACGCCACGCAGTCGACCCTTCAGG
>JALRCR010000336.1 GCA_023257255.1 Gammaproteobacteria bacterium | reverse complement strand
AAGGGGCGAAAAGTTGTTTGCCGATTTGCAATGTGCAGTCTGCCATGTGCCCTCCATGAAAACCGGCAGTTACCCTGCTTTACCGGCCATTGAACACAAAAACTTTGCGGCCTTCACCGATTTGTTGTTGCACGACATGGGCCCTGAGTTGGCTGACGGCAGACCCGATTTCAAAGCCGGCGGTAACGACTGGCGCACCGCGCCTTTGTGGGGGGTGGGTTTATCCCGGAGAGTGAATGGCAGCATGGATCTGCTGCACGATGGCCGTGCCCGCAGTGTGCTGGAAGCGATCTTGTGGCACGGCGGTGAAGCGAAAAAAGCGCGGGATCAGTTCGCCACAATGAAAAAGGAAGACCGCGAGGCACTCATCAGCTTCGTGCAGGCACTCTGATCCGCGAGTGGGGCAGGCGCGCGAGGCCGGTGCTCAGCGCATCGGCCGTCGGGCTGAGCGTTGAGGCCAGCAAGCCGCGCACGTTCACCTCGGCGCCGCGCCCAAAGACGATGCCGTTCTGGTTGAGCAGCCAGACTTCGCCGTTGGCCCGCAATCGGCCCTGGATCAGCGACGGATTGGCGTCGTGGATCAGATTGAGCGCGGTCGCGCTCGAACTCGGCTGTTGAAAATTGACCGTGTGGCCGGCCGCAATATCGAAGCTATCCCAGTTAAGCGTGACCTTGGGCGTGTGCTGGCGGATGTTCATCGTGCGCCCGGTGACGACCGGCGCGCTGGCGCGGCCCGAACCAGAACTGACAAACAGACCGCTGGGCACCGGCAAGGGGGCGGCCGGCGAGCGCCAGGCCCACAGCGAGAGCAGGAACAGGGAGACAAGTCCGCGACGTTTGGGAGTGGACTGCGGGATCATGTCGGGCTTCGGTTCGGCAAGATAATTGTTCCGGTCCTAAGTCGCGGCGTTCTCGCCGACAAAGCTACGATGAATCAAGCGAAACCCCGGCACCTGCCGGGGTTCCCCTTCGCCTCTTCCTGAGGCAAACCCTGTGGGGGCCAGACGGGCTGGCCCTGAAGGCTGGTCCTAGTTACCGACCTGGATGCCGCTGACCTTCACCGGGTTGATGCAGGCGTTCGGCGTGCCGGCCGGCCCGCGGGTGTTGGTCGCAACCGGGCTGAGGTAGACGTCGGTGGCGGCGCCGCTGCTGACGTCATACGGCGTCGCCGCGACGCTGCCCGCATAGGTCACCGCGTTGGACACCAGACCCGCACGGCCAAAGGTGTGGGCGAAGCCTTCGTTGATCTTCGACACCGAGGCCGGGTTACCCAGACGCGCCACGATGGCGTCGAACATCGCCTTCTTGGCAGTGCCGCCGGTGACCGAGGTCAGCGCGGAGATGCCGCCGACGGTGGCCTTGCGATACTGCATGGTCGACTCGTAATAGAAGTCGTAGTTGCCCTTCACCACGTTCAGCAGATTCGGCGCATAGCCGTTGACTTTGATGAAGCGCGATTTCGTCAGGGCAGCGGTCCCCGAGGTCGGCGCGAAGACGGTTTCGGTAGACAACACGCCAACCGCGCCGAGGCCGGCATCCTGGCGAACGCCCAGGTTGTTGCGCACGTCGCTGGAGCCACCGTTCTCACGCACGCGCGACGGGTTTTCCGCGTTGGTGGCGAAAGAGGCGCCGCCGACAGCGCAGTTCTGGTTCAGGAAGTAGGTGGCGGTGGCTACCTGGGTGCCCGAACTGGAAACTCGGCGTTCGATATAGATGTTGGTATCGGCCAGCGCGTCGGCCGTGCCGTCGCCGGTGATGTCCACGCTTGCCACGCTATCGGTGCCGTTCTGCGCGCTCTTGACTTCGGACCAGTCGGACACGGCGCCGCTGTAGATGGCGGCGATGGTGTCGCGTCCCAGCGAAGGCATGCAGGCTTCCGAGTTCGCGTTGGAGCCCGCGGTGCCCAGACTGCCGTAACCCGCATTACCCGGGTTACACACGCTGGTGCTGGCGAACTGCAGCGCCTGCAGGCGCTGGTAGGCGACGTTGGTCACCGGCACGCCGAA
>JALRCR010000335.1 GCA_023257255.1 Gammaproteobacteria bacterium | reverse complement strand
GATTAGCGCCGCCAGTTGTTTGCGCCGCGCGTCGTCTCCGTGGCGCACGGCCATCGCGATCTGGTAGTCGAACTTGAGCCCCGGCTCGTTGTTAAGCGGAATGACCACCAGCCCGGCGTCTTTCAGTTTGTGCTGGAGATAGCCGGCAAATGGGCCCCACAGGAAGGTGAGGTTGATGTTGCCCTTCATCAGCTCGGCCTCGACGATGTGGGCAGGGCTTTGCTTGGGGTCACCGGACATGATCGGGAAGGCTTGCGCCTGCTCGATAAGACCGAGGCTGGAGACCCAGTCGGTGGTCGGTCCCTGGTCCCAAATCCCGAGCTTGAGCGCCGCCTTCTGCTCGGCGGTCATTTTTTTCAGATCGTCCTGCGTCTTGAGCCAGTCAAGTCCGGTGCCCTTGGCGTAAATCATGGCCCAGGTCGAGCGCATATAGGGCTGGGTGGTGGCGGCCAGCTCGAAATTTTCGGGCACGCCCATCACCACATCGCACTTGTATTCGCCGTCCTCGGTCTCGTTGTTCTTGAGGGTTGCGCGGATGAAACCCAGCCGTTGCGGGAACCAGGTGTAGCGAACCGTCGCACCGAGTTGTTTGGCAAACAGGGAAGCGATGCGGTTTTCGTAACCAGAGCCGTCCATGTCGGACATCGGCAGGCTGTAGGGCGGCGCACAGACTTTGAAAACCGTGTCTGGCGCCGCGGCCGGCTCCGCTGATGCCGCGCTGGTCAAGGCAAGCGCCAGCCCGCCAAACAGCGACCACCGGGTTGCGACAGGGAATGTAGAACGCATGGGGATGCCTCGTGCCAGACAGCGTGGCGGGAGGGAACTCCCGCCGGCCGGGCAGCGTTACTGGATGCGGCCTTTGGCTTTCAGATCAGCCTTCATCTTTTTGATGGTGCGGGCCACCATGTTCTTGCCGAGGGGCACGGTCTCCAACGCGGTGTCGAGCGCCGCCAGGTTAGACGGGGCGCCGTCGCCCACCACGATCGCGGCCACCATGCCGGTGGTCATATGCGGGGTGCATTTGTAGATGTAGGCGCCTTCTTTCTGCACGGTCACGGTGAATCCCTCGTCGCCCATTTTGGATTGCCATTTGGCCGCGCCCTCCGGCGACATGCCGTCGATCGACGCAGTGTCATGACCCGCCATCTGTACAAACTTGATGGTGTCGCCCGGCTTGGCGTAGGTAATCATCGGTTCCCAATTGGTGATGACTGCCTTCACCACATGCTCTTCGGCGAACGCACTTGCGCTGCTCAGCAAGCCGACCATCACCGCCGAGCAAAAAATCTTTGAGATCATTCCTGCACACTCCACTGAATTTGTAATCAACGCACGGTTGCTGCGGGGCTTGCCCGCGACGACACCGCGTCTCGCCAGAACTGTCATTCGTACGCGTGGCGTTCGGCCCTGCGTCACGTAAAAGGTTCCGGCTCGGTTGCCATCATAAAGAGATAAAGAAAACCCGGCACTCCTCGCGAAGTGCCGGGTTTGATCGGTCATCAGACCGCAGACCGGACCGTCGGGTCTGGCTTACGGCAGGCTGAAGACGCTCAGCACACCGCCGAGACGGGTGTAGCTGCCGAGGCCCTTGTACGCGCCCACGGCACCCAGACCGTCGGTGTCCTGAATCAGGCCAGCCGCCATGCCGATACCGGCCCAGCCGCCCACACCGGACAGCACGCCGACGTACTGCTTGCCTTTATGGCCCCAGGTGTTGACGTTGCCGATGATCCCGGACGGGGTCTTGAACTGCCACAGGAGCTTGCCGCTCTTGGCGTCAATGGCCTTCAGGTAGCCTTCCAGCGTGCCGTAGAAGACGACGTCACCAGCGGTCGCCAGCGCGCCACTCCAAACGGAGAAGCGTTCCGGAATCGACCACTTGATCTTGCCTTCGCCAGCGTCCCACGCGATGAAGTTGCCCAGGTTGTTGTTGTCCGCGTTGTTCGCGAACTCAGGACCCGGAGACACCTTGCCGGCAGGGAACATGCTCAGCACCGCATTCACATACGGCTGGCCCGCGACGTATTC
>JALRCR010000334.1 GCA_023257255.1 Gammaproteobacteria bacterium | reverse complement strand
ACGCCACGCGCCACGCCGCCGGGCCACGCCGCGAGCTCGGCATCCGCACGCTCTTTAACGCGCTGGGGCCGCTGACCAATCCGGCCGGCGCGCCGCTGCAGCTGGTGGGGCTGTTTGATCGCAGCTGGGTGGAGAAGGTCGCGGTGGTGCTGTCGCGCCTTGGCACGCAGCGCGCGATGGTCGTCCATGCGGCCGACGGACTGGATGAAATCAGCGTCGGCGCGCCTACCACGGTCGCCGAACTGCGCGACGGCGTGGTCACGCATTACGAGTTTGAGCCGGCCAGTCTGGGCATTGCCCGCGCGCCGCTCTCGTCGCTGAAGGTGAAGGACGCGCAGGAAAGCCTGGCCGTGATTCGGCGGGTGTTCGACGGCGAGGCCGGCCCCGCGCGCGACATCGTGGCGCTGAACGCCGGCGCGGCGCTGTATCTTTGCGGCTTCTGCGCCGACCTGCGCGAAGGCTATGCCCGCGCCGGCGAACTCATCGCCAGCGGCGCCGCGCGCGAGCGCTTTCTGCATTGCACTGCTTACTCACAAGCCCAGGAGACGCCCCCGGCATGAGCAACGAAACTTCCGCATTGGTGCCGGGGCGCGACCTGCTGGCCGACATCATGGCGCACAAACAGGGCGAGGTGGCCGCGCGGCGCGCCGTGCGTTCGCTGGCCGAACTTGAAGCCGCCGCTGCCGCCCAGCCGCCACCCCGTGGCTTCGAGTCGGCGCTGCGGCGGCAAATCGCGCGCGGCCTGCCGGCGGTGATCGCCGAATCAAAGAAAGCGTCGCCCTCCAAGGGCGTGATGCGCGAGCACTATGTGCCGGCCGAGATTGCCGCGTCCTACGCCGCCGCCGGCGCAACCTGCCTGTCGGTGATTACCGACGAGCATTTCTTCAAGGGATCGGACGCGGATCTGATTGCCGCCCGCGCCGCCTGCGCGCTGCCGGTGATTCGCAAGGATTTCATGTGCGACCCGTATCAGATTGTGGAGTCGCGCGCGCTGGGCGCGGACTGCGTGCTGTTGATCGTTTCAGCGCTGGAAGACGCGCTGTTGCAGGAACTGGCCGATACCGCGCGTCGCTACGATCTGGACGTGCTGCTGGAAGTGCACAACCGCGAAGAGCTGGAGCGTGCGCTGCGGCTGCGGCTGCCGCTTATTGGCATCAACAACCGCGACTTGAAGCGCTTCGTCACGGATATAGAAACCACGCTGGGCCTGCTGCGCGATATTCCGGCCGATCGGCTGGTGATCAGCGAATCCGGCATTTCCTCGCGCGAGCAGGTGCAGAAACTGCGGTCGCGGGAAGTGAACGCGTTTCTGGTCGGCGAGGCCTTTATGCGCGAGCCCGATCCGGGCGCGAAACTACACGCCCTGTTTTTCTGATTTGGCCGGCTCGCGGCTGGCGCTGAAGCCCAGCCGGTTGCCGCCCGGATCTTCAATCGAGAAATGCGCCGCTTCCTGGGGCGTGCCGCGCCCGGTAATGCTGGGCGGCGCGGCGTACTGCACGCCGATGTAGTTGAGATGGTCGACCGCGCGGTGCCAGTCTTCCCAGCCGGTATCGAGCCCGAACTCCGCCACTCCGCTGACCATGCCCTGCGCCGCCGGGCCTGCGCCCTGCTGCACGCGCAGACGCCCGCCAAAAAACTCGAAGCTGACCGCGTCCGCCTCGCTGCTCGCCAGCCGACAGCCGAGCGTGTCTTCGTAGAACCGCCGCGCGGCGGCCAGATCCGGGCACCACACCACGATCCGCAGCGACGGGCGGCGGGTGAACTCGTCCAGCGGACCGCTACTGTTTTTGTTGGCCATAGGTCGCAAACATCGCAATTGCCTCCGCAATTTCAGACGCGCTGAGCAGCACCAGTCGCCCGGTCTGCAGCGCCAGCAAATACTGCCGCGCCAGTTCTTCGACTTCCACCGCCAGACGCCGCGCGCGGTCGAGCGTCGGGCCCACGGCGATGAGGCCGTGATTGGCGAGCAGGCAGGCGCGACGCCCGTCGAGCGCGGCCAACGCGGCGTCCGACAAGGCCTGTGTGCCGAAAGTCGCATAGGGCGCGCAGCGAATGTCG
>JALRCR010000333.1 GCA_023257255.1 Gammaproteobacteria bacterium | reverse complement strand
GCTGCCTCCATTTGCGCAGAGGTCAAGACTTTGGGGATTGCTCTCGTGACTGGTGCAACGGCGGGAGGTAAATCCTTGTCACGTTCAACGCGCTCGCGGATAGCGGCATTAATCCAGGCTGTGCGAGTAGTCCCTTCCATTTTCACCCGTTCATCTATCCTCCTGGCGTTCCCAATGAACACCCCCATTTGGATTCTGACGCCGAGTCCGGCGGCCAGGTGGGCGACCGGGGCCGGCTGAGCGCCGAGGGCCTGCAGTTCAACGTCAGCGATACCCGCAAGCAGGGTGGCCTCCACCTGCACATTGGCCAGCTCAGCCAGGGGCGGCTGCAAGTGGGCGACAAGGTGAGCGCCGAAGTCGACGATGCCCGCCGCGCCGCCACCCGTCGCAATCACTCAGCCACGCATTTGCTCCACGCGGCCCTGCGCAACACGCTGGGTGAGCATGTGGAGCAGAAGGGCTCGCTGGTCGAGCCCGACCGCCTGCGGTTCGATTTCGCGCACACGCAGGCGGTGACGCCAGAGCAGCTGCTGGAGATCGAGCGGCTGGTCAACGCAGAAATACGCGCCAACCATGCGGTGGAAACCCGCCTCATGAACTACCGGCAAGCCCTGGACGCCGGCGCCATGGCGCTGTTCGGCGAAAAATACGGCGACGAAGTGCGCGTCCTCAGCATGGGCGAGTTCTCGGTCGAACTTTGCGGCGGCACCCATGTCTCCCGCGCTGGGGACATTGGCCTGTTTCGCATCATGGCTGAAAGCGGCATTGCCGCTGGCGTGCGGCGCATCGAAGCGGTGAGCGGTGCCGGCGCGCTCGAATTCACCTTGCGCAACGAACAGACTTTGCGAAAAATCGCGGCCGGCGTGAAAGCCGCCAATGCCGAGGACGCGCTGGGTAAAGTCGGCCAGTTAGCCGACCGGGTGCGTGCGCAAGACAAGGAAATCCAGACCCTGAAGTCCAAGCTCGCCGGTGGCTCCAGCAAGGACCTCGCCGACGGCGCGGTCACGGTGGGGCCGGCAAAGCTGCTGGTGCAGACGCTGGAAGGGGCCGACGCGGCCACCTTGCGTGAGGCCATGGACCGGCTCAAGGACAAACTGCAAAGCGCGGTCATCGTGCTGGCAGCGATTGAAGAAGACAAAATCCGGCTGGTCGCGGGCGTCACCAGCAACCTCACGGCTCAGGTCAATGCGGGTCAATTGGCCAATTTCGTGGCCACGCAGGTGGGGGGCAAAGGCGGTGGACGACCCGACCTTGCGCAAGCCGGTGGCAGCGACCTAAACGCCCTGCCGGCAGCGCTTGAATCGGTTAAGGCTTGGGTAGCCGAACGTCTCGGCTAAGCCGGTAAGCGAGTGATAGAGAGTGTTATGAGTCTCATAGTGCAGAAATACGGCGGAACCTCCGTCGGTTCGGTGGAACGCATTCAGGCGGTCGCCGAGCGCGTCGCGCGCGAACATGCGGCAGGGCATCAGTTGGTGGTGGTGGTTTCAGCCATGTCGGGTGAAACAGATCGCCTGCTGGGGTTGGCCAAGGCGATTCAAAACCCGCCATCGCCGCGTGAGCTGGACAGCGTGCTGTCGACCGGCGAACAGGTCACGATCGGTCTGCTGGCCATGGCTCTGGAAGCGCGCGGCGTACCGGCGCGTTCCTACACCGGAGCCCAGGTCCGCATCCTTACCGACTCGGCCTTCAATAAGGCCCGTATCGAAGCAATCGACGCCGCGCCCATCGCGAGCGATCTCGCCGCCGGCAAGGTGGTGGTGGTCGCCGGGTTTCAGGGCGTCGACAAGGACGGCAACATCACGACGCTGGGCCGCGGCGGTTCAGACACCACCGGCGTGGCCTTGGCCGCCGCCCTCAAGGCCGACGAATGCCAGATCTACACCGATGTGGATGGTGTGTATACCACCGACCCCCGCATTGTGCCCGAAGCTCGCCGTCTCGATCGCATCACTTACGAGGAGATGCTGGAAATGGCCAGCCTTGGTGCCAAGGTATTGCAGATCCGGTCTGTTGAATTTGCGAGCAAGTATCAGGTCACGCTGCGTGTGCTCTCGTCCTTCAAGGACGGTGCCGGC
>JALRCR010000332.1 GCA_023257255.1 Gammaproteobacteria bacterium | reverse complement strand
GCCGCATTCAAGGGACCGCGCTTCTTCAGCACCGCCGAATCCACGCTCATTTTGCCGACATCGTGCAACTGGGCGCTGTAGCGGATTTCGTCGCACCAGGCGGCCGGCATCCCGACCTCTTTTGCCATGAACCACGAATATTCATTGACACGCACGATGTGGTTACCGGTTTCCTCATCGTGGATTTCAGCCGCCCGCGCCAGCAAATTGACCGATAACTGGAAGGCCTCTTCGGTTTGTTCGTGGAGCAGCGCAATTTGCCGGCGCTGCGCGGTCAGCAGACGATTTCGCTCGCGCAGTTTTGCGTTCTTGGCGCGAATCTCGTCGAGCATGGCGGCGCGCTCGATCGAGCCCCCCACCACCTGGGCGATTGGCCAGATGAGGTCTTCCAGATTGGCCTTGAAGGCGATCGGGGCGCGGTCCTTGCGCGGCCGGCAGTTGATCAGTTGTACCACCCCGATAATTTCATCAGCGTAGTTTCTGAGCGGAAAACACAGCATCGAGTGCGTGCGATATTGCGGGTGCTCGCGGGCCGGGTCGAACTTATAGGGGCTGCGCGGCGGAATCTCGTAGACGTCATCAATCCGCACCATCTTGCCGCTCTGGGCCACGTGACCGGCAATGGTGCCGGGACCGATGGGCACGATGAAGTCGCGTTTGGTCACCTTCACCAAATCGTTTTGCAGGCTGGCAGGTTCCAGCCAGCGCTCGTTGCCTCGCGCCCGCACGATGAAGATGGTGCCCGCTTCGGCGTGCGTCATCAGCCGGCTTTTTTGCAGGACGCGATCCAGCAATTGAGCCAGCGATTGCTGGCTTTGCCGTTCGACGAACTGCAGAAAATCCACAATGAGTCTGGCAGTCATACGGCAGTTATCGCTTCATTTAGGTCTGACATGGCATCGATCCCCGAGGTTTAGCTTATACAGCAACACAGCATCGACCTATCCTCGCCGCGGGCGTCCGACGGCCGGGATGCATCGGCTATACTGCCGTCATCTCCGAGAGCATCAACTTCCGGGTGTCGCCCGGCCCAACGGCAAACCCGTTGCGCGCGGCGCATCTGGCGACAGGCAGGACTATGGCCAGCGGTTTTCCCGAATTCAAAAACGTCTCCCAGCCCGCGCTGGAAGAAGACATCCTCAACTGGTGGGACGAAGCGCAGATTTTCGAGCGCTGCGTCGCCGAGCGGGCGGATGCCCCGGGGTTCAGTTTTTTTGAAGGTCCGCCAACCGCCAACGGTCGCCCGGGTATCCATCACGTCCTCAGCCGCACGATTAAAGACCTGTTTTGTCGCTATAAAACGCTCAAAGGCTTTCAGGTGTTCCGCAAGGCGGGCTGGGATACCCACGGGCTGCCGGTGGAGATTGAAGTCGAAAAAGCCCTCGGGCTGGACGGGCGTGCGCAAATCGAGGCCTACGGCATCGCCGAGTTCAATGCCGCCTGTCGTGAAAGCGTCAATCGCTACAAGCGCGACTGGGACAGCCTGACCCGCCGCATCGGGTACTGGGTCGATCTCGAGCACCCCTATGTGACCTACCACACCAATTACATCGAATCGATTTGGTGGTTGGTGAAGCGGATTCACGAGCGCGGACTCCTGTACAAGGGCTACAAAATTCAGTGGTACAGCCCGGGTAGCGGCACGGTGCTGTCTTCTCATGAGGTCAGCCTGGGCTACAAGGAAGTGACCGACCCCAGCGTGTATGTCCGGTTCCGGCTGCGCGATCAGCCGAATACCGCGCTGCTGGCCTGGACGACCACCCCCTGGACCTTGCCCGCCAACGTCGCGCTCGCCGTCGGGCCCGACATCGAGTACGTCAAAGTGCGCCTTGGCGCCGGCGAAACGGCGGAGCACCTCATCCTGGCTGCTGCTCGGTTATCGGCGCTGCGCGAGGATCATGAAGTGCTCGAGCGTTACCGGGGTCGAGATCTGGTCGGACTGCGCTACGAGCGCTTGTTCGAGCTGCCCGGCGGGCCGGCGCTGGACGCGGCCTGGCGAGTGGTCGCCGCCGATTACGTCAGCACCGAGGACGGCACGGGTATCGTCCACATCGCACCCGCCTTCGGCGCCGAGGACTACGACGTTGGCCAGCGCGAAGGCCTGCCCATGCAGAACC
>JALRCR010000331.1 GCA_023257255.1 Gammaproteobacteria bacterium | reverse complement strand
AGCCTTGAAGGCTGCGTCGCGCGCGACTCCTCGCTATGCTCGCGGGCAGTGCCCTCTCTCCCTAAGCCCGCGAGGTTCGACCATGCTGCTCCGGCTCTTGCTGCTCGTGCTCGGCCTGCTGGCGACGGGCCTCGGCTATCGACAACTGGCGTTGGGTGACTGGGGTTGGACGCGGGTCCATTCGCCAGAGTTTGCCCCCGAGGGCTGCGAGGTTTATCAGGCGATGCTGGGGCTTAACCAGGACCCGAGCGCCGACCCGGCCAATGCGGACCTGGTGGCGCGCTGCAAGGATCAGGTCGAGCCGGTCATCTGGGTGCTCTCGCAGGTGGGCGATGCCCTCCGTTTTGACCGGCCATCGCGGGTGCGGTTGCGGGTCGACGTCATCGACATGGCGCCGGAATATCAGGAAACCTATCCCACCATGGTCATCGAGTTCCCCTATCCGCCGGTGCCGATGGCCGCTGACGCGCGATGGCGGGTGTGGGGTGGCTTGCAAACCGGCTTAAGCCCGGCACAAGCGCAACAGCTAGAGCGCTACTGGAACCCGTCCTGGGCTGGATTGTTTGCCAACTGGACGCTGGGCCGTGGCAATCATGAGGTGTGGCTGGGGCGGGCCGGGATTTTTAAGCCCGAATACTGCGCCGCCGTTGAGCGCGACCCGAAGGACGGCGAGCAGCTATGCGTGATGCATCTCTACAATCACAAGGGCGAGCCGGTGACCCACCGTTTTCCGCTGCAGCGAAAAATGGAATGGCGCTTTGAAGTGCTGGACATCTGTCGCTTTGGCGGCCGGGCGCGCCATTGGGACAATCCGCTGGCGCGCGGCTGGTTTGGGCCAGTGGAATATGCCGACCCGGGCTGCGAACCGTTTGTCACCCGCGATAGTCAGGGGCACTAAGGATCAATCGGGATTTGGCATGAAATCAGACGTCAAAAACCGCTTGAATAAGGCCCTTGGCGTGCTTTGTTTGCTGGGCGTGGCGCTGCTATTCGGCGCGTCGCTGTTCATCATGCAGACGGACGCGCAGGGGGCTTTGGTGTTTCTGCTAAGCCTGCCGCTGTGCGCCTTGTTGCTGATGGCCGTGATGGTGCTGACAGCATTCATTCCGCCGCAAGCGGGCCGACGCGGCCTGCGCTTGGCGGCGCTGGCGCAGTTGCTGGTGATAGTGCTGTTCGTCGCCGGCCATTTCGTGCCGCGACTGGCGCCGTTCTCCGGCGCGCTGGTCGCGGCCACGCGCTGGAGTTCAGAACAAGTGCTGGGCATGAGCCCCTGGGACTGGGCGAATCAAGCCGAGCAGACCGGCACCGACAATTCGAAAAAATGAAATCAACGAAGCAAAGGGGAAGAACGATGACCAAACTGAAGCTCGCCGCTCTCGCGGCCCTGCTCCTGACGCAGGGCGCGGTTGCCGCGACCAGTGTCGATGGCGCCGCCATCGCCGATGAAAAGGCCGGCGCCAACTGGCTGTCCTATGGCCGCACGTACAGCGAACAGCGGTTCAGCCCGCTGCAACAGATCACCGACACCAACGTGGGCGATCTGGGTGTGGCCTGGTATATGGACCTGCCGGGGCAGAAGTCCCTGCTCGCCACGCCGCTGGTGGTGGACGGCGTGATGTATTTCTCCGGCGGGTACAGCGTGGTGTTTGCGGTAGATACCCGCACCGGCAAGGAACTGTGGAAGTACGACCCCAAGACGATCGAAGCGGCCGGCGACCGGCTGCGCGTGATGTGGGATTCCAACCGGGGCGTGGCCTACTGGAAGGGACGGATTTTCGTCGCCACCGCCGATGGCCGCCTGAACGCCATCGATGCCAGCACCGGTAAGGAAGTCTGGAGCGTGCAGACGGTTGACCCGAAACTGCCGTACTTCATCAACGGTGCGCCTCGCGTGTTCAAGGACAAGGTCATCATCGGCAACGGCGGCACGGAATGGGGCCCGCTGCGCGGCTATGTGACGGCCTACGACACGGCGACCGGCAAACAGGTCTGGCGCTTCTATACCGTGCCTGGCGATCCCGCGAAGGGTTTCGAGAACAAGGCCATGGAGATGGTTGCCAAAACCTGGACCGGCGAGTGGTGGAAGTGGGGTGGTGGTGGCACCGCCTGGGATTCCATCGTCTACGACCCGGAGCTTGATCTCG
>JALRCR010000330.1 GCA_023257255.1 Gammaproteobacteria bacterium | reverse complement strand
AGCAGTTCCTTGGCCACCCGGATCCGCTGGTCCTGCAGCCACACCAGCGGCGGATGGCCGGTTGCTTCGCGAAAGCGCCGGTCCAGCGTGCGTGGCGAAAGTCCGAACTCCAGCGCCAGCGCGGGCATGCGCAAGGGCTGGGCAAGGTCGCGTTGCATGCGCCACTGCACTTCCAGAATCACTTCATCGGCGTGCTGCAGTTCATCGCCTTCCAGATAGCGATAGCGGTCGTAGGGCCGGCGAATCTCATGCGAGAAATTGCGCTCGACATGGCCCGCCACGCGCCGCCCGTAAAACTGCTCGATGAGATGCACCGTCACGTCGGCCAGCGCATTCACGCTGCCCGCGCAGTACAGACGCCCGGCCTGGGTGATGAAGAATTCCCGCTTCAGGCGCACCTCGGGATAGTCGCGCGCGAAGCGCTCGAAATAATGCCAGTGGGTGGTGGCGGCCTTGCCGTCGAGCAGGCCGGCCTCGGCGAGAAAACAGCAGCCCGTGCCCACCGCCGCAATGGTCGCGCCGGCCGCGTGCTGGGCGCGTAGCCAGGGCACCAGCGCCTGACTGCGGGTCAGCACAGGGCGCGGGTTGCGCCACAGGGCGGGCAGATAGACGACGTCGAACGGGCCCGCTTCATCCAGCGCCATGGTCGGCGCCAGCGGCACGCCGGCCTGCGTCGAAACCGGCCGGTCATCGGCGGACAAGAGCACCACTTCCAGCGTCACCTGATCGCGCTGGCGCCCGTTCACCGTGCCGGCGGCGGCTTGCCACATCTCGGCCGGCAAGAGGCAACTGGCCGCGAGCATCTGGGGCGTCAGTAGAAACGCGAGGCGCATAGAATTCTTTCAGCAGGACTGGCGGATTGTGGACGCGGATTGGCGAGAATGGCCAGCGCTTTGGCGGAATAGGCCAATTTATCCTCGGCCCTACCCCCTACACTGCCGGGCAATTCCACACTTCACCATGAGGACGCTGATGACCAGTCTGCCCGTCATCATCGGTTTCGGGGGCATCAGCTCGGCCGGCCGTTCATCTGCTCACCACGCCTATCGCCGCACCGTGCTGGAAAACCTGCCGGCCGCGCAGCAGGACCACACCTTGCGCGCACTCGCCGCCATGATGGGGCTGGTGAAATACGGCAGCGCCGGCTATCAGACGGCCGATGGCGGGGCGATTGCCGAAGCCGACATCGCACCGCGCTTTCGCGATCACATCCTCAAGCACACGCTGATCCGCCGCCTCGAGCCGCAGTACTTCGACGGCGACCGGATGTCCGTTCAGCTCAATTTTGAAATCGCGCCGGATGGCGCCACGCCGCTGGTGTTCAGCACCCACAGCAGCGAACTGCCCGACCCGCTGCCCGCTGGCTGGCGGGTGCTCGACAAACAGGACGGCGTCACCCGCATCGAGGCTACCGCCGGCACCGAGCTGCGGCTCGAATCCCACCGCAAGATTCCCGTGCAGTCGGCCGGCCAGTTACCGACCGGCTTCGACCCGACCGCGCTGTACGCCTCGCGCTTTCATCCGCGCGGGCTGGTGATGACGATTGTGGGTGCCTCGGACGCGGTGCGCTCCATCGGCATCGACTGGCAGACCATTCTCGGCAAGCTGCGGCCGGACGAGATCTCCGTCTACGCCTCCAGCGCCATGGCGCAGCTCGACCAGTACGGCACCGGCGGCATGCTGCAGGCCCGGCTGCGCGGCGGGCGGGTCAGCGCGAAACAGCTGCCGCTGGGGCTGAACACCATGCCGGCCGACTTTGTGAACGCCTACGTGCTGGGCAACGTCGGCTGCACCGGCGCCATTGCCGGCGCCTGCGCCAGCTTTCTCTACAACCTGCGGCTCGCGGTGGAAGACATCCAGTCCGGCCGCCGGCGGCTCGCGGTGGTGGGCAACGCCGAAGCGCCGCTGGTACCGGAAGTCATCGAGGGCTACCACGCCATGAGCGCGCTGGCGACCGACGACGCGGTGGCCAAACTGGACGGCGCCAGCGTGCCGGACTGGCGCCGCGCCAGCCGTCCCTTCGGCGAGAACTGTGGCTTCGTGCTGGGCGAGTCCGGCCAGTATTTCGTGCTGTGCGACGACAAACTCGCGCTGGAACTGGGCGCCGACATCCATGGCGCGGTGCCAGATGTCTTCGTCAATGCCGA
>JALRCR010000032.1 GCA_023257255.1 Gammaproteobacteria bacterium | reverse complement strand
CTTCTTCACATTGATGGCGCGCCCGGTCTCTCCGGCGGCGACCAGGAGATCGGTCTGGCGCGACAGGAAGGCGGGGATCTGCAGCACGTCGACCACTTCGGCGACCGGCCCGCACTGGGCTTCGGAATGGACATCGGTGAGGGTCGGCAGACCCACGACCTCGCGAATTTCCGCAAAGATCGGCAGGGCGTCCTTCAGGCCGATGCCGCGCGCGGCGCTGGCGCTGGTGCGGTTCGCCTTGTCGAACGAGGCCTTGAACACATAGGGAATGCCGAGTTCGCGGGTCAGTTCCCGCAATTGCCCGGCAACGTCCAGCACCAGCCCTTCAGACTCTATAACGCAGGGACCGGCAATCAGAAAAAACGGCCGATCGCCGCCGACCTCGAAATCAGCCAGCCGCATCATGGGCTCCGGCGGTCTGCTGCTTGTAGGCCAGCGCCGCCCGCACGAAAGCCGTAAAGAGCGGATGTCCGTCGCGCGGGGTCGAGGTGAACTCCGGATGGAACTGGCAGCCCACAAACCACGGATGCGCCGGGATTTCGATGATTTCCACCAGATTGCCGTCCATCGAGCGACCGGCGACGCGCAGGCCGGCGGCTTCCAGATCCATCTGGTAGGTGTTATTGAACTCATAGCGATGCCGATGCCGCTCGACGATGGTTTCGGTGCCGTAGGCGCGGGCCACGATGCTGTCGCCTGCCAACCGGCACTGCTGCCCGCCAAGGCGCATGGTGCCGCCCTTGTCGCTGGTTTCATCGCGCCGGTGCACGGCGCCATCCGACGCCATCCACTCGGTAATCAGGGCGATCACCGGATGCGGCGTGTGGCGGTTGAACTCGGTGCTGTGCGCATCGGCAAGGCCGGCGCAGTGCCGGGCAAACTCAATCACCGCCACCTGCATCCCGAGGCAAATGCCGAGGTAGGGGATGTTGTGCTCACGGGCGTAACGCGCCGCGATGATCTTGCCTTCGATGCCGCGCTCGCCGAAGCCGCCCGGCACCAGAATGGCGTCCATGTGTTCGAGCCCGGCCGGGCCGTCGCGGTCGATGACTTCGGAGTCGACGTAACGGATGTTGACCTTGGTGTGGCTGTGAATGCCCGCGTGGATGAGCGCCTCAGACAGCGACTTGTAGGACTCGGTCAGGTGGACGTATTTACCCACCATCGCGATGTTGACCGAAGTCCGCGCGCCGGTCAGGGCGTCAACGACGGCGGCCCATTCGCCCAGATCTGCCGGCGGCGCTTCGATGCCCAGTTTTTCGACCACGATGGCATCCAGCCCCTGCTCGTGCAGCATGGCCGGAATGCGGTAGATGGTGTCGGCGTCCATCGCCGAAATGACCGCGCGTTCCTCGACGTTGGTAAACAGCGCGATTTTGCGCCGCTCCGAGGGCGGCACCGCGCGGTCGCTACGGCAGATAAGGATGTCGGGCTGTATGCCGATGGAGCGCAGTTCTTTCACCGAATGCTGCGTGGGCTTGGTCTTCACTTCGCCCGCAGAGGCGATGTAAGGCACCAGCGTCAGGTGTATGAACAGCGTGTTGCGGCTTCCCAGTTCCACCCGCATCTGGCGGATGGCTTCGAGAAACGGGAGCGATTCGATGTCGCCCACCGTGCCGCCAATTTCAACCAGTGCCACCTCGGCATCGCCGGCGCCCTGCTTGATGCGCGCCTTGATTTCGTCGGTGATGTGCGGGATGACCTGCACGGTCGCCCCCAGATACTCGCCGCGCCGCTCCTTGCGGATCACGCTTTCGTAGATGCGACCGGTGGTGTAGTTGCTGTTGGCGCTGGTACGACAGCGCACAAAGCGTTCGTAATGACCCAGGTCCAGATCGGTTTCCGCACCGTCTTCGGTGACGAAGACCTCACCGTGCTGGAACGGACTCATGGTCCCGGGGTCGACGTTGATGTAGGGGTCGAGCTTGGTGAGCGAAACGGCCAGCCCGCGGGTCTCGAGGATAGTTCCAAGCGACGCAGCGGCGATGCCTTTGCCCAGCGAAGAAACGACGCCACCCGTGATGAAGATGTAGCGCGTCATTGGCAATTCAAGGTTGGGTGAGTCCGTTTTTGTCAGCGTTGAGAGCGATGCTTAGGGGCGCGTCTGGCGACTCGCTGCCGCTCTTGTGACAGGGCCGCAAGCTACCAGATAGAGGGGCCTTACTCAATCGCCACGACAGGCATCAGACGGTCCGGGCGAGCGGCACCAGAAAGCGCGGGCGTGCGCGGAAACAGGGCAAAGCCGGGTGCTAGAATGCGCACCCCGCGTGTGGCCCGAGGCAAGGCACCGCCGGTCATCAGGAGCAGGAAGTGATGTCAGACATAGCAATCGCGCAGCAGGCCCACAAGCGGCCCATCCTTGAACTGGCCGCCGACCGATACGGTATTGGCCCTGAACACCTTGAGCCCTACGGCCATTACAAGGCGAAGCTGTCGCTGGATTATCTGCAAACCCTGAACGACCACCCCGACGGCCAGCTGATTCTGGTCACCGCGATCAGTCCCACCCCCGCCGGCGAAGGCAAGACCACCACCACCGTCGGCCTCGGCGACGCCATGAACCGCCTCGGGCACCGCACCATCATCTGCCTGCGCGAGCCGTCGCTGGGGCCCTGTTTCGGGGTCAAGGGCGGCGCCGCCGGCGGCGGTTACGCGCAGGTGGTGCCGATGGAAGACATCAACCTGCACTTCACCGGCGACTTCCACGCCATCGGCGCCGCTCACAACCTGCTGGCGGCAATGCTCGACAACCACATCAATCACGGCAACGCGCTCAACATCGACCCCCGGCTCATCAGCTGGAAGCGGGTGGTGGATATGAACGACCGCGCGCTGCGGCGGATCGTGGTCGGCCTCGGCGGCACCGCCAACGGCTATGTGCGAGAGGATGGCTTCGACATCACGGTGGCCTCCGAAGTCATGGCCATTTTCTGTCTCGCCACTTCCCTGACCGACCTCAAGCAGCGGCTCGGCGAGATTGTGGTGGGCTACACCACCGGCACGCGCCAGCCGGTGCGGGCCCGCGACCTCAAAGCCCACGGCGCGATGGCCGCGCTGCTCAAAGATGCCATCAAGCCCAATCTGGTCCAGACGCTGGAAAACAATCTGGCCTTCGTCCACGGCGGCCCGTTTGCCAACATCGCCCACGGCTGCAACAGCGTGTCGGCAACCCGCGCCGCCTTGAAGCTGGCGGATTTTGTGGTTACCGAGGCGGGCTTCGGCGCAGACCTTGGCGCCGAGAAATTCATCGACATCAAATGCCGCAAGGCGGGACTCAAGCCGCGCGCCGCGGTGCTGGTCGCCACCGCCCGCGCGCTGAAATATCACGGCGGCGCGGCGCGCGACGCGCTGGGGCGCGAAGACCTCGCCGCGCTTGAGCGCGGTCTGGTCAATCTGGAGCGTCACTACCGGAACATCACCGGCGAATACGGCCTGCCCTGCGTGGTGTGCATCAATCACTTCACCGCCGACACCCCGGCGGAGATCGCGCTGATTGAAGCGCGGGTGGCGAGCCTGGGCGGCCGCGCGGTGCTGGCCCGGCACTGGGCCGAGGGCGGCGCCGGCGCCGAAGCGCTGGCGGCGGCGGTGGTCGAAACCATCGCGGCCAATACCACGCCCCATCGCATGGTGTACGAAGACCAGCTGCCGCTGTGGGACAAAATCAACGCCGTGGCGACCCGCATCTACGGCGCCGCCGGGATCAGCGCCGACGCCAGGGTCCGCGCCCAGATCAACGAACTGAACGCCGAGTGGGGTCATTTGCCGGTGTGCATGGCCAAGACCCAGATGTCGTTTTCCACCGATCCGACCGCACTCGGCGCCCCCAGCGGGCACACGGTCAATCTGCGCGAGGTACGGCTGGCGGCGGGCGCGGGTTTTGTGGTGGTCATCGCAGGCGATTTGATGACCATGCCCGGCCTGCCCAAAGCGCCGGCGGCGGAACATATCGACGTCGACGCCCAGGGCAACATCAGCGGACTGTTCTAGGCGCTGCGGCGGCCGGGCCGATTGAGGCCGGGCACCGTCTGGCCAAGGTAATTTGCGGCCGCCCCAAACAGCGGCCAAGCAAGCCGGGAGGAAGATGAATGGCACTTCAACGCACGCAAACCGGCGCCGGTCACCTGAGCAGCCTGCTGTGGGTGGCCATTGCCATCCTGGGCGCTTCGGCCGTCGGCGGCATCGCGCTCTCGCGCGGCGAGACCATCAACAGCCTGTGGTTTGTGGTGGCCGCGCTGTGTGTCTACGCGATCGCCTACCGCTTCTACAGCCTGTTTATCGCGAGCAAGGTGCTGCTGCTCGATCCCACCCGTGCCACGCCGGCCGAACGCCTGAGCGACGGCCGCGATTTTGTCCCCACCAATCGCTGGATTGTCTTCGGCCATCATTTCGCCGCCATTGCCGGCCCGGGACCGCTAATCGGTCCAACGCTCGCCGCGCAGTTCGGCTATCTGCCCGGCACGCTGTGGATTCTGATCGGCGGCGTACTGGGCGGCTGCGTGCAGGATTTCGTGATCCTCTTTTTCTCGATCAGGCGCAACGGTCGGTCGCTGGGACAAATGGCCCGTGAAGAACTGGGCCCGGTCGGCGGCGCGGCGGCCACGCTCGGCGTGATGACAATCATGATCATCCTGATCGCCGTGCTGGGATTGGTGGTGGTCAACGCCATGAAGCACAGCCCCTGGGCCACCTCGACCGTCGCCGCCACCATCCCGATTGCGGTGCTGGTCGGCGTGTACCTGCGGCACCTACGCCCCGGCCGCGTGCTCGAAGCATCCGTACTGGGCGTCGTCTTGCTGCTACTGGCCGTCGTGGGTGGTGGCTACGTCGACCATCATCCCCTGTGGCGCACCTGGTTTGACTACGACGCCTCGCCGCTCGCGCTCATGATCATCGCCTACGGATTTGCTGCCGCGGTGCTGCCGGTGTGGCTGCTGCTCGCGCCGCGTGACTATCTGTCGACGTTCATGAAGCTCGGCACCATCATCGCGCTGGCGCTGGCGATCGTAATCCTGCGGCCGGTGATGCACATGCCGGCCCTTACCCCGTTCATCGACGGCACGGGCCCGATCTTTTCGGGCCCCCTGTTTCCGTTTGTCTTCATCACCATCGCCTGCGGCGCGATTTCCGGCTTTCACTCGCTGATTTCCTCGGGCACCACGCCGAAACTCATCGCCAACGAGGCCGACGCGCGGATGATTGGCTACGGCGGCATGCTGATGGAAAGCTTCGTGGCGGTGATGGCCATGATCGCCGCCTGCGTGCTGGAGCCCGGCGTGTATTTCGCCATCAACAGCCCGGCCGGCGTGGTGGGTGCCGAACCTGCCGCCGCGGTCGCCACCATCAGCAGTTGGGGCTTTCCGGTCACGGTCGAGCAGATGAGCGCGCTGGCGAAGGAGATGGGCGAAAGCACGCTCTTCGCCCGCACCGGCGGCGCGCCCTCGCTGGCGGTCGGCATGGCCAATATCTTCTCCAGCCTGTCCGGCGGCAGCCTGCTCGCGCTGTGGTATCACTTTGCGATCATGTTCGAGGCCTTGTTCATCCTGACCACCCTGGACGCCGGCACCCGCGTCGCGCGCTTCATGCTGCAGGACATGCTGGGCAATTTCTCGCCGCGGCTTGGCCGCACCAGCTGGTATCCAGGCGTGCTGTTGACCAGCGCTATTGTGGTGGGCGCCTGGGGCTATTTCCTCTATCAGGGCACCCGCGACCCGCTGGGCGGCATCAACAGCATGTGGCCGCTGTTTGGCATCGCCAACCAGATGCTGGCCGCGATTGCGCTCTGCGTGGCCACCAGCATCCTCTTCAAGTCGCGCGGGCCGCGTGCGGCGCTGATCACCGGGCTGCCGCTGCTGTGGCTGCTCGCCGTCACGTCGACGGCGGCGACGCTGAAAATTTTCAGCCCCTTGCCGCGGGTCGGCTTCCTTGCCCACGCCGCCGATCTGGAAAGCAAGCTCGCCGCCGGGCAGTTGGCGGGGCCGCTGCTGGCGCAGGCGCCTCGGCTGATCTTCAACGACTACCTGAACGCCGGTCTGACCCTGCTGTTTCTTGCCATCGCCTGGGTGGTGGTGTTTGAGACCGGACGCATTTGCCTGCGGGTGCACCGGGGTGCGGACGCGCCACCGCTGTCGGAAGTGCCCTATCAGGCGACGGCGCTGAGCCGATGAAAGCGCTGCGGCGGCTACGCGGCTGGCTGCACGCGGCGCTGGGTCAGTGTGTGCATCAGTTCAACGGTGGCGCGGCCTACGAGCACTATCTCGCCCACTGGCGCGCACATCACCCGGAAGGGACGCCGCTCAGCGCAGACGAATTCCATCGTCGTGAACAGGACCGGCGCTGGAACGGGGTGCGGCGCTGCTGCTAGACCGCGCCGCCCCGACGGACTGATTCAGGGCGGTGGTGGCGGTGGCGGGGCTTCGGCCTTGCCCTGATCGCCCTGCAAGCGGGCCAGCGGCCGCGAAATGTCCATGTACAACACATAGCCTTTCCTGGTCTTCGGATCCGTGACGTCGATGACGTCACAGGCCGTGCCATCGCTGCACAGCTGACCGTGCTGGCCTTCGAACTTGAAACCGAACATGGAAAGGTAGAAAAGCTCTTCGTCGATCGAAATGACCGGACAGGGTTTTGCTTCGTCCTGTCCTTCGCCGGGCCCGCAAATCGATTTGCCAATGCCCTGCGCCACTTCGTCATGAAATTTTGCCTTCTCGGCCTGGCCGTTCTTGTCGAACACCCGCGCCGCGCCGAGATGCGCGAAAGGATTCAGCGGATCCTCCGCCAACCAGGCGTCAACCCGGCTGGCAGCGACGTCAAACTTCGACTCCGACAGCGCTTTTTGGACCGCGCGCCGGTGTTCAAGCATGGTCGGCCGGTTCGGCGCGTAAGCAGGCGTGCCTGCATAGGCAAAGCGCAGGGCCCGGAAATCAACTGTGGTATCGCCGCCCTGCAGGCGCTGGTAGAGGCTGGCGTAGTCCTCGGTCGCCAGCGCCGGCATTGTCGCCAGCGTGGCCCATAGCGCACACAGCACGGGGCGAAGAAAGTGGGCAGGCATCGATAATTCCTTGTGGTTCAGGGCGCGGGCAAAAGCTGCACGCTGCCAGAAACGGTGATGGAAAGCGTTTGCACGCCGGGCGCGAGCGGCGCTGCGGGGGCCGCGTCTGCCATGGCGGCGGCGCGAAACATGATGGGCGGCTGCGCACCACCGCCGAGTCCGCCGACATCGAGACCGATCAGCGTGTAGCCGCTGCGGCCCAGCGCCTTCACCACGCCATCGGCACGCTGCCGGAAGCGGGCGATCGCGGCGGCAGTCAGGCTGTCCTCAGCGGCCGCACGCGCCTCTGCCGACACCGCATAGTCCACCGATTCAACCGCCAGCTTCTCCTGCAAGCGCGCCACCAGTTCACCGAGCGCACGAGGCTCGCGGGCTTCCAGCCGCAGGCTCTGACGGACCCGCCAGCTGCGAATGGCGTTGTGTTCGTTCATCACGGGATAGGTGCTGTATTGCCCGGTGCTAACGGCGACCGCCGGCAGCTTGGCGGCCTCGGCGAGTGCCCAGGTGATCGCGGCGTTGACCGCAGCGCCCGGCGCAGTCTGGCTGGGCCCCTCCTGCTCGACGAACAGCGTGGTGATGATTTGGTCGTTCGCCACGCGCTGCTCGGCGCTTGCCGAGAGCTGGATGCGATCCGGGCCCTGTGCATCGGCGCCGGCGGCCGTCACGCCCAACAGGCCCGCGACTAAAACGAGCGAACGCCAGACTGATTTCATGTGCCTTGCCCCTCTTCTTCCTGCAGTTGTCGTGCGGTTGTACGCAGGGTGTCCCAGGCTGCCGCCACGTGGCTGGCTTCGGTTGCGGCCTGACCGACACACAAGCGCAGCACATGCTGGCCGCGCAAAGCCGTATGGGAGATGAACAGCCGGCCCTCGGCATTCACGCGCGCCTGCAGACGCCGCGTGAAGTCGTCCCCCGCGCGATGACGAAAGCAGACCAGATTCAGCGACACCGGCGTGACCAGTTCAAACGCCGGATCGGCGGCGACCCAGCGCCCAAACGCCTGCGCCAGCGTCAGGTGTTCACGTAGCAACGCACGCAGCCCGGCCAGCCCGAAGCCGCGCAGCACGAACCACAGTTTAAGCGCACGGAATCGTCGCCCCAGCGGCACCTGCCAGTCGCGATAATCAAACACCTCGCCGGCCTCGCTGGCCTCGTTGCGCAGGTATTCGGGCGTAATGCTGAGCGCGCTGGTCAGGTCGCGGCGGCGGGCGACGTAAAAACAGCTGCAATCGAAATTGGTCAGCAACCACTTGTGCGGGTTAAAGCAGTAGCTGTCGGCGAGTTCGAGACCATCGAAAATGGCGCGCGCCTCGGGCAGCAGTCCCGCGCTGCCGGCCATCGCGGCGTCGACGTGCAGCCACAATCCTTCATCGCGGCAGATGTCACCGATCGCCGGTAGCGGATCGCAAGCCAGCGACGAGGTCGTGCCGACGGTGGCGCATACAAAAAACGGGGTGAGGCCGCGCGCGCGGTCTTCCCGGATGGCGCTCGCCAAGGCCGCCGGGTCCAGCGCATAGCGCTCGTCCACGGCGACCTTGCGCAAATTGGCGCGCCCAATCCCGGCCAGCATCACCGCCTTGTCCAGCGATGAATGGGCCTGCGAGGAGGTGTAGGCCACCAGTCCACCCTGATAGCCCTGCTCGTTACTGCGGCCGCCGGTAGCGCGTTCGCGCGCGGCGATTAGCGCGCAGAGCGCTGCGCCGGAGGCCGAGTCCTGAAGCACGCCGCCGCCCGCGCCCCCGGCGCGGAACGCCGCCGGCAACGCGCAGGCCTCGGCCAGCCAGTCGAGCATGCGGGTTTCAACTTCGGTACACGCCGGGCTGGTCTGCCACAACATGCCCTGCACGCCCAGCGCCGCGCTCAGCAAATCGGCGAGCATCGACGGTCCGGAAGCATTGGCCGGGAAGTAAGCGAAGAAGTTGGGCGACTGCCAGTGGGTGAGCCCAGGCACGACGATGCGGTCAAGATCGGCCAGTACGGCGTCGAAGGCTTCAGGGAGTTCGGGGGCGCTGGCGGGTAAGGCGGAGAAAACCTCCCCGGGAGCCACGCGGGATAAGACCGGGAGTGTCGGGAGTCGCTCGTAGTAGCGGGTAATCCAGTCGACGAGCGCGAGCAGTTGGGCGCGGAAGGGTTCGGGATCGAAAGCCTGAGGGCGCCCGTTCATGGCTGGTGCAGCGCCGGCGGCCACGCGAGGTAGCCGCCGGTGCCTGATGCCTTACAGGTTGGCGAGGACGTGCTCGGCCGCGCTGACCTTGAACTCCATCGGCGCTTCAACGAACACGTTGCTGACCACGCCGTTGTCGACCACCAGCGCGAAGCGCTGGCCGCGGGTGCCCATGCCGAAACCGCTGGCATCCAGTTCCAGGCCCAGCGCCTTGGTGTACGCGCAGTTGCCGTCGGCCAGCATGGTGACTTTGCCTTCAGCGCCGGCGTGCTTGCCCCAGGCGCCCATGACGAAGGTGTCGTTGACGGCGACGCAGGCAATGGTGTCGACGCCCTTGGCCTTCAGCTGGTCAGCCAGTTCCAGGTAGCCCGGCAGGTGCTTGGCGGAGCAGGTCGGCGTGAACGCGCCGGGCACCGAGAACAGCACGACTTTCTTGCCGGCGAAAAGCTCGTCCGAAGAAATGGAGCCCGGCCCCTTGTCGGTCATGTGGCCGAACGAACCTGCGGGCATTTTGTCGCCGATTTTGATGGTCATAAAATTCCTCCTGTCATGCTGTGTTTAACCAAGGCCGCATTCTGCCACCGCAGACTGCGGCGGCGATAGCGGTCTGCTCAGATCACGGGATCGGGCAGCGGCTGGCCATTGAAAAAGGCGTCCAGGTTGGCGAGGACGCGCAGGCCCATGGCGGTGCGGGTTTCTTCCGTCGCGCTGCCCAGATGAGGCAGCAGCACGACGTTTTCCATTTGCATCAAGGCGGCCGGCACCGCTGGCTCGGCGCTATATACATCAAGCCCCGCGCCGTTGATACGTCCGTCGCGCAAGGCTGCGATCAAGGCCGCTTCATCGACCACCTCGCCCCGCGCGGTGTTGATGAGAAATGCCTGCGGTGACATCAGCGCGAGGCGCTCGGCGTTTAACAGGTGGCGGGTCTCCGCACCGCCAGGACAGTGCAGGGACACAAAATCGCTGGCCGCCAGCAAGGCCTCCAGCGACGCGGCGGGCGCAGCCCCGCAGGCCGCGGCCACCGCCGGTTCGACCGGTCGCGGGGTGTGAAACAGCACCCGCATGCCGAAGCCAAAATGCGCGCGCCGGGCAACGGCCTCGGCAATCCGGCCAAATCCGATGAGCCCCAGCGTCTTGCCCGTCACCCGCGAGCCCATGAACTGCGTCGGCCGCCAGCCGTCCCAGCGCCCTGCGCGGACTTCCCGTTCGCCCTCACCGGCCCGACGCGCCAGCATCAGCATCAGCGTCAGCGTGAGGTCCGCGGTGCAGTCGGTCAGCACCCCGGGCGTGTTGCTCACTTTAAGTCCGGCCTGCGCCGCGGCCGCGAGGTCGATGTGATTGAAGCCGACGCCATAGTTAGCGATGAGTTTGGCGCGGCAATCGCCGACGCCCAGCACGCTGGCGTCGAGGCGGTCTGTCACCGTGGGACATAGCGCATCGGCATCGCGTAACGCCGCGCGCAGGGCCTCGGCGTCGAAGGCTTCATCGCTCGCGTTGAACACGGCGTCAAAACGCGCCGCCAACGCGGTCTCGACCGCCGCCGGCCAGCGCCGCGTGAGGACCACCCGCGGTTTCTTCATCCGGCTTAGCCCGCGGCGGGGTGCGTCTCGCGCAGATAGGCCTGCGCCGCCGCCACCCCGCTGCCCAGATTGATCTCGACGCCCGCATCCCGCAGGGCCATTTCGGTGCCGCACAGCGCGCCGAGCAGCATCAGTTCGTTCAGGTCGCCCAGATGCCCGATGCGGAAGACCTTGCCCGCCACGTCGGCCAGCCCCATACCGAGCGACAGGTTGTAGCGCTCGTAAGCGAGATTCACCACGGTATTGCTGTCGATGCCTTCAGGCACCACCACCGCCGTGACGGTCGGGGAATATTGCGCCGGGTCGCGCGCGCAGAGCGACAGGCCCCAGGCCTTGACCGCGCGGCGGGTCGCTTCGGCGTAGCGCTGATGGCGGGCATACACCTGCGGCAAGCCCTCTTCGAGCAGCATGTTGACCGACTCGCGCAGGCCGTGGATCAGCGTCATCGCCGGGGTGTACGGGAACCAACCGCCGGCGTT
Organism: Gammaproteobacteria bacterium; assembly: GCA_023257255.1. Lineage (GTDB taxonomy): Bacteria > Pseudomonadota > Gammaproteobacteria. The sequence continues at coordinate 11,597 of JALRCR010000032.1, read as the reverse complement.
CGACTTCAGCATGTCGTCGAAATCAAAGTAGTAGCGCTTTAATTGCGCCGTGCTGCGCGCGGCGAGCGCTTTCTGGCTGGCGCAGACGATGGCCAGACCGGTCGGCAGCATGAAGCCTTTTTGCGAGCCGGCGACGGCCAGATCCACGCCCCATTCGTCCATCCGGAAATCGATGCAGCCGATGGCGCTGACGCCGTCGACGTACAACAGCGCCGGGTGCTTCAACTCGTCCAGAATCGCCCGCACGGCGGCGATGCTGCTGGTGACGCCGGTGGCGGTTTCGTTATGCGTGACCAGCACCGCCTTGATGGTATGCGCCTCATCGGCAGCGAGAATTTCGCGGTAGCGCGCCAGCGGCACGCCCTCGCCCCAGGTAACCCGCTCGATGTGTGTCTCCAGACCAAGGCGTTTGCACAGTTCGCCCCACAGGTGGCTGAACTGACCGAAGCGGGCCTGCAACACGCGGTCGCCAGGCGAGAGCGTGTTGGTGATCGCCGCTTCCCAACCGCCGGTACCCGAGGCGGAGAAAATGAAAACTTTGCCATCGCGGGTGCCAAAGACCGTTTTCAGATCCTCAAACAGCGGCAGGACGGTTTGCGGGTAGTCGGCACGGCGATGGTCTTCGAGCGGCACGTCCATCGCCCGGCGAATCCGCTCGGGGATGTTGGTCGGTCCGGGAATGAACAAAAAGTTGCGGCCTGGCATGCGGGATCTCCGGAGCTGTGGGTTACGGTTAATCGACCGCTGAGCAAGGCAGGCGGCTAACGACGGGAAAGCGATGTGGCGGTCACCGACAGCCGCCTACGGGCCGCGCGACTCTACACGGGCCGCAACGGGCGCGACAATGATCCGGCGCGGCGCCCTCAGGCGTCGAGGGCGCGCTGCAGGTCGCGACGCAAATCGGCCGTCGCCTCCAGCCCGACCGACAGGCGAATCAGGCCTTCGCCGATGCCCATCTCCGCCCGCTGCGCCGGCTGCAAGCGACCGTGGGTGGTCGTTGCCGGATGGGTCACGATGCTGCGGGTGTCGCCCAGATTCGCCGTGATGGAAAACAGCGCTAAGCGATCGATGACCCGCCAGGCTTCCTCGCGCCCGCCCTTGATCTCGAACGACAGCACGCCGCCGAAGGCCGACTGCTGGCGCGCGGCCAGCGCATGCTGCGGGTGGTCGGCCAGCCCTGGATAAAACACCCGCGCGACCCGTTCGTGCTGCTGCAGAAACGCGGCCAGTTCGGCCGCGCTGCGGCTATGGGCATCCATGCGCAACTGCAGGGTTTCGAGGCCCTTCAGAAACACCCAGGCGTTGAACGGGCTCATGGTCGGCCCGGCGGTGCGCAAAAACGGAAAGAACTTCTGCTCGACCAGCGCGGCCGGCGCGACGATGGCGCCGCCGACACAGCGGCCTTGGCCGTCGAGATACTTGGTTGCGGAGTGAGTCACGATGTCGGCGCCCAGCGCCAGCGGCCGCTGCAGGGCCGGCGTGCAGAAACAGTTGTCGACCACGCACAGCGCACCGGCCGCGTGGGCCAGCGCGGACAGTGCCGCGATGTCCGAGACTTCGGTCAGCGGATTGGAGGGCGTTTCCAGAAACAGCAGGCGCGTGTTTGGCCGCATGGCGGCTGCCCAGGCGGCGTTGTCGGTCGGGTCGACAAACGTGGTGTCGATGCCGAACTTGGCAAACATGGTGAAGAGGCTCACGGTGGTGCCAAACACGCTGCGCGAGCACACCACATGGTCGCCCTGCGCGAGCAGCGCCAGCACCGTGGTCAGGATTGCGCTCATGCCGGAGGACGTCGCGATACAGGCTTCACCGCCCTCCATCGCCGCCAGCCGCTGCTCGAAGGCGCGCACCGTGGGGTTGGTAAAGCGCGAATACACGTTACCCGGCTCGGTGCCCGCGAAGCGGGCCGCCGCCTGCGCGGCGTTGTCGAAGCAGAAGCTCGAGGTGAGGTAAATCGGCGGGCTGTTTTCGTATTCAGCGCCCGGTTCAACGCCGGCTCGACAGCCCAGCGTGGCGAGGGCAAGTTCCCCCGCAAAATCGTCGTTCATCATGCGTTCTCAGCCCGCGTCGGCGGCGGCGCCAGCGGAGGTATGGAGGTCCTGGAGAGAATTGCTGACCGCCGCCCGCTTGGCTTTGGCCTCATCGGAGCGCAGCGATTCCACGTGATTGAGATAGCCCGCGCTGACATCGCCGGTGACGTAGCGTCCGTCGAAACAGGACAGGTCGAAGTGCTCGATGCGGGGGTTGCCCTTGCGGGCGCATTCCACCAGATCGCTGAGGTCCTGATAAATCAGTTTGTCCGCGCCCAGCAGCGTACAGACTTCATCCACGCTACGGCCGTGCGCAACCAGCTCCTCACCGGTCGGCATGTCGATGCCGTAGACGTTGGGAAAGCACACCGGCGGCGCGGCCGAGGCCATGTAGACCCGCCGCGCGCCCGACTCGCGGGCCATCTGGATGATCTGGCTTGAGGTCGTCCCGCGCACGATAGAGTCGTCCACCAGCAACACATTGCGGCCCGAGAATTCCAGATCGATGGCGTTCAGCTTCTGGCGCACGGATTTTCGCCGCATCGCCTGCCCCGGCATGATGAACGTGCGCGGGATATAGCGGTTCTTGATAAAGCCTTCGCGGTAATCAACGCCCAGCCCGTGCGCGAGTTCCATCGCGGCGGTGCGCGCGGTGTCGGGGATCGGAATGACGACGTCAATGTCGTGGTCGGGCCATTCGCGGCGAATTTTGCTCGCCAGCGCTTCGCCCATCCGCATCCGCGCGCGGTGGACCGACACGCCATCGATGATGGAATCGGGCCGGGCCAGATACACCAGTTCAAAAATGCATGGAGACAGTTGCGGCCGCACCGCGCACTGTCTGGAAAAAATCTCGCCGGATTCGCTGATGAACACCGCTTCACCGGGCGCGATGTCCCGCTCAAGCTCAAAGCCCAGCACGTCGATCGCAACCGACTCCGAGGCCAGCATGTATTCGCGACCCTCGGGCGTTTCGCGGCTGCCGAACACGATCGGCCGAATGCCGTAGGGGTCGCGGAAGCCGATGATGCCAACGCCGGTGATCATCGCCACCACCGCATAGCCGCCGCTACAACGCAAATGCAGCTTGGCCACTGCGTCGAAAATATCGTCCGGCCCAATGCTGACCTTGCCCAGCGCCTGCAACTCCGCCGCCAGCACGTTGAGCAGGACTTCAGAATCGGAATCGGTGTTCACGTGCCGCAGGCCGTTCTGGAACAGTTCGTCTTTCAGCACTTCGGTGTTCGTGAGGTTGCCGTTGTGCGCCAGCACGATGCCGTAGGGCGAATTGACGTAGAACGGCTGCGCTTCGGCGGTGGAGCTTTCGCCAGCGGTGGGGTAGCGCACGTGGCCGACCCCCATCAGGCCCTTGAGTTTCAGCATGTGACGGGTGTGGAACACATCCCGCACCAGCCCTTCGGATTTGCGCAGATACAGCCGGCCGTCCTCGCAGGTGACGATACCGGCGGCGTCCTGACCGCGGTGCTGGAGCACCGTCAGGGCGTCGTAAATTGCTTGATTGACCGCTGTCTTGCCGACGATGCCGACGATGCCACACATGTTGGGTTGTGCCTCTGAATCTATCTGACGCCGGGGCCTGCATCGTAACCGAAGTGCCCGGCGAATTCTGGCAGCAGCAGCCCCGTCAGCCACTGCGCGAAGACCGCGAGTTGCGGCAGCAGCAGCGACTCCCGCCACCAGGGCTCGGCCGGTAAGGGAGTCAGGCCTGCCAGCAGCACCAGTACCAGCACAATGGCCATGCCGCGCAAGGCACCGAACAGCATGCCCAGCAGCTTGTCGGTATCGCCGAGACCCGCACCCCGCACCAAGCGGTTGATGATCATGTTGAGCACCCCGAAGCCGATCAGGCCACCGAGCAGGATCGCAATGAAGGCAATGGCAATCCGCGCGGCATCCTGCGGAATGATCCGAACCAGCAGCGCGCCGAAAGGATTGCAGTAGGTAAAGGCCAGCCAGAACGACACCACCCAGGCCAGCAGCGACAGGATTTCCTTTACCAGTCCACGAATAAGGCTCAGCAAGGCCGAGCCGCCAATCAGGCCGAGGATGACAAAATCAGCGGTATTCACAGCGCGCGCGCCGCTTACTCGCGGACCAGAATGCCCCGGAGATCGGGGGATTTGGCCAACTTGTTGCGCAGGTCGAGCGCCGCCTCATAGCCATCGACCGGGCCGGCGCGAACCCGGAACGACACGCCTTTGGCGTCCTTGATCTGCACCATGTGCGCCTTGGTGCCCTGGGCACTCAGGCGGCGCACCAGCAAGTCCGCATTGCTGCGACTGGAGAAGCTGCCGAGTTGCACCGCCCAGCGTTCTCCTTTGGAGGTCTCCACCGACGGGCTGGGAACAGCCGCTGGCGCCGGCGCCAGCTTGGGCGTCGCTGGCACCGGGGCCGCAACGCGAGGGGCGGCCGGTGGCGGCGACGGACGGGTGATCTGCGCGGGCGGCGGCGTGGGCGCGGTATCCGGCTCAGGCACCACGCTGTCGGCGACGGATTCGAGTGTCGCGGGTGCGGCGTCAAGGCCCTGCTCAACCTCGGTCGTCAGCCCGTATGGCAGCGGCGGCACGGTTGCGGGCATTTCATCTGCGGGCATTGGCGCCATGTCGTTGACGGTCTGCGGTCGCGGCCGGTAGCCGCCGTCCAGCAGCATCGGCACGACGATCACAGCGGCCGCCACCAGCACCGCAGCGCCAACCAGTCGTTGCTTCAAGGGTGCTTCCATCAGGGCTTGGCCGCCGGCACAGGTAGTTCGATCAAGCGCAAGACCTCCCCCACAGTGACAAACGAGCCCACGACCAGCACCCGCTCGCCAGGCCGGGCCTCGCCCAGCGCCGCAGCCCAGGCCGCAGCCACCGAATCATGCGCGCGGGCCGGCGCCTTGATCTGGAGCTGTCGCAAGGTTTCCAGCAATTCGCTCGCCCGCGCCCCGCGCGCGGCTTCGACGGTCGCCAGATGCCAGCAATCTACCCGTGTCGCCAAGGTGCGCATGACGCTGAGATGGTCTTTGGTTTTCAGCATGCCCAACACCACATGGGTGCGTGGGCAGGCCGGCAGGACGTCGAGATTGGCGACAAAGGCCGCCACCGCCTGCGCGTTATGGGCGACGTCGAGAATCGTCTCCACCGCGCCCGGCAGTCGCTGAAAGCGGCCGCGCAGACTAACGGCTTCAAGCCCGTGGGCGATTTGGGCCGGCGTGATCGCATGCGCGGCTTGCAGCAAGTCGATGACTTTCAACACGCCCGCGGCGTTGCGCAACTGATAGGCGCCCATCAGCGCCGGGCGCGGGAGGTCTTCCAGCACCACCTCGCCCGACCACCAGGTCCAGCCGGCCTCGGTGGGCTGAAAATGGTAGTCCACGCCGAGGAGCGCCAGCCCGGCGCCCAGCGACTCGGCGCAGTCCAGCAGGCTTTGCGGTACCGCGGGGTCGGAACATACCGCGGGTGTGGCCCGGCGCATGATGCCGGCCTTCTCGCGGGCAATCGCCTCGCGGGTATGGCCCAGCCATTCCACGTGATCGATGTCGAGCGTGGCGATCACAGCGACCGTCGGATCGATGATGTTGACGGCGTCGAGCCGCCCGCCCATGCCCACTTCCAGAATCACGAGTTCAAGGCCCGCGCGGGCAAAAATCACCAGCGCGGCCAGCGTGCCGAACTCAAAAAACGTGAGCGGGGTGTCCGCGCGGGCAGCTTCCACCTGCTCGAATGCCGCGCAGATGGTGTCGTCATCCACCGGCATCCCGTTCAGCTTGATGCGCTCGTTGTAGCGGAGCAGATGCGGCGAGGTGTAGGTCCCGACCCGATAGCCCGCCAGCCGGTAGATAGAGTCGAGCATCGCGACCGTCGAGCCCTTGCCGTTGGTGCCGGCGACGGTGATGACGGTGGCGGTGGGTGAGAGCAGGCCGAGCCGCGCGGCGACCGCGCGGCAGCGCTCCAGCCCCAGTTCGATCTCCGTCGGGTGCAGCGATTCCTGCCAACGCAGCCAGTCGCCCAGCGTGCGCCGCACGCCGGGCGCCGAATCAGCGGGCAGCAGCGACATTCAGGCCGGCGTCTGCGCAGCGACCGGTTCAGCGCGGCCAGTGGCCGCAGCGTGGGTAAGAATGCTCAGCAGGCGGCCCAACTGCGGGCGCAATTCACGGCGGTCGGCGATGAGATCAATTGCCCCATGTTCGAGCAGGAACTCGCTGCGCTGAAAGCCCTCCGGCAGGATTTGGCGGACCGTCTGTTCGATCACCCGCGGGCCGGCGAAGCCAATCAAGGCCCCCGGCTCGGCCACGATGACATCGCCTAGCATCGCCACGCTGGCGGAAACGCCGCCGGTGGTCGGGTCGGTCAAGACCGACACGTAGGGCAAGCGATGGGCGCGAAGTTCGGCCAGCGCCGCGCTGGTTTTCGCCATCTGCATCAGCGAGACCAGCGCTTCCTGCATGCGGGCCCCGCCGCTCGCACAAAAACAGACGAAAGGCGCGCGCTCGTCGATGGCGCGGCGCACCCCGCGCACGAAACGCTCCCCCACCACCGAGCCCATGGAGCCGGCCATGAAGCCAAACTCGAAAGCCGCGGCCACCACGCTCATGCCCATCAACTGCCCGGCCATGACCACCAGCGCGTCGGTCTCACCGGTTTCTTTCTGGGCCGCGCTCAGCCGGTCGCGATAGCGCTTGGAGTCTTTGAACTTGAGAAAATCGAGCGGGGTGACGCTCGCGCCAACCTCCTGCCCCGAATCCGCATCCAGAAACTGTTTGAGGCGAGTGCGGGCAGAGACCCGCAGGTGGTGGTCGCATTTCACGCAGACGCTGAGGTTGCGCTCGAGTTCGGCGCGATAGAGCACCGATTTGCAGGCTGGACATGAGGTCCAGACCCCTTCCGGCACCGCCTTTTTACTCGCGCCTTCGGTGCGAATTCGGGAGGGCAACAGTCGCTTGAACCAGTCCACTTGCAATCTCCAGCCGGCGACCGTCAGGCGGCGGCGCGGGTTTCGTCCATCGCCACACGCAGGCCATGAACAAAGTGCTCGAGCGCGTCTGCGCCGCCCTTGGTGTCGACCGCCTGCTCGATAATTTCGACCAGCGCGCTGCCAACGATCACGGCATCGGCGTTTTTCGCCACGGCGGCGGCCGAGGCCGGCGTGCGCACGCCGAAGCCCACGCCGATCGGCAAGCCGGTCGCGGTTTTGAGGTCAGACACGCGCGCGGAGATTTCGGTCACCTCCACCGCCTTGTCGCCGGTCACGCCTTTGACCGAAACGTAGTACACAAAGCCGTTGGCAAAGCGTCGGACCGCTTCGACGCGCGACGGCGAAGAGGTCGGCGCCAGCAGAAAGATTTGCGACAGGCCTGCAGCGCGCACTGCCTGATGCAGATGCCCCGCTTCTTCCGGCGGCAAGTCCACCGTCAGCACGCCATCGGCGCCCACCGCCGCCGCCGCGCGGGCGAAATCTTCATAGCCCATGCGCTCCACCGGATTGAGGTATCCCATCAACACCACGGGCGTGCGCTGGTCGGTCTGGCGAAAGGCCTCGACCAGCGCGAGCACCTTGCGCAGATTCATGCCGTTAGCCAGCGCCCGCTCGCTCGCGCGCTGAATGGTGGGGCCATCGGCCATGGGGTCGGAGAACGGCACGCCAAGTTCGATGACGTCAGCGCCGCCGCGCACCAGCGCGTGCATGAACGCAAGCGTCGCCTCGGGCGCGGGGTCACCGGCGGTGATGAAAGTCACCAGCCCGCTGCGGCCGGCAGCCGCCAGCGCGGCGAAGCGCGCTTCAATGCGGTTTACAGCGCTCATAGGGTAATGCCCTCCCGGGTAGCGACCGTCGGGATGTCCTTGTCACCGCGCCCCGACAGATTGACCACCAGAATGTGGTCCTTGGGCAGGGTCGGCGCAATTTTAATGACGTGCGCCAGCGCGTGGCTCGATTCCAGCGCCGGGATGATGCCCTCCATGCGGGTCAGCGCGTGAAAGCCTTGCAGGGCCTCGTCGTCGGTCACCGCCACATAGCTCGCGCGTCCGGAATCTTTGAGCCAGGCATGCTCGGGACCGACGCCGGGGTAATCGAGCCCGGCAGAAATCGAGTGGGTTTCGATGATCTGACCGTCCTCATCCTGCATCAGATAGGTTCGGTTACCGTGCAACACGCCGGGGATCCCCGCCGACAGCGGGGCCGAGTGGCGGCCGGTTTCCACCCCGTCGCCGCCCGCCTCAACGCCAATGAGCTTGACGCTGGTGTCGGCCAGGAAGGGATGGAAAATGCCCATCGCGTTCGAGCCGCCGCCCACGCAGGCGACCACGCTGTCCGGCAGGCGTCCGAGTTTGGCCAGACACTGCTCGCGGGTCTCGCGGCCGATGACCGACTGAAAGTCTCGCACCATGGCCGGATAGGGATGCGGGCCGGCGACCGTGCCGATGATGTAGAAGGTGTCGTCGACGTTGCTGACCCAGTCGCGCAACGCCTCGTTGAGCGCGTCTTTCAGCGTCTTTGAGCCCGAGGTCACGGGCATGACTTCGGCGCCCAGCAGTTTCATGCGGAAGACATTCAACGACTGCCGCTGGATATCGTGGGCGCCCATGTACACCCGGCAGCTCATGCCAAAACGCGCGGCGATGGTGGCCGTTGCCACCCCATGCTGGCCCGCGCCGGTTTCGGCAATGATGCGTCGCTTGCCCATCCGACGGGCGACCAGCGCCTGCCCGATGGTGTTGTTGATCTTGTGCGCGCCGGTGTGATTGAGGTCTTCCCGCTTCAGGTAGATCTGTGCCCCGCCCAGTTCGCGGGACCAGCGCTCGGCGTGATAGAGCGGCGAGGGCCGGCCGACGAATTCGGCCAGATCGCGCTCGAACTCGGCGATGAAGGCCGGGTCGGCCAGGCATTCCCGATAAGCGGCTTCCAGCTCCGCCAGCGGCGCCATCAGGGTTTCGGCAACGAACTTGCCGCCGTAGGGCCCGAAATGGCCGAACTCGTCGGGCAGCTGCGTCAGCACGCTGGCTGCGGTCGTTTCAATCTCAGTGCTCGCATTCAACTGTATTTACCTCTGCGACAAACGCACGCATTTTGGCCGGGTCTTTGACCCCTTTGGCTTGTTCAATCCCGCCACTGACATCGACAGCGAAGGGCCTTGTGGCGCAGATGGCGCGCGCCACGTTGGCGCTGTCCAGGCCGCCCGCCAGAATTATCGGTCTGGCGCACTCACGCGGGACGAGTTGCCAGTCAAACGCCTGTCCTGTCCCGCCCGCCAACACCGGATGCCAGGTATCGAGCAAGAGGCCGGCAGCGCCGCCATAGTGCGCGGCCGCCTGCTCTACCGAATCCCGGTCGCGAACCCGCACCGCCTTCAGGTAGGACGCCCCGTAGGCGTCGCAGTAGTCGGGCGACTCTTCGCCATGAAACTGTACGAGCGTCAGCCCCGTTTGGTCGACAATTTCGCGGACCTTCGTCAACGGCTGGTCAACGAACAGACCCACGGCGCTCACAAAAGCCGGCAGCGCGCGAATAATCTCCCGCGCGACGGCGGGCTCGATATTGCGCGGGCTGGGGGCATGGAACACAAAGCCCAGCGCATCCACGCCCAGCGAGACGGCGAACGCCGCATCCGACATCCGGGTGATCCCGCAAAATTTGATGCGCGTGCGCAGTTTCATGAGCTTGACCATTCCGCCGGCAGCGCATCGCCGCCTTTTCACGGCACTGCCGCATTATCGCGATTTAGGGCGCCGATGGGTATGCCCTACCAGGGCTGGAGGTCTGGTGTTTCCAAATCGGGCAGATCAAAGCAGGACGGATAGGCGGGCGCGAGAAAGTACAGGCCTGCGGCCGGTGCCGTCATCGCGGCGGCCCGCCGGTCGCGCGCGGCCAGCACCTCGGCGGCCCAGCCCGGTTCGCGCTCGCCGGCGCCGATCTTGAGCAAGACCCCCACGATATTGCGGACCATGTGCTGCAGAAAGGCATTGGCCGTGATGTCCACCGACACCAGTTCGCCTCGGCGGCTGATCGTCAGACGGTGCACGGTGCGGCGAGGATGGGCCGACTGGCAGCCTGCGGCGCGAAACGAAGAGAAATCATGGGCGCCGATCAGATGGGCAGCGGCGGCGTTCATCCGTGCAATGTCGAGCGAGCGATGCTCCCAGGCGATTCGGCCATGCCAGAGGCCCGCGCGGCTGGCGCGATTGAGCAGCAGGTAACGGTAGCTGCGCGACTCGGCGGAGAAGCGTGCGTTGAAGTCCTGACTGACCGGCTGGGCCCATCGAATGCTGACGGCGCGCGGCAGGTGCGTGTTGGTGCCCAGCGTCCAGGCCCGGAGCGGGCGCTCGCGGGAGGTGTCAAAGTGCACGACCTGACAGAGCGCGTGTACCCCCGCGTCGGTGCGCCCGGCACACTGCACGGCAATCACCTCGTCGGCGACCTGCGAAAGTGCGGCCTCCACCACCGACTGCACACCGACGCCATCAGCCTGAGTCTGCCAGCCACAAAATGCTGAGCCGTCGTATTCGATGCCCAGCGCCATGCGTCTCATCACGCCATCCGGCGAAGGCAAGCTCACGGCGTGGGAGCTATCAACCAATCTGGGCGAGCAGCCGTCCTGCTTCTTCCTGCTGCGCGATCGATCCTTCCTTCGCGGCCTCCTCAAGAATGCCGCGCGCGGCCTGATGCTCGCCAAGTTCGATGTAGGCCTTGGCCAAATCAAGCTTCGAATCGACTTCATCGAATGACGACTGGCCGGACACATCGTGCCCCGTCGCTTCCGCCATGTGTCCGCCGTCCATCGTGATGTCGAGGTCGAGCGAAGTGGTGTCGACATCAGCCAGATCGAAGTCGATTTCCAGATCTTCTGGACTCACCTGTCCGAAATCCGGGCTGGAGAGGTCCAGTCCCAGTTCGCTGCCGTCCGGCAACTCGGCCATGTCTTCCAGCGCCGCCAGCGACGCTTCGAGTTCGGCGGAGAGGTTCTCAAGCGCGTTTTGATCCAGCGCGCCTTCGGTCAGATCTTCCCCCCGCGGCTCGCGGCTGACCTCGACCTCGCCGGTTTCATCCAGCGACAGATCGAAATCGACGTCGCTCGCGGGCCGTTCGAGGGTCATCGACTGGCCGTCATCGAAGGCGTCGGCGGGAAGCGCCGTCGCAGGTTCTTCGGCGCCCAGCAAATCCAGATCGAGGCTGAAGTCCTGCGCGATCAGTTCGCTGGTGGCGTCGACCAGATCGGCGCCGCCGCTGAGCGCGCCGATGTCGAAATCCAGGTCATCGCCTGCGGTCGGTGCCGGCCCCAGATCGAGCGGGCCGCTCGTGACGTCGAGATTCAGATCGCTCAGGTCGCCGATGTCGAAATCGACTTCTTTTTCGGGTTCGGGCGCGAATGCGCTGGCGAGACCACCGCCAGAGGCGGTGTTGGCCAGTCCCTCGGCGAGCGTGTTGCTTGCGTTGGCAGTACCCGGGTCAAACACATCGCCCGTGGAGTTCAAATCGAGTAGCCGCGACAGGTCGCCATCACCACCGGAGGGGCCACTCGTCAGGTCGACCATTTCATGATCGGCCGGCGCCGCCGCTGCCTCGGCGGAG
>JALRCR010000329.1 GCA_023257255.1 Gammaproteobacteria bacterium | reverse complement strand
CACGAAGTTCCAGCCGGTAAACGCGCGCGCCGCCTCGCGAATGTCCTGCTCGCTGTACTGGCCCACGCCCATGGTGAAGAGCTCCATGATCTCGCGGGCGAAGTTCTCGTTGGGCGAGCCTTTCACATTCACGCCGGCGTCGAGAAAAGCCAGCATCGCCGGGTCTTGCGCCACATTGATCATGAGGCTGCGAAAATTGCCCAGACCCTCACGCTGAAAGAGTTCCACCTGCTGCAGCATCTTGCGGTAGTCGCGGACTTTTTCTTCGCTGGTCGCGAAATGCCCGTGCCAGAAGAGCGCCATTTTTTCCTGTAGCGGACGCGGCGTCGCCACCATCCGGTTGGCCCACCAGACCGCGACGCGTTCAGTTTCGAGTCGGCTGGCGCGCAGCCAGTAGAAAAACTGATTCACGATCGCCTGCTGCGGGCGATTGCCCGAGGCCTTCACCTTGATACCCAGCGCTTCGCCGTTTTTATCGGCCAGTGCGGTGGTCGCCGGCCGGCTGGGCGGGAAAGGGTCAATGCCTTCGTCGAAAATGCCGGAATGATCAAACGCCGGCAGGTCCGCCGCCGGCGCACCTTCGAAGTAGACCAGGCGGCGCACCGCGGCCTGCGGGGAAAGCTTGGCCAGCGCGTCGATATCTGCCGGTGTGCCGCCAAAGCCGGCGCGCTCCAGCAGGTGCCGGGCCGTTTCGCGGTTCCAGTCGGCGGCGCTGATGGGCGACAGATCGCCGGTCCAGTCCGGGGATTCCTGCGCAGACGCGAACGGTCCTGCGGTGAGCAGGACCAGCGTGGCCGCGGCAATCAGTTTTTTCATGCGCCAACTCCCGACGAGCGCGTTGCAGCGCGTTGTCGATTGAGAAATGCATTCATGACGCTGGCCACATACACCGGCGCTTCCTGCTGCGGGTAGTGGCCCGCGTTACGGCACACGGCCAGTTCCGCGCGCGGGTACCAGTTAAGGAAAGTCTCGCGGGCGATGGCCTCGGTAAAAGGGGGCATGTCGAACTCGCCGATGATGACCAGCATGGGCGTCTGGTTGCCGCGCACCTCGTCGAGAAAGCCCTGCTCTGCCGAGCTTTTGAGGTAGGCGATATTGGCCTCGCGCAGCCGCGAGGCGCGCTGCTGGCGAATCTTGAAGCGCTCCCACTCTGGCCCGAGGCGATTGCCGGTAAGCGCCGCAAAGGCCTGCCCCAGCAGGTCGTCGCTGTCGATCGAGCCCTGAATCAGCGCCAGGCCTTCGGGGGTGAACGACAGGCCTGAGGCAGCGATCGGCGTGGTGAGCACGGCCGAGATGATCCGGTCGCCGCCGTCGAGCACCACTCGCTGCGCGAGCATGCCGCTCAGCGAATGTCCGACCACATGAAAGCGCTGCCAGCCGAGGTTGTCGGCCAGCCGGAGGATGTCGGCGGCCGCCTCGCGCGGGGTGTATTCCCCGGGCAAGTTGCGGGACTCGCCGTAGCCACGAATTTCCGCGAAGGCGTAGGTGAAGCGCGCGATATCAAAAAACTGCCGCGCGAAGGCCCAGGTGTCGCGACAGCCGTAGAAGTCATGCATCACGATGACGCCTTCGTCGCCGTGCCCGTAGAGTTCGTGCCCGATAATCATGGCGGTCTTGCTCCTCTGCCTGCGGGTGGCCGCTGCTAAAGCGGCCGTGAGCGAATTAAACCTGTACCCGAGCCGGAAAGGAAACCTTCAGCGGGGCGCGAGCGCCATCGCCGCCGCGCAGACACGGATTGCCACCGCGCGTGTCGCGGTTCCTATGGTCCAACACCAGCATCATGCGACCCCGCGACGACCGTGGGAGCGGCAACGCCGCGACATCGGCGCCAAGCCATTGGTAGCTTGAGTCGGGGCGATGCCCCTCCCACGACAGCAGCAAGTCATGCATAGGCCCCCGCAAACCCGTGGGAGCGGCAACGCCGCGACATCGGCGCCAAGCCAAGCCATCCATCGCTTGAGTCGGGGCGATGCCCCTCCCACGACAGCAGCAAGTCACTCATAGCCCCCCACAAACCCGTGGGAGCGGCAACGCCGCGACATCGGCGCCAAGCCATCCATCGCTTGAGTCGGGGCGATGCCCCTCCCACAACAGCAGCAAGTCATCGACAGCTTAAGTCGGGGCGATGCCCGTCTCAGGACACCGGC
>JALRCR010000328.1 GCA_023257255.1 Gammaproteobacteria bacterium | reverse complement strand
CCCTTCCTGCGGCGCCACTTCCAGCGCGAATTCGGCCTGCTCGGCGGCCGGCAGGCCGGTCCATTGCACGTCGACCTTGCCGCTCAAGCCGAGCTTGCGGAGCGCACCGGCGGTCAACTGGTCCAGCATCAGCGCGCCGGTCACCGCCACGCGCCGATCCGGCGCGAGCGCCAATTGCAGGGAATAGTCGATACTGCCCGGAAAATGCGGCCGCACCCCGCCGCCGCTCAGTCCGACCCGCACTTCACCCGTCTCGGGCAACAGCACTTCGGCGTCGACCGCCACGTTCGCCAGTGCCAGCGCGTAGCCCTGATCGAAGGCCGTCAGGACGCCCGGAAACGGCGCGGTCGACGGCGCGCCGGGCGGGGCGACGAAGGCTTTGAGGTCGACTTTTGCCTCGGCCAGCGTCAGCCGGCTGATGCTGAGCGTGTCCCAGAGCAGCGCGAGCGGATTAAAACCGAGGTCAAACCTGGACAGCTTCACCGCGGCGCCCTGCGCCTTTACCGAGAGGCCGCGCAGTTCTACCGACCAGGGCGTGATGAACACGTACTCCAGCGCCAGGTCTTCCACCAACGGCTGGACCTGCGGCACCAGCCAGGCTTTCTGGCGCTCGGGGTTGAAGACCAGCACCGACGCGCCCACCAGCACGAGGAGCAGCGCGGCAAAGGCATAACGCAGCCAGCGCCAGAGACGGCGCCTCATGCCCCGACACCCATGCGTTTGCCCCGCGCCATGCGACCGTCCTCAGAGATTCAACATCGCCATGCGATTTTCGTCGTAGCGCGTGCCGGCCGCAAAGCCGCGCGGCGCGGCCTCCTCCAACGCCGCCAGTTCGGCGGGCGCCAGCGTCATGTCGAGCGCGGCGAGGTTTTCTTCGAGTCGCGCGATGCGGGTGGTGCCCGGAATGGGAATGACGTGCTCCCCGCGTCCCAGCACCCAAGCCAGCGCGAGTTGCGCGCTGGTGCAGCCGCGCGCCTTGGCGAAACCTTCGATGCGACGAACCACTTCGAGGTTGCGTTCAAAGTTCTCGCCCATGAAGCGCGGCGAATTACGCCGATAGTCGTCGTCTGCGAGATCTGCCGGCGAACGGATGGCGCCCGACAAAAACCCGCGTCCCAGCGGACTGTAGGCCACGAAGGCCACGCCCAAGGCCTTGCAGGCTTCCTGATGCCCGCCGTCTTCGGTGTCGCGCGACCACAGCGAATACTCCGACTGCAGCGCCGTGATGGGGTGTTCACGAAAGGCGCGGCGCAGCGTGTCGGGATGCGCTTCGGACAGGCCGATAAACCGCACCTTGCCTTCCTTCACCAGCTCCGCCATCGCCCCCACGGTTTCCTCAATCGGCACCTGCGGGTCAACCCGATGCTGATAGTAGAGGTCGATGTAATCGGTGTTCAGCCGCCGCAGGCTCGCCTCGCAGCTGCGGCGGACATAGTCCGGACGCCCGTTGATGCCGTGCCAGCCGCCGGCTTCGTCGCGCACGATGCCAAACTTGGTCGCCAGCACCACGCGGTTGCGGGCCCCGGTAAAGGCCTTGCCCAGCAGGATTTCATTGCTGAACGGGCCGTACATATCGGCCGTGTCGAACAGGGTAACGCCGAGGTCCAGCGCGCGGTGGAGCACTGCGATGGCGTCGTCTTCAGCGGTGGGGCCGTAGAACTCGGACATCCCCATGCAGCCCAGCCCGAGACCTGACACCAGCGGGCCGAGCGCGCCCAGCTTGCGCATCTTCATGACGAGTTTCTCCCCGACGGGTCCGCAAGGCGGACCGCGTTATTTTTTTATAGGTGACGCCCGGGTCGATGATGCCCGGGTCGCGGCCGTCGAGTCTACGGCCGGTCGTGCCCGCGGATGAAGTCGCGCATGCGCGGGGCAATCTCGGCCCGGAAGCGTGATCCGTTGAATACCCCGTAATGCCCGACGCCGGCCTGCACGTAGTCGATCCGGTTGGCCGCCGGGATGTTGACGCACAGGTCGTGCGCGGCCTGCGTCTGGCCAATACCGGAGATGTCGTCGTTCTCGCCTTCCACCGTCATCAGCGCCGTGCGGGTGATGGCTTTCGGTTCGATCAGGCGCCCGCGGTGGCGCATGGTGCCATTGGGCAGCTGGTGTTCCTGGAACACCACTTTCAGCGTTTGCAGGTAGTACTCGGCGCTCA
>JALRCR010000327.1 GCA_023257255.1 Gammaproteobacteria bacterium | reverse complement strand
TCAGGCCATCCGCGAGCTGGCCGCAGCAGGCAAGGCGGTATGCGTGATTTCGTCCTATCTGCCCGAAGTGCTGGCGGTGTCAGACCGCATCCTCGTTGCCCGTCACGGCCGCATCGTGGAGGAGTTTCAGGCGGCCGACGCGACGGAAGACAAAATCATGTTTGCGGCCATTCACTGAGGCGGCGTTGGTGCCTCGTGCCGCCGATGTCAGGCGCGGTAATTCACGGCACAATGCGGCCATGAACCCTTACGACAAGGCCGCTGCGCTACTGCGCGAGCATCCGGACTATCGCGTGCTGCAGCGGGTGCAGCTGGCAGAGGATCAGGTGTTCGCCGAGAACGACAGCGCCGAACCCTGCGGCCGGTTGGCCATCATCGATACCGAAACTACCGGGCTGGACGTGGCGAACGGTGAGCGCATCATCGACCTCGCGGTGGCGGTCTGTGAGTACGGGCGCCACAGCGGCCGGCCGTTTCGCATCGTTGCCCGCTACGAAGGACTGGAAGATCCGGGTAAACCGCTGGCGCCGGAGATTACCGCGCTGACCGGCATCACCGACGAGATGCTGCAGGGAAAGGCCTTGGATGAGGCGGCGCTGGCCGACGCTTTAGCCGGCGTGACGCTTGCGGTCTGCCACAACGCGCGCTTTGATCGCGGGTTCCTGGAGGCGCGCTTTCCGCTGTTCGAGCGCATGAGCTTTGCCTGCTCGCTGGACGAGATCCCGTGGAAAGACTGGCAAATTGCCAGCAGCAAGCTCGATTACCTTGGATTTCGCTTCGGGCTTTTTCACGAAGGGCATCGCGCCCGCGCCGATGTCGACATGCTGATTGCCTTGCTGGCCCAGCCTGCTCCCGGCGCGCACCAGACCCTGCTCTCACTGTTGCTCAATCACGCGCGCCAGCCCAGCTGGCGTGTGCATGCGGTCAATCTGCCCTTCGAGTGCAAGGATGCCGCCAAGGCTAACGGCTATGCCTGGAACGAAGGAAAAAACGAGACTATCAAGGCTTGGTGGAAAGAGACGCAGGACGAGGCCGCCGAGCGCGCTTTCCTGCAAGGCCTCGGCTGTCACAAGCCGCTGGTCATTCGCGAGACCGCGCTGGAACGCTACCGCAAGCTGCGGTCCTGATTGCCGGCTAGTGCAGACTGCCGGGGAGGATGAGCCGACGCTCCAGCGCGCGGGCCGCCACCACCACCACCGAGACCAGCGCCAGATACACCACCGCCGCCAGCAGATAGGCTTTGAAAAACTGGAAGTTGGTGGACGCCAGTTCCTGCACCCGGGCAAAGAACTCGGTGTACTGGATGAGGAAGGCCAGCGTGCTGTCCTTCAGGTTGAGAATGACCTGGTTGGTCAGGGCCGGCACCGACAGTCGCAGCACCTGCGGCAGGATGATGAAACGAAACCGCTGACCGTGACCGAATCCCTGCGCGCTAGCGGCTTCAAGTTCGACGGCATCGAGCCCGTTGTAGGCCGTGCGTAGATACGCCGCGTTATAGGCCGCGACATTCAAGGTGAAGCCGACCACCGCCACCGCGAACGGCGATAGCCGGATCCCCCACTGCGGCAGGCCGTAGTACATCAGGAATAGCAGGACAATCAGCGGCATGCCGATGAGGAAAGAGATGTAGCCGTTAATGAGCCCGCGCAGCCAGCGCCGAGGGCTCAAGCCCAGATAAAACACGAGCACGCCGCCCAGAAAGCCGGTGAGGCTGACCGTGAGCGTCAGCACCAGGGTTTGCCTCAACCCGGTCGCGAGCAGCGGCCACTGCTCCAGCAGATCGCCCGCAAAGGACTGCCACGCAGTCACGCCTTGTCCCCATCACGCCCGAAGAACGCACGCACCCGTGGGTCGGCATGGTCCTTGGCGAGGCGCGCGATGCTGTCCTGCGCCCGGACCTTGCCCTGATCCAGAAAAATCACCGCATCGGCGATGTTTTGCGCGAGCACCAGATCGTGCGTCACGCACAGCATCGTCACGCCCTCGTCGTGCAGGCGATTGATCAGCGCCGCCACTTCGCGTGACATCACCGGATCGAGCGCGGACGTGGGTTCATCGAACACCACTACCGCGGGGTCCATAGCGAGCGCACGGGCGATCGCCACGCGCTGCTTTTGTCCGCCGGAAAGCTGCGCCGGGTATTTGTCGCGATGTCCGGCCATCTCCAGACGA
>JALRCR010000326.1 GCA_023257255.1 Gammaproteobacteria bacterium | reverse complement strand
CGCGGCCCTGCCGCATCTCGAAACACGTCTTGCGGTAGTGACCAAGACCCACGGCTGGATTGGCGACGTGGGCGACACGCGCCGGTTGCGCTAGGCATGAGCCTGCCGCTGGAGGGCAAAGTCGCGCTCGTCACCGGCGGTGCCGGCGGCATTGGCGCCGTCATCAGCCAGGCGCTGGCCGCCGCCGGCGCGCGCGTCGTGGTGACCTATCGCGACAACCGGGCGCGGGCGGAGGCGCTCATCGCCAGCCTGCCGGGCAGCGGCCACCTGCTCTCCGGCGCCTCGGTGCTCGATAGCCCGGCGCTCACCGCGCTGGCCGGCGAGATAGCGGCAAGCTGTGGGCGACTCGATATTCTCGTTAACAACGCCGGCATCACCCGCGTGGTGCCGCATGCCGATCTGGACGGTCTGGACGACGCCACCATCGACGTCATTTTCAGCACCAACGTGCGCGGCGCCTTTGCCTGCGTACGGGCGTTCCGTCACCTGCTGGCGGCCAACAGCGGCGTGGTGATCAATCTCTCCTCCATTGCCGGCAATACGGCGGTCGGCAGCAACATTGCCTACTGCGCCAGCAAGGCCGCGATGGACAACATGACCCGCTCGCTGGCCCGCGCCCTGGCGCCCGCCGTTCGCGTGCTGTCGATCGCACCGGGCTGGGTGGAAGGCGAATACGCCTCGCGCGCCGACCCGGCCTATCTGCAGGCCCAGATCGACCGCACGCCGCTCGGCCGGATCGCGCGCCCCGACGACGTCGCCAAGGCCGTGCTTGCCGCCTGCACGCTGCTTAACTTCACCACCGGCGCCATCATCCCGGTGGACGGGGGCCGTCCGCTTGGCTGAGACCCCCGTTAAGGCAGCGGCCAAATCAGGCCCCAAGCGCCTCGCGCCCGACGCGCGACAACAGCAGATTCTGGAAGGCGCAATCGCGTACTTCGCAGAGTTTGGCTTCGACGGCGGCACCCGGGCGCTCGCCACGTATCTCGGGATCAGTCAGGCGCTCCTGTTCCGGTATTTTCCGAACAAGGCGGCGCTGGTCGACCGGGTCTACGAAGTGGTGTTCCTGAACCGCTGGAACCCGGACTGGAAAAGCCTGCTGACGCGCCGCGAACTGCCGCTGGCCGAGCGCCTCACGGCGTTCTACAAGGACTACAACCGCAGCATCGATCGCTATGAGGTGATCCGCATTTCGCTGTTCTCGGCGCTGCGTCACGAAAGCATCAGCCAGCGCTACGTGGCCCGCCTGCGCGAGCACCTGATCGCGCCGATCATCGCCGAGTGTCGGGCGCATCTCGAGCTGCCGCCGCCCGAGCAGCTGCCGCTCAGCCCGCTGGAAGAGCAGCTGGTGTTCAGCCTCCACGCCACGGTGATTTACGGCATCATCCGCAAGCACGTTTTTCACGCCGCGCCGCCCGCTGACGCGGATTTCCTGATTGAACTCTACGTGGACGGCTTCGTGCGTCACGCGCCGGACGCTTTCCGTCGCGTGCTGGCGCGCGCTGCGGCCGCCCCCGGATCCACCGGCTAGCGCACCGCGCGCCGGATTTCGCTTACATTGACGAGCCTTGAGAGGTGCCTGTGAACTACTCCATCGAATGCATTGCGGCGGACAGCAACGAACTCGGCGAAGGCCCCATCTGGGACGTCGCCGAACAGGCCCTCTACTGGGTCGACGGCACCGGCCGGCGCGTGGGCCGGCCCTCGATCTGGCGTCTGGACCCGCGCACCGGCGCCAAGCGCAGCTGGTCGCTCGATCACGACGTGGGCGCGATGGCGCTGCGCGCCAACGGCGGCGCCATCCTCGCGCTGGACGACGGCTTCTATACCTTCGATTTCGAGTCGGAAAAGCTCGAACTCATCACCCACATCGATGCCGATGAACCGCGCAGCCGACTCAACGACGGCAAGGTTGACCGCCGCGGGCGTTTTCTTGCCGGCGGCATGGACGACAAGGAAGAACTGGGCCTGTGCAGCCTGTGGCGGCTGGACCCGGATTTCTCCGTCACGCGGCTGGACCAGGGCATCATTTGCTCCAACGGGCCCTGCTGGAGCCCGGACGACCGCACCTTTTACTTCGCCGACACCTTCCAGCAGCAGATGTGGGCCTACGACTACGATTTGGCAACTGGCAGCGTGAGCAATCGCCGCGATTTTGCGAACACCCGGGACGAAAAGGGCTTCTTCGACGGCTCGACGGTCGACGCCGAAGGCTG
>JALRCR010000325.1 GCA_023257255.1 Gammaproteobacteria bacterium | reverse complement strand
AAAGGGCTGCGCCTACGACCCACAGCACAGGCTCAGAATTGCTTGCGCGGGAACATAGGATCTCCCACAAGGATCGCCGCACCGACCGGACTGACGCGCCTTGTGGGAGCGGCGCACGCGCCGCGATGGCCCCAGGCGTTAGCGCCAAATCTATTCGCGGCCGACCGGCCGCTCCCACAGGGAGCGCCGCACCGACCGGCCGTTCCTACAGAGCCGGCCGGGGCTTCCTGCCCCGACCAGTCGCTGCCTTACTGCCTCAACGCTTGCGCGCCACCGGCTTTGCCGCCGCTTTTTTGACCGCAGCCTGCTTCGCAGGCCCGCGCTTCTTCCAGTCGCCCGACTGCTCAAACGCGTAGCCCACCTGATAGAGCTTGGCTTCATCAAAGTGGCGACCGACCAGCATCATGCCGACCGGCAGGCCGTCGGACATGCCGCAAGGCACGGTCAGCGCCGGGTGGTGGGTGATGTCGAAAGGCGAGGTGTTGCCGATCATCTCCAGCGCCCGCTGCACGTAGAGTTCGCGGGACGCATCCGGCGGCGGGATGGGGGTGGCCTTCATCACCATGGTGGGCATCAGCAGCACGTCGTACTTCGCCAGCGCGGCGTCATAGGCTGCCGTCACCCGGCGCGTGATGTTGGTGGCCTTGCCGTAGAAGCGCGTGCCGTAGTGCTTCTTCATGTGCACGCCGAGCACGGTGAGGAGCTTGGTGGTTTCGGAAAGCTGGTCCGCGCGCAGTTCCCAGCCGTGCAGCTTGTCGATCAGGCTGGTGACGTACAGGTCACGCCGCGAGGCGCCGTAGCCGTCGCCAAGCATCATGGTCTGGGCGATGCCTTCGGTGCCAATCGGCACCCACAGCGCCGGCGCCAGCAGGTGCTCCGGCACGGAGACTTCTTCCACCACCGCGCCCAGCTTGCGCAGTTGCTCCGCCGCGGCACGCACGCAGGCGTCGACGTCGGCTTCGGAGTTGGGATGGGTGAAGCCTTCTTTCAGCACGCCGATGCGCAAGCCCTTCACGCCGCCTTCGATGCCGGCGGTGTAGTCCAGCGTACCGGGCTGCTTTTCGTGAAACTGCCGCGGATCGTAGCCGTCGACGCCGGCCAGCACTTCCAGCAGCAGCGCGTTGTCTTTGACATTGGCGGTCATGGGGCCGGTGTGATCGACCATGATTTCAATCGGCATGATGCCGCTGTAGGGCACCAGACCATGGGTCGGCTTCATGCCGACGATGCCGCACCAGGACGCCGGCATGCGAATCGAGCCGCCCTGATCGCCGCCAATAGCCATGTCCACTTCGCCCAGCGCTACCACCACGCCGCTGCCCGACGACGAGCCGCCGGAGGAGTAGCCCATCTTGTAGGGGTTGTGCACCGGGCCCTTGGCGTTGGTGTGGCTGCCGCCGGAAATGCAGTAGTTCTCGCAGTGGGTCTTGCCGGCAATTTCGCCGCCGGCGTCCAGAATGCGGGTGATGATGGTGGCGTCGATATCCGGCACATAGCCTTCCAGAATCGCGTTGCCGTTCATCATCGGCACGCCGGCCACCATCACGTTGTCTTTCACCGCGATGCGCTTGCCGGCCAGCTTGCCGGTGGGCGCGCCCTTGATCGCGGTCTTCACATACCAGGCGTTGCGCGGGTTCTCGGCCGGCAGCGGCATGTGGCCGGGCGTGCGCGGGTATTTCACTTCGGGCAGGTTGTCGGGCAGCGCGTCGACCACGTTGTAGGCGGCAATATAGGGCGCGAGGAGCCCCAGATAGGAATCCACATCGGCCTCGGTGAGCGACAGGCCCACGCGGTCGGCGGCTTCCAGCAGTTGCTCGGGGGTCAGGGCGGGAACGGTCATGACGAACTCTCCTCGTTAGCGAAAGGTAAACAGGTTGCGGCGCTTAATTGCCGTAGAAAGTCTGAACGCCAGAGAGCAGCGCCTCGCACTGCTCCAGCGGCGGCTCGTGGCCGCAGGCCGGCAGCATCAGCAGCTGGCTGTCGCTGATGGCCTTAAGAAAACTTTGCGCGTAGACGGGCGGAATGAGGCGGTCGTTCTCACCCCACACCACCAGCGTCGGCGCCGCGATGCGGTGGATGCGCTTCTTGAGCCCTTTGTCCGGAATGGGCCAGATGACTTTCGCGGTGCAGCCCAAGGTCCAGATGAAGTTCACCGTCCACATCGCGGCGGCGTCTTCATCTGCCGGCGGCGTCATGCGTTTCACCACGCGTGGATGGGCCGGGTTGTGGAACAGCGTTTCCATGATTTCGGGAAAGCTGAGCGCGGTCCAGCTGGCGCAGGTGTAAGGCGCGTCTTCTTGCCATAGC
>JALRCR010000324.1 GCA_023257255.1 Gammaproteobacteria bacterium | reverse complement strand
GATCGCGGTCAGCGCGTGATGGAGTTGATGAAGCAGAAGCAGTATTCCCCGCTTTCGGTGGCTGATATGGCGGTGTCGCTGTTCGCGGTCGACCGCGGCTATCTGGATGACGTCGAAGTGAAGAAAGTCGGTGCCTTTGAAAACGCACTGCATGGCTACATGAAGTCGGCCCGCGCCGCGCTGCTGAACACCATCAACGAGACGGGTGACTTCAGCGACGCTATTGAGGCTGAGCTGAAAGACGCCATCACGACTTTCAAGCAGACGCAGACCTGGTAGCAGGCAGCAGGGAACCCTCGCAATGGCCGTCGGCAAAGAAATCAGAGTCAAGATCGCTAGCGTGCAAAACACGCAAAAGATCACGCGTGCGATGGAGATGGTGGCAACCAGCAAAATGCGCAAGGCGCAGGAGCGGATGCGCGCTGCCCGTCCCTATGCCGACCGTATGCGCAACGTGATCTCCCATGTGGCTGGCGCCAACTCCGAATACCGCCATCCGTTTCTGGTCGCTCGGCCGGTCACGCGCGTTGGCATCATCGTGGTGTCGACCGACCGCGGGTTGTGCGGCGGCCTGAACTCAAACTTGTTCCGAATGCTGATCCAGCATCTGAAGCGCTGGCAGGCCGAGAATATCGAATTCGAGGTTTGCACGATTGGCCGAAAGGCGCTGCAATTCTTTCAGCGTGTTGGCGGCAAGGTCAGTGGACAGGCCAGCAAGATTGGCGACGCGCCCCATCTTGAGCAATTGCTCGGGCCCGTCAAAATCATGATTGACGCCTATCTGGAAGGACGCGTCGACCAGATATTCATCGCGTCGAACGATTTCGTGAACTCGATGACGCAGAAGCCGGAACTCGAGCAGCTGGTACCGCTCAAGCCGGCCGCTGACGCGGGCCTGGCGCAGTACTGGGACTACCTCTATGAGCCCGATGCCACGGAAGTGCTGAACCAGTTGCTGGTTCGCTACGTGGAATCGCTGGTGTATCAGCGGGTCGTCGAAAACATCGCCTGCGAGCAGGCGGCCCGAATGGTCGCCATGAAGAGCGCATCCGACAACGCAGGCAAGCTCATTAAAGAGCTGCAGCTGATCTACAACAAGGCCCGTCAGGCCGCCATTACCCAGGAGCTTGCCGAAATTGTCGGCGGCGCCGCTGCGGTCTGACGACGGCCGGATACGAATCAAGACTTTTCTGAGGAACCAAAGCATGAGTGGCTCCATCTCTCAAATTATCGGCGCGGTTATCGACGTCAAGTTTCCTGCCGCGGAAGTCCCGAAAATCTACGACGCGCTGAAGTTGCAGGACGTGCCCACGACGCTGGAAGTTCAGCAGCAGCTGGGCGACGGCGTGGTGCGGACCATCGCGCTGGGTTCTACCGACGGCTTGCGTCGCGGCATGGTGGTCGCGAATACCGGTGCGCCCATCACCGTGCCGGTCGGGCAGAAAACGCTCGGTCGCATCATGAACGTGCTCGGTGAACCGATTGACGAAGCCGGCCCCATCGACACCAGCGAAACGATGTCGATCCATCGCGAAGCGCCGAAGTTCACCGACCTGTCCCCGGCCACCGAGCTTCTCGAGACCGGCATCAAGGTCATCGACCTTATCTGCCCCTTCGCGAAAGGCGGCAAGGTAGGCCTCTTCGGCGGCGCCGGCGTAGGCAAGACCGTGAACATGATGGAGCTTATCCGCAATATCGCGATCGAGCACAGCGGGTTCTCGGTGTTTGCCGGCGTTGGCGAACGTACTCGCGAAGGCAACGACTTCTACCACGAAATGAAAGACTCCAACGTGCTGGACAAAGTGTCGTTGGTGTACGGCCAGATGAACGAGCCGCCGGGTAACCGCCTGCGCGTTGCGCTGACCGGTCTGACGCTGGCGGAAAAATTCCGCGATGAAGGCCGTGACGTACTGCTCTTCGTGGACAATATCTATCGCTTCACGCTCGCCGGTACGGAAGTGTCCGCGCTGCTCGGTCGTATGCCGTCGGCGGTGGGTTATCAGCCGACGTTGGCAGAGGAAATGGGCAAGCTGCAGGAGCGAATCACGTCCACGCGCACGGGTTCGATTACCTCGATTCAGGCGGTCTACGTGCCCGCCGACGCGGTGCGCAGCCTGACCTTTCAGGAAATGCGCCGGCTTCGCGACTCGGGGAAGCTGACCCCGGCGCAGCTCATGCCCTTCCAGAAACCCAAACCTGCCGAGGAGCTTTACGATGTGAATGCCGACCCGCACGAGCTCCGCAATCTCGCGAGTGACCCGCAGCACGCCGCTACGCTGGCACAGCTTCGCGCGGCGCTGGCGACGTGGCAGGTGGAGACGACCGACCTGGCCGGCGGCGTCCACGCCAAGGACGAGTTCGACCGCGAGACGGG
>JALRCR010000323.1 GCA_023257255.1 Gammaproteobacteria bacterium | reverse complement strand
AATACCGCGCCGGATCAGTCCGGCGGCAGGCGCCGTCAGGCGAAGTCGTTCTTCAGCACGGCGCGGTAGCGGACCTTGCCTTCGCGCAGGCGATCGAGCGCCTCGTTGACGCGGGACATCGGGTACATCTCGACCACCGGCTCGATGCCGTGTTTGTTGATGAACGCGACCATCGCCGCAAATTCTTCCGGCGTGCCCATGGTGGAGCCCTGAATGCGGATCTGCCGGAAAAACAGCTTGGCCATTTCCAGACCTTCCGGCGGATTGCCCAGCGTGGCGCCAAAAAACACGTAGCGCCCGCCGTTGTTCAGCGCGTTCAAGGTGGTGTTAACCACTTCGCCGCCAGCGCTGTCGATGACCAGATCAAAGCCGCCGCAGAGTTCGCGCAGCGCCTTGCCCCAGCCGGTCTGACGATAGTTGACGCCGCCGCGCGCGCCGAGGCCGGCGGCCTGCGCCAGTTTTTCGTCGCTGCCGCTGGTGACATACACCTCGGCGCCGAGATATTTGGCCCACAGCAGCGCAAAAGTCGCCACGCCGCCGCCAATGCCGGTGACCAGCACTTTTTGTCCGCGCTGGACTTCGCCGTGCGTGACCACCGCGCGCCAGGCCGTGAGTCCAGCCAGCGGAAAAGCCGCCGCCTGTATCCACGACAGGTGCGGCGGCTTGTCGACGATATCGCCCGCCGGCACGCATATATATTCCGCCAGCGTGCCCTGATCGGGCATCCCCAGCACGCGGAAATCCGGGCCGCCGCAGCGCGGATCGCTGCCCCAGTTACGCGCCGGATAAAGCACGACTTCGCGCCCGACAAGCGCGCTGTCGACGCCCTCGCCTACGGCATCAACCACCCCTGCCCCATCGGACCCGCTAATCACCGGGAAGCGAATGCGCGGATAGGCGCCGACCGTAATCCAGTAGTCGCGCCGATTGAGCGCGCTGGCCTTCAGCGCCACGCGCACTTCGCCGGCCGCCGGATGCGGGTCGACAACGTCTTCAACACAGAGCTTGTCTGGCCCACCCAGTTCGTGCAGGACAACGGCCTTCATCTCACTTGCCCTCGAAGGCGGGCTTCCGCTTTTCGCTGAACGCACGGAAGCCTTCCTTCGCGTCCTTCGAATAGCAGGCCAGCCCCGATATTGCGCGGGTCTCAAGTTCCATCTGGGTTTCCAGGGAATTCGACAACGAGTCGACCAGCAGACGCTTGCACTCGCCGTAGGCGGCGGTCGGCCCGCTTGCGAGCTGCGCGGCAAGCGCGCGGGCGCGTTCCATCAGGCCCTCATCCGCCACCACCTCCGTCACCAGGCCATGACCACGCGCCTCTTCGGCGGTATACACAGGGTTCAATAAAATCATCTCCTTGGCCTTGGCCATGCCGACCAGACGCGGCAGGTAGAAGGTGCTGCTGCCATCGGGCGACACGCCAATCTTGGTGTAGGCCATGGTGAACTTGGCAGACGCCGCCGCCAGCACGATGTCGCCAGTGATGGCCATGCTTAAGCCCGCGCCCGCCGCGGTGCCGTTGATGGCGGTAATCAGCGGCGCGTTCATGCGCGCGAAGCGCGCAATGGCGCCGTGCAGGAAGCAGGTCATATTGCGCATGAGTTCAGTGACGCCATCGCCGGCCGCCGCGAAGGACAGCACATCACCGCCCGCGCAGAACATCTTGCCGTTGCCAGTCAGGATCACTGCGCGCACGTCGGCGCTGTCGCAACGCGACGCAACCGCGAGCAGGTCCTGCGACATTTTGAGATCCAGCGCATTCGCGGCGTCCGGGCGATTGAGCGTGATGGTGGCAATACCATCGCTAAGGTCGAAAGTCATGGTGGTCAGATTCATGGCACTCCCCCGGGGTTGCTGTTTGTTGTGATCATTCGAGCAGGTAGTTCGTTCATGATCCGGCGCCGCTCGGCCGGCGAAAAACGGCTCCAGGACGCGATTTCTTGCAGGCTGCGTGCGCAGCCAAGGCAGCGATTGCTGACCGGATCAATTTCGCAGCGCTGTACGCAGGGACTTTCCATGGTCATGCACAGGCCTGCTGCGGGGCGCCTTCGCCAGCGGTAAATGCGCGCAAGTAGTCGAGCGCGGCAATCGCGCGACTTCCGTACCAGGAGGTCATCTCACCGTCGATCAACTGCACCGGCACGCCGGGAATTGCCGCGCGAATTTCTGCGATATGGCGTTCGCGAAACGGATAGGGCTCACTGCTCAGCAGCACCCGGTCGATCTGGCCCGCGTAATCAGCCAGCGTGATCGTCGGATACCGCACATCTGGCGCGACTGGCACGGTCTGCCAGTTGAACAACGCCAGCATCTGCGCAATGTAGGTCTGTGGCGCGACGCTCATCCAGGGCTCGCGCCAAATCAAATAGAGCACCCG
>JALRCR010000322.1 GCA_023257255.1 Gammaproteobacteria bacterium | reverse complement strand
CCAGGTCGAGTCCCTCGCTGCCGAGGCCCGCGAACACTGAAACGCTGGCGCCTTCGCCGCTCAGGGCCGCATTGATTTCGTCCCCGCGCGAGACCACGCCGCCGGCGGTGCCCAGATCGAGCGCTGCGCCCGTCGTGACCACCAGCCGA
Organism: Gammaproteobacteria bacterium; assembly: GCA_023257255.1. Lineage (GTDB taxonomy): Bacteria > Pseudomonadota > Gammaproteobacteria. The sequence continues at coordinate 2,276 of JALRCR010000322.1, read as the reverse complement.
CCGGGGCCCCAGACCGCCACGCTGTTCTGGGTCGCGTTAAGCGAACCGGCCGCGCCCAGTGCGGTGTCGGTGGGCAGGCGGGGCGTGAGATAGACCATGTCGCGCCCGGCCTGGATGCTGCTGACGTCCGCTGCATCGGTGTGTTCAATCACCAGATTGAGATTGAACACATCGCGTCCCGCAAAGATTTCGGCCGGGCGCGAGAGGAACAACTGCACATCGTCGCCGCTGGTGACGTCGCCGCGACGCGCAATCACCCGCGCCGGCGTGGCATCGTGCCCAAGATGGACCGGCACCGGGGCAAGCGCCGCGCTGGGCGTCGTGGGCGAGATCTGCTGCTGCAATTGCGCGACTTCGGTCGACACGCCATCGCTGGCCAGCGAGCGCGGATTCTCGACCGTCGGCAAGCTGGCAGCCGTGGTGTCGGACAGATTCACCGCCTGCTGCAGGAACACCGAATCGCCGGCCAGCAAGCTGATATTGCCCGTCGGCGACGGCGCAAGCGTGAAGGCCGCGTCGACCGTCAAGGACCCGCGGAAGGCGGTCGCCCCAAACAGCGGCGGGTACAGGCGGAGCGTGAGGTCGTCGGCTTCCAGTCCGAAGCGATTTTCAAAGCCACCCTGACGAATCACCGAGGCATCCTGCAGGCGTAGGTCACCGTTCAGCGCGGTCAGTTGCACGGCGCTCGCCGCGCCATAGGTAATGAAATGACTGTTGCGCGTCTGGTTGACGCCTTCGTTTTTCTGTACCGGCCCCTGCGCCACGAAGGTCGGGTTGATGACCCCCGCGAGGGTCAGCGCGCCGCCGGCCGTCAGGCTCAGACTGGCGTCACCTTCAGCCAGCAAGGGCAGCAGCGGCGTGTCTGAATCGGCCGTGATGTTCCGCGCGTAAGTCACATCGCCGCCGGCGTAGATAGCGCCGGCGCCCTTGCCGACGTAAAACACCCCGCCTTTGATGTCGCCCACAGCGAGGGCGTTCAGGCGTCCGCCGCCGACTACTTCCACCCGGCTGGTGCTCGCTGTCGTGCCGCCGATCTGACGCCCCGAGGCGGCCACCGACAGCGACAGGTCGTTGAAGTCTTTACCCGCCGTGACGTCCAGCAGACCGCCGCCCAGCGCGCCAACGCCCTGCTCAAACCATTCGAAACCGACCGTCCAGCCGGTTGCCAGATCGAATCGCGCCACATCGCCCTGCCGCAGCAGCCAGCTGCTGACCATCTGTTTGGGGAAGGGGGTAACGTCAAAGTCAAAGGCCGTGAAATCAAGCGTCGGGTCGACGCCGTTGATCGAAGCGCCCGCGCCAATCCAGATGTCCCCGCCCAGAGTGGGATAGGGTTTTTGCTGCAAGGTGGCGCGCCCGCCAGTCTGGGCGGGACTGCCGAGCAGGATGCCTTCGCCGGTGTCCTTGCCGGCGGTGTAGATCACCGCCGCGCGATTCTCCAGCGTCACATCGCCCGCCGCTGCGAGCTCGATTTGGCCGGTACCGGTGCGGATAGCGTTCAGCACCGGGCGCTGCACCAGCGGCGCGGTGGTGCTGACGCGCGGCACACTGACCGTACCCCCGGCGAGACTCAGGTTGCCCACCTCGCGGCCCGCCGCCCGGATCAGGGGCGCCGCAACCGTCGCCCGGCCATCGGCCGCGGTCAGATCGGCGCCTGCCACCAAGCGATAAGACCAGGACTCGTCGCCCAACAGGGTCGGCAGAACGGTAGGCCGCACGGCGCAGGACAGCGGGTTGCTGCAGCGTTGGGAAACACCGCTCGCAGCGCGAGCCAAATCCAGCGTGCCGCTAAAACCGTCGGACAAAATATCGTTGAAGCGCAAGTTGCCGGCTGCCCGCAGGGTCAACACGCCTGGTTCCCCGCTGAAACGCCAGGCCGACAGATCCCAGATCGCATTCAGCGTGAGGTCGCTCGCGCTGCTGCTGAGGTCATCGGACGTGCTGCGGATTTCAAGGCCGGGACGAATATGGAAATTGCTGGTCTGCGCGTTCGCGCCCAGCGCCGTTTCCAGCGCGCCGGCCTGACCAACGAAGGCAAGCGCCGCGGCATAGCGGGCGTTGGCAGGGGCGGCCAGCACGTCGGCCGCCGTGAGGCTGTTGTCGGTGTAGGCACGGAAACCTTCCAGCACCCGTGAGCCCGCACCGGTGAACGTGCCTGCAAGCAGGAGGCGATCGTTACTCGGGTCGCCGTCCAGCACCGACAGCACGCTGGCTTCCGGGAGGCGCAGATGCAGGCGGCCATCAAGGCCGTCGCGCCCGGCCGTGGTATTTATCTG
>JALRCR010000321.1 GCA_023257255.1 Gammaproteobacteria bacterium | reverse complement strand
GGCTTCCTCGACCCGATGTGCGATGAACCGCTCAAACATTTGGTCACCCGATGATTAGAACCCTGAGTCATGATGATTAGAAGTTAAAGATCGGGAGATCAGAAGGGCTCTAGGCGTCGCGCCGCTCTGTTTGGCGGATGTGGCGTTCGCTTTCGACGACGAACCGACGATGTCGTCATGGCCTTCAAGGTGCTGTTGAGACGGAACCCGACGTCCCCCTGTTTTGAGCAGCAGTTCGGGCAGTTCGGTTTGGAGTCCAATCTTCAGTGACAAGGGAATTGGACGTGCAGAATCGATTTTCGCAAGAAGAAATCAGCGGGTTTCTGCGTGAGGCAGCGACCGGTAATTAAACTCGTGCACCGCGCCGACCAGGCCACGCCTCGCGCGGCAACTGCCCGCTGCCACTATCGCTGCCCGACGTGTCCCGGCATCATCCCGCGCTCTGGGCCATCCCGCCGAGTGTGACACTTCTGTCATGCGTGAGCCCTTGGAGCAGCATCGATTGGAGCCCACAGAAGCCTTTATCGCGGCGTTGGAGCAGGCCCTGGCCGCGCGGACCTTCGTCCGGCTGGCCTTTGGCAAGCCCCGTAAACCGCAGCTCGGGCAAGAGCTCCCGCCGGAGCAGGCGAGTGCCAGACTGGTCGACATCAAAGGCGAGGCGCAGCTCAGCTTTCTGCTGCGACACAAAACCAAAGACATCACGCGCAACGCGCGCCTGCCGCACGCGGGCGCGGCGGTGAGCGAACTGCTGCACACCGCTTTCCACAACGCGCATCTGTTCACCACCGAGGCCGACCTTGACCTGCGCAGTAACAACAAGGGCGAGCCGCGCCTTTATCGCAACAAACCCAGCCTGCGCGAAGCGAAGGTCGAGACCCACAACCGTCAGAAGCAGTACGTGCTGGATGCAAGCAAGGCGCCGTATCTGGCGGCGCTAGGCATCACCAGCGCGAGCGGCCATCTCAAGGGCGACAAGGCCGACAAATATCGCCAGCTGCAGAACATCATCAATCTGGTGGACCAGTGCGTGGCAGATTCAGGGCTGCGCGAGAAGGCCGCGCTGCGGGTGGTCGACATGGGATCTGGCAAGGCTTATCTCAGTTTTGCGCTCTACGACTACTTCAACCATCACCTGAAGATTGCCACCGGGCTTGTCGGCATCGATCACAACCAGACGCTGGTGGACGGCAGCAACGCGCTGGCCCGCGAACTGGGGTATTCGGGTCTGCGCTTTGACTGTGCGACGGTGGAGGCCAGCCAGATTGGCGCCGTCGACCTGCTAATAGCGTTGCACGCTTGCGACACCGCGACCGATGCCGCGCTGTTTAAAGGCATCAGCGCCGGCGCGGCCGTGATCATGGCGGTGCCCTGTTGCCAGCAGGAGTTACGTCCGCAGTTCAGGGCGCCGGCCGACGAGCAGGCCCTGCTCAAGCACGACACCTTCAAGGACCGCTATGCGCAGATGCTCACCGATGGCCTGCGCGCCCTGTTGCTGGAATCACAGGGCTACCGCGCCAAAGTCGTCGAGTTCATTTCAGACGCGCACACCCATCGCAACGTGATGCTGGTGGCCGTTCAGGATGAAAACTTCCGCCAACAAGCTGTCCGGCTGGAGGAGGCGCGAGCCCTGATGGCCCGCTATCGCATCGGGCATCAGAATCTGGCGAGCTTGCTTGGCGCCGCAGGTCGGTTCGGCCAGTAGGGGCGCGCGGTCGCGGGCGGGGCCCAGGGAATAATCCGGCGAGGGGTAAGCGGCAGCGCCCCGGCTGCCGTTTCCCCCGCCGGAAAAAGCGCCCGATGGCTCGCAGCAGGAGCCCACGGTGATGCCGTCGCGCATCCCGCAGCTGCTGCTCAATGGCTCTACCGGCATTGCCGTGGGGATGGCGACCAACATCCCGCCCCACAACCTCACCGAGCTGATCGATGGTTTGCTCGCTCTGATCGAGAACCCAGAGCTTGAAGACCGAGAGCTTCTGCGCCTGATCCCGGGCCCTGATTTCCCCACCGGCGGTCAGATCCTGGGCCGCAGTGGCATCCGCGAGATGTATGCCACCGGCCGCGGCTCGGTAACCATGCGCGGTGTCGCTTCGATTGAAACGATCGAAGCCAAGGGCCGGCCGGATCGCGACGCGGTGATCATCACCGAGTTGCCTTATCAGACCAACAAGGCAGCGCTGATCGAGCGCATTGCCGAACTGGTGAACGACAAAAAGCTCGAGGGCATCGCCGACATCCGCGACGAGTCCGACCGCGATGGCATGCGCATCGTGATCGAGCTGCGGCGTGATGCCTACCCGCAGGTGGTGTTGAACAACCTGTTCAAGCTCACCCCGCTGCAGAGCAACTTCAGCGCCTACATGCTTGCGCTGGTGAAGGGCGAGCCGGTGCTGCTCACCCTGCGCAAGATGCTCGAGGTGTTCCTCGACTTCCGC
>JALRCR010000320.1 GCA_023257255.1 Gammaproteobacteria bacterium | reverse complement strand
GTGGTGGCGCGGCGCAGTTCGCCGAACCCCGCACACTGGCCGTCCACCACGCATTGCAGGCCCTTGAGGCAGGACCCGTCGTTGACTTCTAAAAACGAAAACTCGCGCGCATCGCGGCGGGTGCGGACCCAGCCGCGAACTTCAACCGCGGCGAGTGCTTCAGGCGCATTCAGCAGATCGCGTACAGCGTGCGTGTGCATGAATTAATCCGGTTCGTAGCCCAGGTTAGGCGCAAGCCAGCGCTCGGCTTCGCGTTGCTCGATGCCCTTGCGGCGCGCGTAGTCCTGCACCTGATCGCGGTTGAGTTGCCCAACGCCAAAGTAGCGCGCCGACGGATTGGCAAAATACCAGCCGCAGATAGAGGCAGCCGGGTGCATCGCAAAGTTTGAACTCAACTGCATGCCGAGATGCTTCTCGACGTCCAGTAGTTGCCACAGCAAAGGCTTCTCCGAGTGATCCGGGCAGGCCGGATAACCTGGCGCCGGGCGGATGCCGCGATAGCGCTCGTCGATCAGGCCTTCCGTATCCAGGGTTTCGTCAGCGGCGTAGCCCCAGAACTCCCGGCGGACCATCTCGTGCAAACGTTCCGCGAGCGCCTCGGCCAAGCGGTCGGCCAGCGCCTTCGCCATGATCGAATGGTAGACGTCATGGTCGCGTTCAAAGCGCGCGACCAGTTCGTCGCAACCAAAGCCGGCGGACACCGCAAAAGCGCCGAAGTAATCCGCCACGCCGCTCTCGCGCGGGGCGACAAAATCAGCCAGCGCGTAGTTGGGCTGCCCGGCGGGTTTGCGCTGCTGTTGACGCAGGCTGTGGAGCACGGTGAGGGCGTGGTCGCGCTGCTCATCGGCATACAGGGCAATGTCGTCCGCGTTAACCGCATTGGCCGGGAAGATGCCGACCACCGCGCGGGCTTCGAGCAGTTTTTCGCTGACGATCTGGTCGAGCAGGCGCAAGGCATCCTGATGCAGACGACGGGCCTCTTCGCCGACGACCTCGTCGTTGAGGATGCGGGGATAGCGCCCCGCAAGTTCCCAGGCCGAGAAAAAAGGCGTCCAGTCAATGTAGGGCACTAAATCTGCCAGCGACCATTGGTTGAAGACCTGAAGCCCGCACTTGCGAGGCGGCGCAGGGGTGTAGTCGCTCCAGTTGCAGCGAAATTGATTCGCCCGCGCGTCCTCCAGGCTCAGCCATTCAAAGTTTGACTGGCGCTGGCGATGCCGTTCGCGCAGCGTCGCGTACTCGTCGCGAATTTGCGCCACAAAGCCACGCCGCAGGTCGCGGCTGATGAGACTGGTGGCCACGCCCACCGCTCGCGAGGCGTCCTTGACGTGGATGACAGGGCCGCGATACGCCGGCTCAATTTTGACTGCCGTGTGGGTGCGGGAGGTGGTCGCCCCGCCGATCATCAGCGGCATCTCCATGCCGCGCCGCTGCATTTCACCAGCGACGTGCGTCATTTCCTCCAGCGAGGGCGTGATTAGACCGGAGAGGCCGACCATGTCGGCGCCCTCGCGAACGGCGGCGTCGAGAATATCGTCGCAGGCCACCATCACGCCGAGGTCGATGACTTCAAAGTTATTGCACTGGAGCACCACGCCGACAATGTTTTTGCCGATGTCGTGGACGTCGCCCTTGACCGTGGCCAGCACGATCTTGCCGGCCGTACGTCCCCCACCCGCGGCTTTTTCGGCTTCGATGAAGGGCACCAGGTGCGCAACCGCTTTTTTCATCACGCGGGCGCTTTTCACCACCTGCGGCAGAAACATCTTGCCGGCACCAAACAGGTCGCCAACCACGTTCATGCCGGCCATGAGCGGGCCTTCAATCACGTCGAGCGGATGGTTGGCGGCCTGCCGTGCTTCCTCGGTATCGGCTTCGATGTAGTCGGCATTACCTTTGACCAGCGCATGCGAGAGACGATCGGCAACCGGCAGGCTGCGCCATTCTTCGACTTCCTGTTTCTGGCGGGCCTCACCCTTGAAACTGCCGGCGGCTTCAATCAGCCGCTCGGTCGCATCGGCACGCCGGTTGAGCAGCACGTCTTCAACCAGCGCGAGTAATTCCGGCGGGATTTCGTCGTAAATCGCGAGCTGGCCGGCGTTGACGATGGCCATATCCAGCCCGGCCTTGATGCCGTGATAGAGGAAAGCCGAATGCATGGCCTCGCGGACCGGGTTGTTGCCCCGGAAGGAGAACGACACGTTGCTCAAGCCGCCGCTGACCAAGGCGTGCGGCAGCTGCGCCTTGATCAGCCGGGTCGCTTCGAAGAAGGCCAAGGCGTAGTCGTTGTGCTCCTCGATGCCAGTGGCGACGGTCAGCACATTGGGGTCAAAGATGATGTCTTGCGGGGCGAAGTCCAGTTCATCCCGGAGCAGATGATAGGAGCGGGCGCAGATGTCGAGCTTGCGTTGGGCGCTGTCGGCCTGACCGCGCTCATCGAAGGCC
>JALRCR010000031.1 GCA_023257255.1 Gammaproteobacteria bacterium | reverse complement strand
TCCTGATGGGCCTGCAGCTGACCGGCGCGGCCAAGGATGACTCCATGGCCAACCTGCAGGTGCGGCTGCCCTGCGGTGTCATCGGCGGCGGCCTGACCGCCATCGATACCACTACCGAGCTGATGGCCTACTACCCGCGGCAGGTCGAAAAGATCCTCAAGCGCTTTGAAATCCTGGTGCAGGATCAGGGCGAGGAGACCGTCCGTGGCCGCTTCGACAAGGAAGAGCTGGGCATCCTTGATGAGTTCCTCGGCCACGGCAAAGCCGTGCGCGCCGAACGCGCCCGGGCGGCTGCGGCGGGCGAAGCGCCCGACTTCGCGCCGCTGATTAACGGCTGGGGCGGGGTGACGATGTTCTATCGCAAGACCATCGCGGACTCGCCGGCCTACCGGCAGAACCACGAGGAAATCAACGAGGCGCTGACCGAGGGCATCCAGCTCGCGCCCAACATGAACCCGCTGGAAACCCTGACCGACGAGTTCGGCGCGCTGCGCGGCGTGATTTTCGAGAAGCTCGGCGCCGACGGCGGCAAGTCGAAGGTGGAAGTGCCGCTGCGTGGCCTGTTCGTCGCCGCCGGGACCTCGCCCAACACCATTTACCAGTCAGAAAACCCGGGCACTTTCCAGCTGAACGGTAAGTTCTTTGCGCACTTCGAGCCGGAAAGCGCCGGCGCGGCACCGGCGCTGCGACCGGGCACGGGCGAGGGCGGGCCGAAACTGGGCGAGCCGGCGCCATTCACCTCCTACCAGCAGAACGGGCGCTATGTCAGCTTCTACGGCGACAACCACCCGGTGTATGCCGGCAACGTGGTGAAGGCGATGGCGAGCGCCAAAGACGGCTATCCGTATATCGAAAACCTGTTTGCCGAGGAGCGTGCGCGCCAGTCGCCGGCCGAGCAGCCGGGTCGCGACGCGGTGATGCAGCGCTTCTTTGGCGCGCTGGAAGACGTGCTGGTGGCGCGGGTGGTGGCGGTTAATCGCCTCACGCCGACGATTGTCGAAGTCATTGCCCGTGCGCCTTACGCCGCGCGGCGCTTCGAGCCCGGCCAGTTCTATCGCGTGCAGAACTTCGAGTCCCGCGCGCAGCTGGTGGGCGACACCAAGCTGGCCACCGAGGGTCTGGCGCTGACCGGCGCGTGGGTCAATCCGGAAGAAGGCCTGGTGTCCTTGATCGCGCTGGAAATGGGCACCTCATCGCGCCTTCTCATGCACTTCAAGCCGGGCGAACAGCTGGTGGTGATGGGCGTGACCGGTGCGCCGACGCATATTCCGCAGAACACCACGGTGGCGATGGTGGGCGGTGGTCTTGGCAACGCCGTGCTGTTCTCGATCGGCAAGGCGCTGCGCGCGGCCGGCAACCGCGTGGTGTATTTCGCGGGCTACAAGAAGTCGATCGACGTCTTCAAGGTCAGCGATATCGAAGCCGCCGCCGACGTTGTGGTCTGGTGCTGCGATCCGGGTCCGGGCGTGGAAGCCATCACGCCCAATCGGCCGCAGGACAAGACCTACGTCGGCAATATTCTGGACACCATGGTGGCCTACGCCAGCGGCGCCCTTGGCGAGATCAGCATCCCGCTGTCGGACGCCGAGGAAGTCATCGTCATTGGCTCCGACGGCATGATGAACGCGGTGAAGAAGGCGCGGAGCGGCGTGCTGCAGCCTTATCTGAAGGAAGGGCATCAGGCGATTGGCTCTATCAACTCGCCCATGCAGTGCATGATGAAAGGCGTGTGCGCGCAGTGCATGTGCCGCCATGTGGATCCGAAGACCGGTGAGGAGAGCTTCGTGTACTCCTGCTTCAATCAGGATCAGCCGCTCGATCTGGTGGACTTCGACCACCTGCGCGCGCGCCTGCGCCAGAACACGGTGCAGGAGAAGCTGTCCAACCAGTGGCTTAATCGCTTGCTGGCCAACTAGGCAGCGGCGCGCGGGCGCGGCCTGGGCAGGGCCGCCCGCTGCGCTTGTGACTAGCGACCAAGCCTTTGCTCCCGGGGCCCGCACGGCGTTAAAAAGCCGTCGCGGGTGCCGGGGATGACCTTGATGCAGTATTGTCCCCGCGTGCTCAACAAGGGGCAGGGGGGCGCAATGACACATACACGCAAGATGGCGGCGCTGCTGGCGGTGTGCTGGTCGTGGCTGACGCCAGCCAGCGCCGCGCCAACCGCGCCCGATCTCGACTACATGGCCCGCCTTGTCGCGGAAGCGGTGGCGCAAAAGCGGCCCTTCCCCGATTTTGTCCGCATCAATTCCGCCCTCGACATGGAAACGCTGTACGGCGTGCAGCAGCGCTATGTCGGGGCTCGTCTGGCGGCCGGCGAGCGGATAGGCGGGTTCAAGGGGGGCTTCATCCCGCAGTTGCCGATCGGCGGCGTGCTGTTCGCCGCTGGTCTGAAAGAACACGTGCGTCAGGTCAGGCGCAGCGATTTCCACTCACTGCTCGTGGAGGCCGAGATCGCGTTCGAAATCTGCGTGCCGGTGACCGCGCCGCTGGCAGATGTCGCGGCGGTCCAGGCGGTGGTCTGTCGCCTGCGCCCGGCCATCGAACTGCCAGATGCCGCGGTGCCCGATCTGGATAGTCTGAAAAAGGATTTGCCCCATCTGGCGCGGGTGCTGGTGCCGACCGATATCGCGACCCGCGAGGTCGCGCTGGGTGCGCCGGTGGCCGCGCAGACGGTGGACCTCGCGGCAGTCAGGGTGCGCATCACGCACGACGGCCGGCTGCTCGGAGAGCGTGCTGCCGGCCCGGCCAATCTGGCCCTGTGGGAGTCGGTGCGCTGGGTCATCAACGAGTTCGCGCTGGCGCGCGGCTATCGCGTGGAGGCCGGCCACATCGTGATGCCCGGCCAGCTGACCGGCTTGCACCCTGGCGCAGCCGGCCATTACCAGATCGACTACGGCGTACTCGGCAGCGTTGAGTTCGACATCGTCGGGGAGTAAGCGCGGGCCGCGCCCTAGAACTGCCAGAGCAGGCTCGCGGTGATGCCGAACTGGTGGTAGCGGTTATCGCCGCGGGCGTTGGCGACCAGCCCTGTGCCGGCCAAATCAAGCGACCAGCCCTCGCCAAGCCGATAGTTCACCCCAAGTTCCGGCATCAGGGCATGACCGTCGATGCGGTAAGCACGGCGCTTGCTGCGGTCGAAGGCAAAATCGAAGCCCGGCGTAATGGCCTCTGCGTGCTGTAGGGCCTTGGGGTTGGGCACGCTGCTGACCGTGACCAGATCGCCCACGCGCGCGGTCAGGCCGGTGTAGACGAGCCACCGTTCGCTGGCGTGCCAGTCGAGTTGGGCGAAGACCTCGTGGTTGGCCGTGTCGAACACGGCGGTTTTCTCAGCGCGCCGCAGCTGCCAGCTGTAACCCATGCGCGCATCCAGCGCCGCGTTCAGGCGCTGTCCCAGCGTCAGCCCGAGCCGTGTTTCCACGCCATCGCGGAGGACGCTGTCGGCGGTTTTGATCCCGCGCGCCGTGCCCGCCACTTCCAGCCACGGGGCGGTGAAATCGGGGCCCAGACGATGCCGATAACGCAGGCCAAGTGCCGGGGAAAACTCGCTGAGATCGGGGTGCTCGGTCCACCACCGTGCGCCGAGACCAAGCTCTGCCAGCAGCGTGCTTCGTTCGGTCGCGAGTAGCGGACGGTTCATGCGGCCGGCCAGTTCAATCGCGGTGTCGGCCAGACGGTCCTGCCGCCGTTCGGCCCGCGGGAGGTTGTCTTCGTGCAGCACGGCGAGCGACACGTCATGGCGTGGCGACGCGGACGCCTCGGTGATGAGCGCCAGTGCAGCGGTGAGTCCAAGTGAAAAGCAGTAAAAGAGCGCGCGCAACGGAGTTTCCTCAGGCTATCCTTGCAGACGAATGATGCCCGCATGGCGAATATTCGCCGATGATTAACCGATCAGGAAGGACTGCCCACCGTATGCACGATCGCGATATCGACCCCGCCCGTCGTCAGTGGATGCTCACGGCCCTGTGCAGTCTTGGCGCCCTGTGGCTGCCGCCGGGTCTTGCCGCGGCGGTGGAGGCGATGGGCAGTCGCTCCATCTACCTGCTGCGCGGTACGGTGAAAATCAACGGGCAGCCGGCGAGCCCCGACACGCGAATCTGGGGCACCGACCTGATCGAGACCGGCGCCGACGGGCAAATCGCGTTCCGGGTAGAGAGCGACGCGTTCATCCTGCGACCCAATTCCCGCCTGCAACTGTCTCCGCCGCCCACTGACAACGCGCTGATTGAGGGCCTGCGCCTGATCACCGGCGGTGTGCTGTCGGTGTTTGCGAAGCGCAGTCACCGGATTTACACGCCGAACGCGGTGGTCGGCATTCGCGGTACCGGCGTGTACTGCGAGGTTGAGCCCGACCGCGACTACATCTGCACCTGTTACGGGGTGACCGACATCAGCGCCGCCGATGACCCCTCGGTGAATGACGTGGTGGACGCCGGGCACCACGAGTCGCGCTATGTGCTGGCGCCTGGCGTCAGCGGCAAGCGGATGCAGAAGGGCGGCTTCAAGAACCATACGGACGACGAGCTGACGCTGATTGAAAGCCTGGTCGGCCGCACTCCGGCGTTCCGGGGCGCGGTCGACGGCTACGACCGGCCGCGACGGCGCCAGTACTAGCCGGCTCAAATCATCGAATACCCGCCGTCCACCGCCCAGCTCTGGCCGTTGACGTAGCTGGATTCGTCCGAGCCCAGAAACACCGCCAGATTCGCCACTTCTTCCGGCCGGATGAAGCGCTTGATGGGCACCATCGCGAGAAAGTTGGCGGTGGCTTGCGCCGGGTCGATGCCGAGATTTTTCGCGTGCTCGCCGATGAAGCCGGTGGCCATGTCGGTATCCACCACCCAGGGGCAAATGGCGTTCACCAGCACGTTGTGCGCGACCATCTCGAGCGCGAGGCAGCGGGTAAGGCCGACCACCGCGTGCTTCGAGGCGTTGTAGGCGCTCTGGTTGCGGGTGCCGCCCTTGCCGGCGGTGGAGGCGATGTTGATCACGCGGCCCTGCTTGCGGGCAATCATGCCGGGCAGCACAAACTGCGTCACGTGCACCACGCCGTAGACGTTGGTTTCCAGCACCTCGCGAAAGGTCTCGAAGCTGTATTCCAGAAACGGCCGCGCCATGTGGATGCCGGCGTTGTTAACCAGAATATCCACCGGGCCCAGCGCCTCGACGTCTTGCACCATGCGCTGCATGGCGGCGCGATCGGTGACGTCGGCAGCGTGGGGCGTTACCCGCACGCCGTGGGCGGCGGACAGCGCGGCGGCAGTCTCGGCGAGGCGCACCGGGTCGCGCGCGTTCAGCGCCAGATTGGCGCCTTCGCGGGCGAAGGCTTCGGCGATGGCAAGGCCGATGCCGCGGGAGGCGCCGGTGATGAGGGCCGTTTTACCGGCAAGACGTGCGGTCATAGGTCAGTACTCCAGAAACAATCGTGGCGGGTCAAATTAAGGTGAGGCGGGCAGGTCGATACGCGGCACGGCAACACCGGCGAGTTTCTGGGTCTTCCATTCGCGGCACCAGGGGGAGCAGAACAGCTGCCCGGCGGTGCTCGCCTCGCCGGGCACGCCGGCGTCGTACACCAGCACGCCGCAGCAGTCGCATTTCACATAGCGTTCGATGTAGTAGCCGTTGGCACTGAAGCGCATGGGGTAGCCCTTTCTTAAGCCTTGAAGCCGTAGTCGCGCTGCGCGGCTTCGGCGGAAATAAAGCCTTCGGCCAAATCCTGCGCGACCTGCGCGCGCTCGCGCGACTGCGGCGGGCCGTAGCCGCCACCGCCCGGGGTTTCGATCTGCACCCGGTCGCCCGGATGGAAGGTGACGTTCGACCACTTGCTGGTGGAACGTTTGGCGAAGGCTTCGACCATCGTCTGCCACTGGTCCTTCGACGCCGCCTTGAAGCGCGTCATGCCGGTGGCGCCGGGCAGGCCACCGTCCAGCCCGTAGGCCTGATGCTGGTGGCGGTCGGTGAGCTGCGAAGCGGTAATTTCGGCGTCGAGACAGCGGTAGATTTTCTCCGTCCCCAGCCCGCCGCGCTGCCGGCCGGCGCCGCCGGAATCGGTGCGCAGGCGATAGACCTCGGTCAGCCAGGGATAGCGCGTCTCGAACACTTCTACCGGCATCACGCGACAGTTGCCGTTGATGGAGTCGGTGGCCGAGTTGCCGTCGGCGTGGGCCCGCGCGCCCCAGCCGACGGTTTCGATGTCGTAACAGGCGAAGTATTCGTCGTTCTTGCGGTCGTGCCCGCCAAACACAAAGTTGAGATGCGTGCCGCCTTCGCCGGCCATCGCGCGTCGCGGCGCGGCCTGCGCCAGCGCGCCAATCACCGCACCGGCGATGCGCGGATGGGTTTCGGTATTGCCGCCGACCTCCGGCGCGGGGTAGTCGACGTTCACCACCGTGCCGCGCGGGGCGATGATTTTGATCGGCCGGAAGGCGCCCGAATTGCGCGGAATGCCGGGGTCGGTCAGGTGCAGCACCGCGTTGTAGGCCGCCGACCAGGCCACCCCCAGCGTCGCGTTGATCGGGCCGCGCACCTGCGGGCTCGAACCCGTGTAATCCACCACCAGCGCGTCGCCCATCACGTAGCAATGGGTTTCGATGCGGATTTCGGAATCCGACACGCCGTCGTTATCCATGTAATCGGTGAAGTGATAGACGCCGTCGGGAAACTCGGCAATTTCCGCGCGCATCCGGCGTTCGGCGTAGTCGAGCAGGTCCCCGCAATGCTGGCGAAACGTGGCGCTGCCCTGCTTGCGCACGATCTCTGCCAGCCGGCTTGCACCGAGCTCAACGCCCGAAATCATCGCCCGCATATCGCCGTAGTTGTAGCGCGGCGTGCGCACGTTCGCGAGCCAGAGCTTCCAGACCTCGACCACGTCTTCGCCGCGCTTCTTGATTTTGACCGGCGGCACGCGAATGCCTTCGTGGAAAATTTCGGTGGCTTCCGAGGGGAAACCGCCGGGCACCATGCCGCCCACTTCCGCGACGTGGCCAATTGCGACCGTGAAGGCCACCAGCTCGCCGTCGACAAACACCGGGCAGAACAGCGTGTGCTCGGGCGTATGCAGGCCGCCGCGATAGGGGTCGTTATGCACAAGCACGTCGCCGGGTTCGATTTCTGACAGCGGGATTTCCTGCAGGCAGGAGCGAATGAGCAGCGGCATGCCGCCGATCTGCGCCGGACAGAACTCGGCGGCGGAGAGCATTTCGCCGGTCGGTGAGGCGATGCCACAGGTGAAGTCGAGCGCCTCGTTGAAGATGGTCGAGTAGCTGGTCTTCATGAGCGTAATGCCCATTTCGCGACAGATCGACAGCATCGTGCTGTCGAGGATGTTCATGCTGACAAAGTCCATCGGCTACTCCTTCAGGCGGCGTCGCGGTGGGTGATGACGAGATGGCCGGCGTCGGCCACACGGAGTTGGTGCTCGGGGCCAAGCACGGTGACCGAGGCGGGTTCTTCGACCAGCGCAGGGCCGGTAAGGACTTCGCCAGCGCGCAACGTGGCGCGGTCGTAGACCGGCGTATCGTGCGAACCCTGCGCGAACACCACGGCGCGACGCCCTTTGGGCTGCGGCGCGCCGGCGGCCGGCGGCAGGCTGGCGAAAGCGGGCTTGTCCGCGACCCGCGTCACCGTACAGCGCAGCGTAATGGCTTCGATGACTTCGGCTTCGATCGCAAAACCGAAGCGCGCGGCGTGCTGGGCGTGGAAGCTCGCCCACAGGCCGGCCACGTCAGCAGCCGTGAAATCGTCAAACTCGAAGCCGATTTCAAGCTCGTAGTTTTGCCCGAGATAGCGGAGATCGATGGTCTTGCGCACCTCCAGCACGCTGCCGGGCGGGGCGGCGAGCCCGGCGCTGGCGCTGGCGACCAGTTCGCGCAGCAGGCTGGCCGCGCGGGCGGCGTCGAAGCGGGCCGAGGTCATCTGGATGGTGCGTTCCAGATCCACCCGCGCATCCGTCAGCACAAAGCCCAGCGCCGAGAACTGCCCCGGATGCACCGGAACCACGCCGCAGGGAATGCCGGCCTCCTGCATCAGATCCGAAATATGCAGCGGCCCGGCGCCGCCGAAGGCAAACAGCGCAAACTCGCGCGGGTCGTGGCCGCGCTCGATCAGCACCGTGCGCAGCGCGCCGACCATGCCGTTGTTGACGATGCGCAGGATCGCGAGCGCCACCGTCTCGGCCGACATGCCGAGCGGCGCGCCGACGCTGGTCAGCGCGGCTTCAGCGGCGGCGCGTGAGACGGCCATTTCGCCGCCCAGAAAATTGGCCGGATCGATTCGGCCGAGCAGCAGGTTGGCGTCCGTGACGGTGGGCGCGGTGCCGCCAAAGCCGTAGCAGGCGGGGCCGGGCTGTGCGCCGGCGCTCTGCGGGCCCACACGGAGCATGCCGCCCTTGTCGATCCAGGCAATCGAGCCGCCGCCGGCGCCGATGGTGCGGATGTCGATCATCGGGATCTGAATCGGCAACCCGAACTCGATTTCAAAATTGGTGGTGAAACTGATTTCGCCGTCGATGACGGTGGAGCAGTCGGTCGAGGTGCCGCCCATGTCCAGCGTCACCGCGCGCGGCAGGCCCAGTTCGCGCGCAATGGCCTGCGTGGCGACCACGCCGCCGGTCGGGCCGGACAGCGCGAGCTGCACCGGCTGCAGGCGAGCGGCCGGCACCCGCATCTCGCCGCCATTTGATTTGATCAGCGCAACCGGTGCGGCGATGCCGGCCGCCGCGATTCGCTCTTCCATCGCCGCCAGATAGCGTTGCAAAACGGGCTTGATGTAGGCGTCGGCGATGGTGGTTGAGGCGCGCTCGTACTCTTTCCACTTCGGCAATACGTCGCTCGCCACCGACACGGGCAGGGCCGGCAGCAGCGCTTGCAGCTGGTCCCGCACCGCGCGTTCGTGCGCGGCTTCCACATAGGAGAACAGGAGGTTGATGGCGACCGCTTCAATGCCGTCGTCGGCGGCGATCCGGGCGGCGACGGCGGCCACGCTGTCGGCGCTCAAGGGCGCTAGCACGCTGCCGTCGGCCAGCAGGCGCTCGTCCACTTCCAGACAATCGCGCCGCTGCACCAGCGGCCGCGCGCGCTGCCACTGGCTGTCGTAGTGAAACTGACGATGGCCGCGTTGCAGATACGGAATGTCGCGAAAGCCGCGGGTGGTGACGTAGGCGACGCGCGCGCCCTTGCGTTCGAGAATAGCGTTGGTCGCGACCGTGGTGCCGAGGCGCAGGGTGTCGACGGCGCCCGGGTCGTGCAGGCGGGCGAGGCCGGCCAGAATGCCGCGCGTCGGGTCGTCCGGCGTGCTCAGGTTTTTCCACGCCCGCAGCGCGCGGCTGTCGCGGTCATACGCCACGAAGTCGGTAAAGGTGCCGCCTACATCCACGCCAATCACATAACGACTCATCGGGATCGCCACCAGCAGGAAGGGCCTTGCAGGGTAAACGTGCGGGCTCTGAGGGAGCAAGCCAAAGGCTCGCCGCCGCAAGGCGCGATGGCTATTATCCGGGCTGCTCTATTTCCGGCGGCGCGTTCATGCCTTCTCTCATTCCGGTGCTCAGCCTCGCCGGGTTTCTCGCGATTGCCACGATGCGGGTGACCGACGCGCTGGTCCCGGTGCTGGCGCAGGAGTTCGACGTGACGGTCGGTCAGGCCGGCAGCGTGGTCACCACCTTTGCGGTCGGCTATGGCCTTTTTCTGCTGCTCTACGGGCCGCTGGGCGACCGCCACGGCAAGCTGCGCATCATCGCGCTGACTCTGTTTGCCGCTGCCCTCTGCGTGAGCGCCTGCGCGCTGACGACCAGCCTCGCCGGCCTGGCCTGGCTGCGTTTTCTGAGCGGCGTGACCACCGCGGCCGCCGTGCCGCTGTCCTTGGCCTACATCGGCGACAAGGTGCCGCTGGCAGATCGCCAGCCGGTGATTGCGCGCTACATGAGCGGCGTTATTTTTGGCCAGATGATGGGCGCGGGGCTGGGCGGGCTGATGTCTGACCTCATGGGCTGGCGGGCCATTTTTGTGGTGTTTGGCGGCGCCATCGGGGTGCTTGCCCTGGTGCTGTGGCGGATTGCAAACCAGCAGCCTTCGCCACCGCCGGGCGCGGTCGGCTCGCTCGCCCATTCGCTGCGCAGCTATCTCGCGCTGGCCCGCGACCCCAAGGCCGCCGACCTGCTGACGGCCGGCTTCGTCGAGGGTTTTTGTTTGTTTGGCGGGGTCGCCTATATCGGCGCGCTGCTGCACGGTAAGCACGGGCTCAGCTTCAGCATGGTTGGCTTGATTCTCATGTGCTACGGCGTCGGCGGGCTTATCTACAGCACCAGCGCCGCCCGCCTGCTGCACTGGCTGGGGCGCCGCGGCATGGTGCTGGTTGGCGGGGCGATGATGGCCTGGAGCTTCATCATGCTGACCGCAGTGCCTAAATGGTGGGCGACGCCGCCGCTGGTGGTGGCGATTGGTCTGGGCTTTTACATGATGCACAGCACCCTGCAGACCTTGGCGACCGAACTGATGCCCGGCGCGCGCGGCACGTCCTTTGCGCTGTTTGCGTTCGCGCTATTCGCCGGTCAGGGGCTGGGCGTGGGCGCGATTGGCTACCTGATCGACGCGCGCGGCTATCCGCTGGCGCTGGGCGGGGCAGGGGTGATGCTGGGTCTGCTCGGGCTCTGGCTGCGCAACAGTCCGGCCATCACCCGGTACGGGCGCGGATGACGCTCTTTCGCCTGCTCGAATTGCTGGGCGTGGGCGTATTCGCCATGAGCGGCGCGCTGGCCGCCGGCCGCAAGCATCTGGATTTGATGGGCGTGCTGGTGCTGGCGGTGGTCACCGCGATCGGGGGCGGCACCTTGCGCGACCTGCTGCTGGGCCGCCACCCGGTGTTCTGGATCGCCGATCCCGCCTGTCTGGTGGTGATTGTGTTCGCCGCCGCGCTGACGGTGCTCTACACCCAGTGGCGCGCGCCGCCGGGTCGCAGCCTGCTGGTGGCCGATGCGCTGGGGCTGGCGCTGTTCGTGATTACCGGCGCGCAGATCGCGGAACAGCAGCAGTTGCCGGGCATTATCGTGGTGGTGATGGGCACCATGACCGGTTGCGCCGGCGGCATGTTGCGCGATGTGCTGGTGCGCGAAATTCCGATGATCATCCGCGAAGGCGAGATCTACGCGACTGCCGCCGTGATGGGCGCGCTGTTGTACGTCGGCTTGCAGGCCGTGAACGTGCCCCGCGAGGCGGCGGCGATTGTTGGCATGACGGTCATCGCGATGGTCCGTCTGGCGGCGATTGTGTGGGGGCTAAATCTGCCGCTCTACCGGCTACCCCCGGAGCGCTAGTTCAGTAGCGGTCAAGCTGCAGGTAGCGCGTGGGTTCATGCGCGGCGGTTTCTGCCATCAGGACTTCCGGCCGACGATTACGCACGGCCTCCGCCCGCTGCGACGGGTCTTCGGCGCGTGGGGTTTCGATGTAACTGCCAAGACGTTGGCCCCAGGCCACCGCCGCGTGACCGAAGCGCAGGCGTTCGCTCTCCCATTGCCCGACGGTGCCGCGGGTCAGTGCGGTGGCGAGCAGGGTGGCGTCTTCCGCCGCCTTGGACACGCCCAGACCCACGTGCGGCCGCGCGGTGAAGGCGGCATCGCCAATCAGCGCCACGCGGCCGAAGACCATGCGGCTCGATTCCACTTCGTAGATCGCCTGCAGGAAAGGGCGCGGCGTTTCCGCGATCGCGGCCTGAATGCAGGGCGCCAGTTCGCGCGCCGCCTGCTCGCGCAGCACCGCGACCAGTTCGGGGCGAATCAGCGGGTGTGGAATGCCTTGCGGGTAGTACTGGCCGTCGGTGCCGGTCAGGTGTTCGCGCAGGCTGGCCGCGTCCGCGCGGCGATACCAGCCCCAGTTGTACCAGCGGTGCCCGGGACGCAGATCGTCATCCGGGCCGGCTACCATATAGCCCAGCAAATGGCCGTGATCGGCGGGATTAAGCGCGAAATGGCCGCTTAGTTGCTGCAGCACGGCGGGCGACAGGCGTGCCTCGTCGACCAGCCCGCGCCAGCCGAAATAGCCGCAGTAGCGGGCCTCGATCGCCGGCGCCACGCAGGCACGGACGCTGGAGCGCGTGCCGTCGGCGCCGATCAGCCAGTCGCCGCGGCGGACTTCGCCGTTGCTGAAGCGGGCCTCGACCTGGGTGTCGGTCTGCGTCAGCGACTCCAGCGTGTAGCCGTTGTGGTAGGTGCCGTCGGGAAACTGCTGGCGCAGAAAGCGATAGATGAACCCCCAGGAGGTCATCAGCTGCGGCATCTCGCAGGTGCATAGCAGGCTGCCGTCCGGCGCGAATACGCGACGGCCCTGCGAGTGCACGCCCATCTCCGGGCGGAGCTGAATGCCGGCCGCATGGAAAGCGTCGTAGAGCGACTGATGCGTGGCGATGCCGGCGCCGCGGCTGGCAAGTTCTTCGCCGGCGCGTTCAAAAATTTCGACTTCCCAGCCGGCGGCCCGCAGCAGCACGCCGCAAAAAAGACCGGCCATCGAGCCACCAATGATGAGTGCGCGGGGCGGAGCAGATGCGTTCATAAAGATTCCAGGGTCAGGGCAGGGCAGAACTGGGCAGCCCCGGCATCGTAGCGCACAATCGGCGGGCGGTTCGATTCATCCAGAAGAGGAAAGCAGATGGCCAGTCTCTACGAACGTCTGATCGGCGCGCCCATGATCAACGCTATCTGCGGCGCCGGCTTCATCACCCGCTATCGCGAACGGGTAGTGCCGCGAGCCCGCGGCGAGGTGCTGGAACTCGGCATCGGATCCTGTCTCAACCTGCCGGTTTACGCTGGCGCCGAGGTCAAGCGCGTGACCGGCGTAGACCCCAGCGCGCGGATGCGTGAACTCGGCGCGCGACGCATCGCGGCGGCGCCGTTTCCGGTCGATTGCATCGGCCTTGCGGGCGAAGAAATCGACCTGCCGGCGGCCAGTGTCGACACCGTAGTGGTGACCTTCAGCCTGTGCACGATTCCCGACCCGGTGCGCGCGCTGAAGGCGGCCAAACGGGTGCTAAAACCAGGGGGCGAGTTGCTGTTTCTCGAACACGGCCGCTCGCCGGATGCGGGGGTGGCAACCTGGCAGGACCGGCTGAACGGCCTCTGGAACGTGCTGGCCTGCGGCTGCAACCTCAACCGCAATATGCCCGGGATCATCGAAGACGCCGGCTTTGCAATTGAATCGCTGAATCAGGAATACGCGGCGGGAATGCCGAAGCCGGCGGGGTATTTGTACTGGGGCAGCGCGCGCTAGCGTGGCGCGCATCACGCCGGCCGGTGTCCCCGGCCGGCGTGATGGCGAGTCGAGCGACCTAGGCCTGAACGCGACGGCGCCGCACGGCGGCGACCCCGGCCAGCGCGGAACCGAGCAACCAGGCGGCGGCCGGCACCGGCACCGGTGTGGGGACTGCCATCAGCAGCAGTTGGCCGCCCTCTACCGTCAGCGGATTGCCCGTCGCGTAGTGCTGCTGGTCGGCAAGCAGGTAGTAGCGGTAGGCGCTGGTGTCGTAACCCGCCACGCCCGCAAACAGCGCGGTGACGTCGATCTGGCCGGAGGTTTCTTCGTCCTGGCTGAACGGCGCCGTGGCAGGCACGCCGATGTTGCCATTCCCGGCAAAGTGTTCCGCCAGCATGACCAGTTCGCCGGTGGCGGGGTCGAAATCCCATACCTTGCCGCTATGCGCCTGATTACCAACGTCTTCGGTGATGATCAGGTGCCCGGTCACGTCGTCGAAGCCCATGTTGTCCATCATCTGGACCTGCTGGCCGTCAACGCTGCCGTCGATCAGCAGGCTGAGATTGCCGCCGTTTTCAGGGTTGCTGACGTCGGCGAAGTCGAGTTCCCACAGCCGGCTACGACCGACCTGCGAGCCACCGGTTGCGGTGTTATCGAAGCGGTCGGTGGTGACGAAGTAGAACTTCGAGGGGTCGATGGTGCTCCAGGCGCCATCTTCCGGCCGCAGGAACTCGGTGACACCCGCGGCGTCGCTGGCGCTTTCAAGCTGGGCGCCGGTTTTGGCCGAGACGTCGCCCAGTGCTTCTGCCGTGAAGCTGGTCGTCGTGAGGGTTGCCGTGCGCGATTCCAGCGCGCCGAGCGCCGGCACCTTGATACCGAACAGGTTGCCGCCGACGAGGCCCGCCATTTCAACCGCGTTGCCCGTGCTCTGTTTGTTGCCGACGTACAGATAGACCTGACCCGGGGTGGAGTCGTCGGTGCCGATAACGACGGTCTTGTCCTGCGCGTAGGGATTGGCGAGCGCGTTTTCCCAGCTGAAGCGACCCATATGCGCCAGTTGGTAGGCGGTGCCACTGCTGGTCTCGATGCCGTAGGCACGGCCTTCGGCGCCGGTTTCCTCACCGGTCATGAAGATATTGCCGTTATAGCCCTTGCCAGAGACGGCGTTGTATAGCGCAGAGGTCTTCGGCAGATCGGCCGAGCAGAAGCGCGCAAAGGCGTTGGCGGCGGCAGAGGAGAAAGTGCCACCGCTGTAGTTCTGCACGGATTTGATCAGGTCGTCACCGGCGGTGACGGCGAGCGTCGACTTGTTAATCGTCCACTTCGAGACGTAAGAGCCGATCGCGCCATGGTCGTGCACGTTACCTGCGCCTGCGGTCGCACCCCACTCATGCGCGATGAGCACGGTGAACGACCCGTCGCCATTGTCATAGGCGCCCATCCCGTCCGGGATGCCGCCCATGGTGTAGCCGCCCACGCTGTCGCCGGCCGTCAGGATGGAGGTGATTTGGACGCCCGGCGCGGTGGGGACCAGATAGGGCGCGGCCGAGGAACTGGGACCAGTGGCAGCAAAGGCCGACGCGCTCAGCGCCAGCGCAATGCCGGCCGCCAGCGGGGTTTTCAGCAAATGAAACATGCAAACACTCCTTGCGATGGTAGGAAGGGAACCGGCCTTGCCCCGAACCGGTCGCTAAGGACCGCGGTCGGACAGGTGCCGGATACAGGCAAGGGGGAGTTTGCGGCGGCTGTTTGTCAGTCGACGGACAGCGCGGTGAAGCTTTTATGACGTTAGAGACGCATACGCCGTGCTGACGCATGCATGGCAGGAATCAGGGCGTTTTAAGCCAGTAAATGCGCACCGGGTCCTGAATGCCCTTCAGGTTGGCGAGCCCGATTTCGACCGCTTCCAGCGCATCTGGTAGCGGTGCGGACTGCTGGGCTTTCTCCAGCAGCGTGGCCGAGCACATCAGGCGATCCATCTTGGGGAAAGGATGCAGGGCTTCGGGAAAAGCTTCGGCCTGAGCGCCTTCGATCCGGAAGGTGATGTTGACGTCGTTGCCGTGGATGTCGGGTTCCGCGCCGGATATACCCCAGACCTCGCCAAAATGCAGCGCAATGCGGTAGTGAATGGGGGCGTTGTCGGTGCGCGCGTTGCGCTGCTGGATGCGGCGTTCCAGTTCCAGCGCGGCGGCCAGCGCCTTGCTGGCCGAGGGCAGGGTGGCGAGGAAACCATCGCCCGTGCCTTTCAGGAAGCTCTTGCCGTGCTCGGTCAGTACGGGGTCTGCGATCTGCATCAGGCGCGTCTTGAGATGCAGCGCGAGGTGGTCGTTCTCGTTCGCCAGACGGGATGATTCGCAGAGGTCGAAGACCAGCACGGCTTCGGTTTTCTTGGCCAGATGACCGGCCGGGATGATCACCGACTGGTCCCAGTCGGCCTCAATTTCGTAGTCCACCCTAATCGACCAGTCTGCCAATCGCAGGGTGGCGGGCAGTTTGAGCGGCGTTTTGCCCTGCAGTCGTTGCCAGCCGCTGGCGTCCTTGAGGAAGCTGCCGTTGCTGCTGGAATCCTCTGCGTAGTAGGTCTCGCCTTCCTTGGTCAGCGTGAGGTGGAGGCGCGAAACCTGATTGTGCTTGAGGATGAGTTCGTTATCAGGGTTGCGGCCGATGCGCACGGCCGACTGCGAAAACGTGCGGGTGCTGGTTTCGCCGCGCGGGATATCGGTCAAAAAGAGTTCCCAGCCCATGCGAAAAGTAGCGTCCTCGTGCTGAAAAGGGCCGCCGACTGCGGCGCCCTTACTATAGGCGCCGCAGTGCGGGATGTGAATGCGCGACGCTGGCGGTCGACGGGTGGCGCCCGCCAGCTCGCGCGCGCTCAGGCGTGAACGATGACGCCCCGGGCATTGCGCCCTTTTTCCATATCCTCGAACGCCGCCGGAGCTTCGTCGAGCGTGTAGGTCTTGGTGATCAGGCGGTCCAAATCGAGTTTGCCGGCCTTGTACAGGTCAAGGTACATGGGAAAGTCGACCTTGAAATTGGCGCTGCCGTACATGCAGCCCTTGATGGTCTTGGCCGTGAAGGGAAGGATGGCCGCGTTGACCGAGAAACGGTCGTCCATGCGGCCCACGCCGACCAGCACCGCCACGCCGTTTTTGCGGGTCGCCTTGATGCACTGTTCGATGACCTTGCTGTAGCCGACCACGTCAAACGCGTAGTCCACGCCGATGCCGTTGGTCATGGCCTGAATCTGCTTCACGAAGTCGCCGCTTGGCTCCACCGTGTGGGTGGCGCCGAAGGACTTCGCCATTTCCATTTTCTCGGCCGACAGGTCGCAGGCAATGATCGTCTTGGCGCCGGCAATGCGCGCGCCCTGAATGACGTTAAGGCCCACGCCGCCGCAGCCGAACACCGCCACCGTGCTGCCGGGTTTGACTTCGGCTGTGCGAATGGCCGCACCGACGCCGGTGGTCACGCCGCAGCCGACCAGTGCGGCCGCCTTGAAATCGAAGGACTTGTCGATCGCCACCACGCAGGCGGCCGGGACCACGGCGTACTCGGCCATGATGCCCACGAAGGACATGACGAAAATGCGCTGGCCGTCCTTGCTGACGCGGGTCGTGCCGTCAAACAGGTTGCCGTCCTGCTTCGCGCCGGAGCAGAGGTAGGGCTCCTGATGGTCGCAGTAGTAGCAGTGGCCGCAATGGGGAATGAAGGAGATGACCACATGGTCGCCGGGTTTGACGTTGGTCACACCTTCGCCGACCTGATCGACGATGCCGGCACCTTCGTGCCCGAGGACCACCGGGAAGGGGCTGGGAATCGTGCCGTTGACCACCGACAGATCTGAATGGCACACGCCGGTCGCTTTCATCTTGACCAGCACTTCGCCCATCTTCGGCGGATCGAGATCGACGCTGACGACGGCATATTCGTTGAGTTTGTTGGCGACCACAGCCTTCATGAACAGGTCCTCCGGGACTGAATGGAAACGAAAAATCGGCCGAAGGTTAACACGTTCGGCCGTGCATGAGCTTTCGCCAAGGGCTCAGCGAAAGGTATAGGAAATAAAGGTTTGCACCACTAGCTGGTCTTCCTTGCCGAAGACTTCCTGCGCGGCCGAGCGCGGCGTGGCCCAGGCGCCGCCAACGTACCAGTAGAGCTTGTCGCTGGGGAAAAACTCGAATGACAGGTTGATCTCGTCGGTCCAGTCGGTGGTCCGGGTGGGCAGACCGAAGTATTGCGGCGTGGCTAACTCGTGGTGGTAATACCAGAAACCGATCGCGGCGCGGGGCGAGGGAAACACTTTCACCTTCGCCATATTGCTGACCTGATTTTCGTTGAACAGAAAAAACTCGCCGGCAATTTCACCCTGGTACCAGGTGTCCCAGTCGCGCTTGAAGATGGTGAAAAACATCGCCCGGTATTCTTCCAGTTCCGGGGTGTTGAGTTTGTCGCCCGAAAAATAGGCGTAGCGGTAATAGAGCTTTGGCCGCCAGGGCATATCGGTGAGCTGGTAGTTGAGTTCGGTGTACCAGGCGTTGGCGTCGACCGGTGCACCCGTGCGTTCGACCTTGCCGCGCTGGGCGACGAACTCGCCAAAAAACTGCAGGTCCGGGAAGGCCGGCAGATGCAGGCCGTGGCCGCGTACGCCGGTGACTTTGGCACCTGCGAAGCCGTTGAGGCCGTTGTCGTCGAACACCTCGAAGTACAAAAAGCCGAACTGGCCAAACTGTTCGCGGGCGCTGTTTTCCAGATTGAAACCCGCGATCCGGCTGTCGCCCAGGTCGTTGTCGGTCCGTAACCAGAAGATGTCCGCGCGCACCGGGCTGGTGTTCAGCTTGACCACGCCGGTGTTGCGCCAGGCGGTGAAGGCACCGGTCCAGTACTGGCCGTTGTCGTGACCCTGATTGAAGTTGCCGTCACCAATGATGAAGCCATCGCCCACCGTGAACTCCCGCGCCCCGTAGGAAATATCCGCCCATTCATTGCGCCAGCCCACGTAAGCCGAATCGACGTTGGTGGCATGGTCGCCGCTGCGCGCGAACTGACCCGACAGTTCGCCGTCGAGCGTGGTGGTGGAGAAGACCCCGGTGCCGCCGCCGTAAATCGTCGAATTGGCCAGGCTGTAGTCGAAAGTCAGGCCGGGTTTGAGCGCGAGTTGCAGGTCGTTACGGCTTTCTTCGCCGGTGGTCCGGAGGTCGCCGAAGCCGCGCACCGCGCCCAGACCAAAGTTGATGTTTTCGCCGTGGCGGAAGCCCGCCAAGACTTTGGCTTCGCCCTGCACGCGCAGGCCGGTGTGATTCAGCAACTCGTAGGCCTGCACGGTCGGTTTGGCGCCGAGGGTGGAGAGGAGCAGCGCGGCAGCAAGCGCGGGTCGAAACATAAAGGGGGCCCAAAGTGAACGCGGAGCCGATGGTAACGGGGAGGGCGGGAGTCGCCTACGTCAGGATTGGGGAAAACGCCCCATTCGGGTCGGAAACATGATTAAACCGCTATAACCATAAAAAGATTATTGATAATATGCCACAAGACTTTAAGGTTTATTGATCCAACCCGATTCGAAGGAAATCCGCATGAAAAACACCCTCTACGCCTTCGCGCTGGCCGGCGCCTTGGCCCCGCTCGCCGCGACCGCCGGGGCCGGCGATATCGTGGTTCGTCTGCGCGCCACCCATGTTTCGCCGGACGTTGGCAGTTCGCTGGGCCATACCACCAACGGCAGCTACGGCATCCCTAACCTGGCGCAGCTGGTGTATGGCAGCAACGATGCCCAGCTGAAAGTTGACAGCAACCTCATCCCTGAACTCGATCTGTCCTACTACCTCACCAATCACCTTGCGGCGGAACTGATCGTGGCGCTGGGCAGCGGTCACGCGGTGTCCGTCAGCGGAACCGGCGGGGTGCTCAATCGGCGCGAGCTGGGCGACGTCAACCTGCTGCCCCCGACCCTGACTTTTCAATGGCACTTCACGCCGGACAAAACGATAGATCCCTATCTCGGCGTGGGCGTAACGATGGTGCACACCCTGGATAACACGCTGGCAGCCGACACCGCGGTCGGCAGCCTGCCGATCCATGTTGAACGCAGCGCCTGGGGCCCGGCGTTCCAGTTCGGGGTTGACATGAATCTGACCAACCGCTGGCTGCTCAATTTTGATGTGAAGAAAGCCTTGTTCAGCCACGACGTGACGCTGGACACTCAGGGCGCGGCCGGCCTGCCGGCCGGCACGACGAAGATCGATTCGCTGGACATCGATCCCTGGATTATCAGCTTCGGGATCGGGAAGAAGTTCTAGGCGGCGCCCGCCGGCATGCCCCGCCATCGCGGCGGGGCAAATCCCTCAGCGGGCGTTGAGGAACTCGACGATCTGCGGATTGACCAGCGCCGCCTTTTCCACCAGCAGGAAATGCCCGGCGTCTTCAATAATTTCCACCCGGCTGCCCGGCCCCATGCAGGCCGGAATCTGCGCGGCCAGTTCGCGGGTGATGGCGACACAGCCGTCGCGCATGCCGTGGAAATAGAGCACCGGCATCTTGAGCGGCTGGCCCCAGATCTGCGCCTGCCCTTCCACATAGTGCGGCTGCCCGTGCAGATGCGGATTGAACACCGTGCGGTAGTAGCCCAACGCCGCCCGCAGGTGGGCAGGATCGCGCATGCAGGCTTTGGTCTTTTCCAGATCGGCGCTGGCGTCGTAGCCCGGCGACCAGTCGGCCCACAGGCCATCCAGCATCGCGAAGTTGTTGGCGCTCAGCACGGCCTCTGCGCAATCCATCTGAAAGAACCAGATGTAGAAAAAGCGCTTGAGCTGCTCGTAGGTGAATGCGACCTGTCCGAAGACCGGCATCGGCGGAATATTGCTGATCACTGCGCGCCGCCAGTTGCCCGGCGCGCTGTTGAGGGCGGCGTAGGCGGCAACCGCGCCCCAGTCGTGCGAAATCATCACCGCCTCGCTGGTGCCGCCGAGCGCCGCGTGCAGGGCGTTGTAGTCGTCCCCGATGGTTTTCATGTCGTAGCGACCATCCGCCGGTACGGCGGTGGGCGCATAGCCGCGCATGAACGGCGCCACGGCGCGAAAGCCGCCGGCGGCCAGCGCTGGGAGCAGATGGCGGTAGGTGTAGGGCGAATCCGGAAAGCCGTGCAGGCAGAGCGCCAGCGGACCTTCGCCGCAGGCGAGGTAGTGAAAGTCGACGCCGTTGGCGTGGATGCGGCCGCTTTCCAGAGCTTGGGATTCAATACTCATCGGGGACTCTCCTGCTTACTCGGCAGCGCCGTGGTGTTGGGTAAAGAAGGTCCGCCAGGCGTTCCAGCGCTCCGCGTCAGATGGAAACTTGGGATGGTCGAAGCGGGCGATGATGAAGCCTTGCGCCCCGCCGAAGCGGGCGCTGTCGACCAGCGCCAGCTGGTCTTTGTAGGCCTGCCGGTGTTCGTCCGGCACGGTCTTGGGTTCGGTGTCTGACCAAAGTTCGGCGGCCCGCAGCGAAGCGAGGGTGGCGGCGAGGTCCAGCGTGCTGCCGCCCGCGCGGGCGACGCCGAGATAAAGACTGCCGTTGCGCTTGTCGCCCGGGTCAAACGTCAGGTCGTGCTGGTCGATGATGCTGGCTTTATCAAGCATGGAAGAAATCCTTATGCGTTGGACTGAAGACGCTCAGCGGCGGCCGCCGAGCAGGGAACCAAGGATGCCGCGGACGATTTGGCGGCCAATCTGGCTGCCCGCCGCGCGTAAGACGCTTTTAACTAGCGCTTCGCCGGCGCTCTCGCGGCCACGACCAGACGCGCGCGGCGCGGTGGCTGCTTCGTCCGTCTCCCGCGGCGCAGGAGGGGTTGGCGCCTCGATGCGTTCACGGGCGCGCTCGGTCAGTTTTTCGTGCGCAGATTCGCGATTGATAGCCCGCGCGTAGCGCTCGTGCAGGACGCTGGCCTCCAAGATTTCCTGTCGACGTTCGGCGCTGGCCGGTCCGATTTGCGCACCCGGCGGCCGGATCAGCACGCGTTCGACCGGCGTCGGCTGGCCTTTGGCATCCAGCGTGGAAATCAGCGCTTCGCCCGTGCCGAGCTCCGTAATGGCGCTTGCGGTATTGAGGCCGGGATTGGCGCGAAAGGACTCCGCCACGACCTGCACGGCTTTCTGATCGCGCGGGGTGAAGGCGCGCAGCGCGTGCTGAATCTTCAAACCCAATTGGCCGAGGATGGCAGGCGGCACGTCGAGCGGGCTTTGCGTGACAAAAAAGACGCCGACGCCCTTCGAGCGAATCAGCCGCACAACCTGCTCGATTTTGTCGACCAGCGGCTTGGGCGTATCGCGAAACAGGAGGTGCGCTTCGTCGAAAAACAGGACCAGCAGCGGCTTCTCGGCGTCGCCGCGCTCCGGTAATTCCTCGAAAAGTTCTGACAACAGCCAGAACAGGAAACAGGCGTAGAGGTCCGGCGAATTGCTGATCAGACGCGTCGCATCCAGCAGGTTGATGACGCCGCGCCCGTCCGGCGTGACCTGCATCAGGTCTTTCAGGGCCAGCGCGGGTTCACCGAAGACGCCGCTCGCGCCCTGCGAATCGAGCACAAGCAGGTTGCGCTGGATGGCGCCGATGCTGGTGGCGGACAGATTGCCGTAGGTCAGTTTGAGTTCGGCGGCATGTTCGCCTACGAAGGTTAGCAGCGAGCGCAGATCGTCCAGATCGAGAATCAGCAGGCCCTGATCGTCGGCAATCTTGAATGCCGCATAGAGCACGCCGGTCTGGGTATCGTTCAGTTGCAGCAGCCGCGCCAGCACCAGCGGCCCCATTTCCGAGACCGTCATGCGAACCGGCGTGCCCTGCTGGCCGAAGAGGTCCCAGAAGGCCACCGGAAAGCTTGCGAAGCGGTGGTCGAGGATGCCGGTCGCCGCCAGCCGTTCTTCCAGCCGGGGCGAGGTTTTGCCCATTTCTGCCAGCCCCGACAGGTCGCCCTTGATGTCGGCCGTGAAGACCGGCACCCCGATTTGCGACAGGCCTTCGGCCAGCACCTGCAGGGTGACGGTTTTGCCGGTACCGGTGGCGCCGGCCACCAGCCCGTGGCGGTTCATCATGCCTGCCAGTTGCACCGCTTCCTTGCCGGCGGCGCTCACCCCCAAAGAAACAACGGGTGGCGTGCTCATGGAGACCTCAGACTTTGGTCAGCGGTTTGTAGCGAATGCGTTGGGGCTGGTCGGCATCGTTGCCCAGCCGTTTCTTCCGGTCTTCCTCGTATTCCTGATAGTTACCGGCGAACCAGGTCACCTGGCTATTGCCTTCAAACGCGAGGATGTGGGTGGCGATCCGGTCAAGGAACCAGCGATCGTGCGAGATCACCATCGCGCAGCCGGGGAAGGTGAGGATGGCTTCTTCCAGCGCGCGCAGCGTTTCCACATCCAGATCGTTGGTCGGTTCGTCGAGCGCAGCACTTTTGCGAGATGCACCCGGTTGCGTTCGCCGCCCGACAGTTCGCCGATCCGCTTCTGCTGGTCCGATCCCGCAAAATTGAAGCGCGCCACATAGCCCCGCGACGGCGTGCTGTAGCTGCCGATTTGCAGCATGTCGAGGCCGTCGGAGATTTCTTCAAACACCGTCTTGTTGGGGTCCAGGTTGTCGCGCATCTGGTCAACGAAGGCGAACTGCACCGTGTCGCCCACCCGCACGCTGCCGCTATCCGGCGTTTCCTGACCCGTAATCATGCGGAAGAAAGTGGATTTACCCGCGCC
>JALRCR010000319.1 GCA_023257255.1 Gammaproteobacteria bacterium | reverse complement strand
CGCTTACGCTCTTGCCGGCGCTGTCGGTCGTTACCGAACACCTGGGGCTGATTGCGACCGCCTCGACGACCTATAACGACCCCTATCACGTGGCGAGAAAATTCGCGTCTCTAGACCACCTCAGCAATGGTCGTGCGGGCTGGAATCTGGTTACCTCGGCAAATCCTGATGAGGCGCTCAACTTCAGTCGGGAAACGCATATTGACCATGCCACGCGGTACCGTCGGGCGCGCGAGTTCTACGAGGTGGTGACCGGTCTCTGGGATAGTTGGGCAGACGATGCCTTCATCCGTGATGTCAGTAGCGGCGTGTTCTTTAATCCAGAAAAACTTCATGTGCTGAATCACAAGGGTGAGTCTTTTCAGGTTCGGGGGCCGCTTAACGTTGCGCGCCCTGTGCAAGGATGGCCCGTGATTGTGCAGGCCGGGTCATCCGAGGCGGGGCGACAGATCGCGGCAGAAACAGCAGAAGCGATATTTTCTGCCAACAACACGTTGATTAGCGCACGCGAGTTCTATGCGGACATCAAGCAAAGAATGCGTGAGATCGGGCGCAATCCCTCACATCTAAAGGTATTGCCCGGTGTCTTTGTGGTCATTGGGGAGACGCTCGCAGAGGCCAAGGCGCGCAAGCGTCATCTCGATAGCCTTGTGCACCCAGACAGCGGTCTTGGCTCGCTTTCTGTCATGCTCGGTTGCGATGCAAGACAGTTCGATTTGGACGAATTGCTGCCCGAAATTCCCGAAAGCAATGCGAGCAAAAGCAGCCGCGAGAAACTCATCGCCATGGCGCGCGAAGAAAACATGAGCGTGCGGCAACTAGCGCAGTACGTCGGCGGCAGTTTCGGCGTGATGGAAATGGTTGGGACACCAGCAAGCATTGTTGACGAAATGGAAGAATGGCTCATGACCGACGCATGCGACGGTTTTAATGTGATGTTTCCATTTCTGCCAGACGGGCTGGACGACTTCGTGAACCAAGTAGTTCCTGAACTTCAGCGGCGGGGTATTTTTAGACGCGAATACGAGGGCCGGACCCTGCGCGAGAACCTTGGTCTGCCACGGCCGGAAAACAGGTTTTTTGCGGGTTCAAACGCCACCGGCGTCTGTGCGAAAGCGGGGGATCTTCCGCGATGAATCACCTTGCGATGGACGATCTTGCTTACCGTGCCTGGCAAGAGGCTTGCCGGGTAACCGAAATTGAAACCTATGCCTCGAGCTTGGCCGACTTGCTGGCCGAGGCCCTACCACTGTGGGCGGTGGCGATTTATGAATTTGAACCTCAGTCCCGTTCGCTGATCCGACTCTGCACCATCAGGCCGGGGCGGACAGCTGAGGCCCCGTTAACCCGCGCACGTTGCAACCCGACACAGGTCCAGCGCTTGCTCGAGTGGATCAAACTGGGGGAGCTTGCGACAGAGGCAACAGAGAGTCCCGCTTGGTCAGTGCTTGGCGAAGTCTTGCCCGCGTTCGGCGCGGACATGCTCGTCGGCGGGTTGGCGAGCCCCCGGAATGTGTATGGACTGCTGGTGCTCGAGTTACGCAAAGGCCACGAGTTACAAGAGCTCACACGGGCGATGGTGGCGAAGCTGCTCGAACCATTTGCTGTGGCGCTGGAAAATACGCAGCGCCTGCGTTCGCTGGGCAAGCAGGCAAAAACTGCTGAGGCGGATAAGGCTGGACTGCTGGCTCGCCTTGGGCGCGATGAAATTGTGGATGAAGTGGTCGGTGTGGAAGGTGGGCTGAGAGAGGTTTATCGCAGAATCGAGCGAGTGTGCGATTCAGATTTGCCTATTTTGATCCTGGGCGAAACTGGTTCTGGCAAAGAGGTGTTGGCCCGAGAAATTCACCAGCGCTCGTCACGGGCGGATGCGCCGTTCATTCGAGTGAATTGCGGCGCAATTGCGCCCGAACTAATCGACTCCGAATTGTTCGGGCACGAAAAAGGTAGTTTTACCGGTGCAACGGCTCAACGCCGAGGCTGGTTTGAGCGGGCTAATGGCGGGTCCCTGTTTCTGGACGAGGTAGGCGAACTGCCGCTCGCCGCCCAGGTCCGGCTGCTGCGCGTCTTGCAGGACGGAGTGATCCAGCGCGTCGGCGGGGAGGACGAATTTCAGGTCGATGTCCGCGTCATCGCTGCAACCCACCGCGACCTGCACGTGATGATTGCCGACGGCCGCTTTCGTGAAGATCTCTGGTATCGACTTGCCAGTTTCCCGGTTCAGTTGCCGCCATTGCGAGAACGCCGCGAAGACATCCCTGCGTTAGCCCGGCATTTCGCCAGACGAGCGGCGCGCCGCTTTGGACAGCGGCTGTGCCTGCCTGACCCGGAGGCACTTCGCCAACGAGCAGACTACTCATGGCCTGGTAAGGTCCGCGAACTGGCGGCCGTCATTGACCGCGCGGTGATTCTGGGTAACGGTGAAGAACTGGCGGTCGTGCATGCGCTC
>JALRCR010000318.1 GCA_023257255.1 Gammaproteobacteria bacterium | reverse complement strand
TATCAGGGCACTGACGCCGGAGCAACTGGAGCGGGTCAAGCAGAAGATGCAGGCGATCGTCGCCGCCAACTTGCCGCAGACCAAAGCCAAGATCGAGTTCAAGGATTTCATGCCGCCGATGGCTCCGACGCCGCGCAACCAGACGCTGTTTGCGCAATACGCGGCCCAGAGCGAGGCTGCGGGACTCGGTGCAGTGCTCGAACTCGACCCGATGCAGCGCGGCGCCGGTGACTCGGCGTGGATTTCACCCTACGTGGCGACCATCACCGGCCTTGGCATGACGGGCAGCGGCAGCCACACCGTCAACGAAGCGGTCGAGTTGCCGAGCCTGCAGAAGCAGGCTAAACGGTCCGCTCTCCTCATACGGGCTCTGACGCGCTGATTCGTCGGTACTCCGCTCGCGAGACCCAGGGTGAGCACGGCCCAGGGATCAGCCAGCGCCACCCAGCCGAGCCCCATGATGCCAAGATGCAGGCCAATGAGCGCCCGTCGCAGCCTCGGCGAGGGCCGCGGGACGATGCGGATTGCGGCGCTAAAACCCGCGCCTGAAAGGTCTCCGTTCATGGCGCTTTCTTGGCTTGAATAAAAGCACTTCAGAAAAGATACTACCGACGTTCCCGGACGCGGGTGCCCAAGGACGGCATCAGGCTCGTTCATCACGACCGACGGGTCATCAGGCGATCAGCAGCATGACAGAACAGCCCGACAATCCGCCGCCGGCCGAACCCGCCAGCACCCCCACCGAGCCGCCGGTCAAACCGCGTGAAATCGGCGGGCCGCGTGGTCCTGAACCGACCCGCTACGGTGACTGGGAACGTAAAGGCCGGTGCATCGATTTCTGATCACCACCCAGGCGGCCGGGGCCTCCACAGTCCCTGCCTCAACTCCGCAATCCAACCTTCGGGGCCAGACGTAGCAGCACCATGAGCAACCGACCGCTATCGCCGCATTTGCAGATTTACCGACCGCAGCTGACCAGCGTGCTGTCTATTACCCACCGCGCAACCGGGGTCGCGCTGAGCGTCGGCACGGTCATCCTGCTGTACTGGCTGCAGGCCGTCGCCCGCGGGCCGGAAGCCTACGCCGCCGCGCAAGAGCTCCTCGGGTTCTGGATGGTGAAAGTGGCGCTGGCCGGCTGGACCTGGGCGTTCTTCTATCACCTCTGCAACGGCATCCGGCATTTGTTCTGGGATGCGGGCAAGGGCTTTGAGCTCTCCACCGTTTACGCCTCCGGCTACACCGTGCTTGGCGCCTCGGCGGTCCTGACCTTACTCACCTGGGCCTATGTACTGGCCGCACCGGGAGGTGCCGCATGACGCTTCGTTCCAGCCTTGGCCGGGTCAAAGGCCTCGGTTCTGCCAAAGAGGGCGTGCACCACTGGCGCCATCAGCGCCTGACCGCGATCGCACTGGTGCCGCTGGCGCTGTGGTTCGCCATGTCGCTCTTGTGCAAGGTTCACGCGGACCACGCAACGGTCGTCGCCTGGATCGCCGCCCCGCACGTCACGGTGCTGCTGCTCGCGCTCAGCCTGGGCCTTTTCTGGCATTTGAAACTGGGCCTGCAGGTGGTGATCGAAGATTACGTCCACAGTCCGTTTCATCAGATTGTCGCGCAGATTCTGCTGCGCGCGTTCGCCGGCCTCGGTGCGCTGCTGGCCGTGGTTTCCATCCTGAAAATCTCGCTGGGATCGTAATTCGCCATGGCTAGCTATTCGCTGATCGAACACAAATACGACGTGGTGGTGGTGGGTGCCGGCGGGGCCGGGCTGCGCGCTACGTTTGGCATGGCGGCGGAAGGCCTCAAAACCGCCTGCATCACCAAAGTTTTCCCCACCCGCAGCCACACCGTGGCGGCGCAGGGCGGCATGAGCGCGGCGCTGGGCAATATGGGCCCGGACGACTGGCGCTGGCACATGTACGACACCATCAAGGGCTCGGACTGGCTGGGCGATCAGGACGCCATCGAATACATGTGCCGGGAAGCCATCCCCGCCGTGATCGAACTGGAACACTACGGCGTGCCCTTCTCGCGCACCGATAGCGGCCACATCTACCAGCGGCCCTTCGGTGGCATGACCACCAACTACGGCGAAGGCATCGCGCAGCGCACCTGCGCGGCGGCCGACCGCACCGGGCACGCCATCCTGCACACGCTGTATCAGCAGTCGCTGAAGCACAACGCCGAGTTCTTCATCGAGTACTTCGCGGTCGATCTGGTGATGGACGACGATGGCGCCTGCAAGGGCGTGGTCGCCTGGAACCTGGCCGACGGCACGCTGCATCTGTTCCGCGCCCACTCGGTGGTGCTCGCCACCGGCGGCTACGGCCGGGCCTATTTCTCTGCCACCTCGGCGCACACCTGCACCGGCGACGGTAACGGCATGGTGCTGCGCGCCGGCCTGCCCTTGCAGGACATGGAGTTCACGCAGTTTCACCCGACCGGCATTTACGGCGCGGGCTGCCTC
>JALRCR010000317.1:2228-2474 GCA_023257255.1 Gammaproteobacteria bacterium | reverse complement strand
CCACCGCGCCAAAGCCGGTGATTGCCAGCGCGGCTACCGCCGCCAGCAGCGTGTGCTTCATCGGGCCCCCTTGCCTTTTTTCTTGTTGGATTTCTCGAAGTCTTCGACCCACTGCTTCACCACCTGATACTGGTGGCGCAGCGCGATCTCGTGGTCGTGGTAGACCATCTCGGTGATAAGGCCTTCGTCCTGCGCGGTCTGGATCCGTTCCAGCGTGTTGCAGTCTTCCAGCACCGCATCGCGCAG
>JALRCR010000317.1:0-2218 GCA_023257255.1 Gammaproteobacteria bacterium | reverse complement strand
CTTGTTGGCCGCCAGCGGCCACATCTGGTGGGTGAAATACATGCCGCTGCCCATGACGATAATCCAGTTGGGGAAGAAGACCGTCACATCCAGCGACCAGTGTTTGGCGCGGGTTTCGTTAAGCCCTTTGGGCAGGGTGACCGAGGCATCGACCACGCCGCTGGTCACCGCCGGGCCAGGGGCGTTTTGCCAGGCCAGTCCCTGCACGGGATTGGGCGTATAGGCCATGTTGCCCCACACCGACTGCGTGCGATGCGGGCCTTTCAGGCGGCAGTCGATCAGCCGCCCGTAGGGATTGTCCGGGCCGGCCAGCGTGTCTTTCACCGAATGCCGGTGCAGCACCGGCACGTGGTAGGTCTCGCAGAAGGAGTCGATCATCGACTTCCAGTTGCAGTTGATGGTGCCCTCGTACTCGAACACCGCCTGCCCGCTGGCAAAGGGATAGCCGACCAGATCGCGGCCCTGCTCGCCCATGGCCTCTTCCAGCGTCTGGCTGGGCTTCTCATCCATGTTGACGAAGATGAAGCCTTCCCAGACGTCCAGCGCGAGTTGGCGCAGGCCCAGCTTGCCCTTGTCCAGATCGAAAAATCCGCTCGCATCCGGCACGCCGACCAGCTTGCCGTCCAGCCCGTAGGTCCAGCCGTGGAAGGGGCAGGTAAAGCCCACGCAATGCCCGCGCTGACGCAGTTCGACGTGGTTCCCGCGGTGCTGGCAGACGTTGTAGAACGCGCGCAGCTGGTTGTCCCGTGCGCGCGCCACGATGACCGAGTAGCCGAAGGTGGGCAGCGCTTTCTGGAAAAAGTCGCCGGCTTTCGGCGCCTGCTCAACGCGGCCAACGCACAGCCAGGTGCGCTTGAAAATGGCGGCCAGTTCGCGGTCGTAGAAGGCGGGATCGCAGTAGGCGTCGGTCGAGACCGGCCCGGTGCCGAGTTCCGGATAGCGGGCGGCAAAACTGGGGGCAGTTATTTTCTCTTTGGCGTTCATGCAGACACTCCCTGCGGCGCGTTGTCGGGCATTTGTTCGATCAGGCGAAAACGGCGGGCGTCGAAGCCGTCGGGGTATTCGCCGGTGCCGTACCACTCGACGGCCGGGCCCATTTCCGCCAGCGACAACAGCAGCTTCAACAGACGCTCTTCGGCGGCATCGAGTTCCCCGAGCTGGCGCTGCGCGAGATAGGCCAGCGCCTTGGGCGCGAAGCCCAGCATCTGGTCGTAGAAGGCCCGGATTTCGGCGGGCGGTGTGGTCAGTCGCTTTTCAAGCCGGGCGCGTGAGTCGGCCAGCACCCAGTCGGCAACCAGCGGGGTAAGACGTTTGAATCCCTTCGGCAATAGCGGCACGTCGCCGCGAGCAGATTTCGGCATGGACAATTCCCCTCCGGCGACCCTGCAAGCGTGGCGAGTCGCCGTGTTTTCGTTAGATTCCTGCCGCATGCTAAAGCGAGTTGCGGCGACTGGCGAGCGGCTTAATACCGGCTCAAATCCCCATAGAGTTCGGGTCTGCGGTCGCGGAACAGGCCCCAACCCGCGCGGCGCTCGCGCAGTGCGGTCAGATCGAAGCGAGCGGTGATGATTTCGGGCCGATCCGACGAGGCTTCTGCCAGTATCGCGCCGGTTTCGTCGGTGATGAAAGAACCGCCGTAGAAGGTGATTTCGCTAGCCCCGAAGCGCTCCACGCCAATCCGGTTACAGGCCACCACCGGCACCATATTGGCGGCCGCATGGCCCTGCATCGTGCGCTGCCAGTGCTCGCGGCTGTGGAGTTCGGGCGCCGTCGGTTCGGAGCCAATGGCGCTCGGGTAACACAGCACTTCGGCGCCCTTAAGCACCATGGCGCGCGCCGCTTCGGGAAACCACTGGTCCCAGCAAATCGCGACGCCAACCCGGCCAAGCGCGGTATCCCAAACCTTGAAGCCGGTGTCGCCGGGCGAAAAGTAGAACTTCTCCTCGTAGCCCGGCCCCTGCGGAATATGCGACTTGCGGTAGATGCCCAGCGCGCGGCCGTCGGCGTCGATCATCTGCAGCGAGTTGAAATAGGCCTGACCGGCGCGCTCGAAGAAACTCACCGGCAGGACAACCGACAGTTCGCGCGCCAGCGCCTGCAGGCGCGCCAGCAGCGGACTGGTCGCGGCCTCATGGGCGAGCGCGAAGTGACGGGGGTGCTGTTCCTGACAGAAATACTGGGTCTCAAACAATTCCTGCAGCAGGATCAGGCGGGCGCC
>JALRCR010000316.1 GCA_023257255.1 Gammaproteobacteria bacterium | reverse complement strand
GCAGCACCTGAAAGGTCAGCGGGTCGGGGACCAGGATGGCGTCAGGGCCGCCGCAGAGCGAGGCCACCCCGATGCCGCCGCCGTGTTTGGCGAACATCGGCGCGGCGAGGTTGTTGGCGGTGTCCATGAAGAGCGTGGCGGTCTGAAAATCGATGCCGTTGCGCAGCGCGAGCAGGAAGTCGTGCGCCATCACGTGCTTGCCGCGCACCAGCCCGTGCTGGTCGCACCAGGCGATGCGAATCGTGCGCAGCTTCAGCCGTTCGATCTCGGCTTTAAGACGGGGAATCGCCTCGCGCTGCTCGTCGGTGTAGAGCCCATGGCGGGTGATGAAATCAACCTGACCAACGCTGCCGTCCTGAATCGAGCTCATGACTGTTCCCTTGCGTGTGGATGGGCCAGCCGAGTATATGGCCGGTAGTGCGAGCCGCCAACGCAGCCGTTGGCCTGCCGTGAATCCAGGTTAGTCAGAGAGGGCTGAAGCTCATGCCGCCACGCACCCTGCCCGCAAGTCGCGAACAGCCGCTGGTGCCTGAAGAGGCCGCGCTGCTGGTGGTCGATGTGCAGCGCTACTGCTGCGATCCGGCCGGTGGCATGTTCAACGGACTTGCGCGGGCGGCGATCGAGGCGCGCTTCGGCGACTACCTGCGACGCCTGCAGGACAGCGTGCTGCCCAATCTGCAGCAGGCGCTGGCCGCCTGCCGTGCGACCGGCGTCGAGGTGCTCTACACCTACATCGAGGCGCTGACCGCCGACGGACGCGATCAGAGTCTGGACTATCGCCTGAGCGGCATCTTTGTTCCGCGCGGCAGCCCGGACGCCGCCGTCATGCCGGCGATTGCCCCGGCGGCC
The DNA here is from genome assembly GCA_023257255.1 of Gammaproteobacteria bacterium. Classification (GTDB taxonomy): domain Bacteria; phylum Pseudomonadota; class Gammaproteobacteria. The sequence goes on along the minus strand of JALRCR010000316.1, from coordinate 1,634 downwards.
GACGACATCCTGCTGCCGAAGACCGCCTCCAGCGTGTTCAACGCCACGCACATCGACTACGTGCTGCGCAATCTGGGCGTGAAGCAGCTGGTGATTGCCGGCGTGCTGACCGAGCAGTGCGTGGAATCTGCCGTGCGCGATGCCTGCGACCGGGGGTATCTGGTCACCCTGCTGAGCGACGCCTGCGCCAGCATTACCGACGAGCGCCACGCGCAGGCGCTGAAAACCACCGCCGGCTACTGCCGGCAACGCAAGACCGCCGAACTGCTGGCTGAACTGACCGAGAGCCCAAGGGAGTAAGCCCCATGCCTTTCCGCCTTGAAGACGCGCAGCGCGCGCGTGCCGATTTTCCCGCGCTGGCCCGCAAGGAGAACGGCCAGCCGGTGGCCTTTCTGGACGGGCCGGGTGGCACGCAGGTGCCGCAGGCGGTGATCGACGCGATGACCGACGGCTACTCCCGCTGCAATGTAAACGCCGGCGGCGCGTTTGCGAGTTCGCAGGAAGTGGGGTTGGAGGTTGAGGCGGCGCGCTCAGCGATGGCGGATTTCCTGGGCGCGGAAAGCCCGGCCTGCATCGCGTTCGGCGCCAATATGACGAGCTTCAATTTTGCGCTGGCGCGGGCGTTCTCAAGGCGCTTCAAGGCCGGCGACGAGGTCCTGATCACGCGGCTCGATCACGAAGCCAATCGCGGCCCCTGGCAGACGCTGGCGGCCCACGGCGTGACGGTGAAGGAAGCGGCGATCACCGCCGCCGGCACGCTCGACATGGACGACTTCCGCGCCAAGCTGACGCCGCGCACGCGACTGGTGGCGGTGACGCTGGCCTCCAACGCGCTGGGTACGGTGCCAGACATTGCCGAGATTCGCGCGCTGAGCCGCGCGGTGGGCGCCTTGCTGGTCTGCGACGCCGTGCACTTCGCCGCGCATTTGCCGGTCGACGTGCAGGCGCTGGATTGCGATTTTCTGCTGTGCTCCGCCTATAAATTTCACGGGCCGCACGTCGGCGTGCTGTATTCGAAACCCGGGCTGCTGGACCAACTCGACACCGACCGGCTGCGCGCGCAGTACAGCGCCGCGCCCTACCGGATCGAAACCGGCACGCCGAACCATCCCGCCCTGATGGGCGTGCGCGCGGCGGTGGACTATCTGGCCGGCTGGGGACACGGCGACAGCCGCCGCGCGCGCCTGACCGACACCATGCAGGGACTGGCGGTGTACGAGCACGGCCTCGCGCAGCGCTATCTGGCCGGGCTCGCCGCGCTGCCCGGCATCACCGTGTGGGGGCCGGGCGATGTCGAGCCCCGCGCGCCGACGGTGTCGATCACCATCGACGGCGTGAGCGCGCTGGATGCTGCCACGCGACTCGCGGCGCGCGGCATTCAGGTCTGGCACGGTCACTTCTACGCGATGGCGGTGATGGAGTCGCTGAATCTGACCGAACGCGGCGGCCTGCTCCGCACCGGCGTGTCGCTGTACAACACCCCGGCGGAGATCGATCGGCTGCTGGAAGGGCTGGCGGAAATCACGCGCGCCCGGCCGTAGTTGCGGGTGGAAGCCTGACGTTGGCACCCCTATTGTGGGAGCGGCCGGTCGGCCGCGATTAGGGCTGACGAATGCGCTAGGGCCATCCCTGTG
>JALRCR010000315.1 GCA_023257255.1 Gammaproteobacteria bacterium | reverse complement strand
GCTGGTCTCGGAGTTCGCCTGCCGGCTGGTGAACTTCATGGAGCAGAAAAAGCTGCGCCAGGTGACCCCGCGACTGCGGGCCTCAGACGACAACATGCCGGCGCGGCCGATGATCGACAACTTCACCCCCGGCTATTTGCAGCGCGTGCTCGATCTCTTCCCGCATCAGGGCGACCGCGCGCCCTGGCAAAACACGCAGAACTACGTGGCCGACCGCGAGCACTTTCGCAACGACCCGCTGGAAGACGGCGTGCTGACGTTTGATAACCCGGCGCAGGCGCGCGCGGCGTAGGGAAGACTGCGGACACGCGCCGACCTTAGTGGAGGAGAAACTGCCCTGCTCGAACTACGCCCCGGATGCGAGTGCTGCGACGTCGACCTCCCGCCTGACGCGACGAACGCCAGAATCTGTTCGTTTGAATGCACGTTCTGCGCAAATTGCGCCGAGCAGAAACTCGGCGGCCGCTGCCCCAACTGTGGCGGAGAGCTGCTGGCCAGACCGAGGCGTCCGACGGCCAAGCTAGCGACGTTCCCGGCCTCCAGCACGCGGGTCTTCAAGCCTTTGGCTAGTCGCGCGCCGGATCTGCCCTGAGGTTCAGCGCGGGGTCGGCTCTGCGGCCCGCTCCCGCCCACGCGGCGTCATCGCATCCTTGAACGGGCGATAGGGCCCGCGCCTCGAGCGGCGCGTGCGTCGCAGTAGTCCCAGGCGTTTGCGCCAAATTCATCGCGGCCGACCCGCCGCTCCCACAGGGATCGCCGCACCGACCGGACTGGCAGCTCCTTGTGGGAGCGGCGCGTGCGCCGCGATAGCCCCCCCGGCGTTAGCGCCAAATTCATCGCGGCCGACCGGCCGCTTGTATGTTCGCAACCGTCTTTATTGAGGGACGATAAAGGCGCCGGGGTGGAGGGACTTAGGCCGCTTCCGACCGCAAGGTACGGACCGTGGGAGCCACAGCCCCACCCCATCTCACTCCTGAACGTCGATTAGGGATCTGGCCGTCACTACTCAGCCAAATGACAAGCTAACGTCGCAGTGAGAACCCCGGCTTCGGTCTAACCAAACCGCGAGGTCATCATGGCACAGGATTCTGTAATTCGTATTGGGGTCGACACCGCCTGCGACTGGCTGGATATCTATCGTTCGGACAACGAACGCGTGGAGCGCGTCGACAACACCGCCGCGGCGATAACGGCCTGCCTGAAGCAGTTCGGGCGGGCGCAGGTGTCGGTGGCGATTGAGTCGACGGGGCACTATCACGAGGCGTTCTGCGAGGCGGCGCTGCAGCGGGGGCATCAGGTCTATCTGGTGAACGCCCGGCATCTGCATCACTACCGCCAGGCGTTTGGTCTGCGGGCGAAGACCGACGCCGCGGACGCGCAGTTGCTGTGCCGCTATCTGACCGCAGAGGAAGGCAATCTGCGGCCGCTGGAACCGCGGGATAAACGGCAAATTGCGCTGTGGACAGCCATCAAGCGACGCGCACAGGTGGTCCAGCAGCGGACCGCGCTGACCCAGAGTCTGGCCGGCCTCGAGAAGCCGCTGGCGCGGCAGGTCACCAAGATGCTGGCCCAGATGACGGTGGTCATCAACGCCTTGCAGGCCCACGCGCTCGCCCTGGCCAAGGAACTGGGCTGGGACAAGGACCTCAAGATTCTCGAGAGCATCACCGGCGTGGGCGAGCTGACCGCCCTCGGTCTCACCGCGATGATTCACCGCGGCGAGTTCGCCGGGGTCGACAGCTTCATCGCCTTCATCGGCCTTGATGTCCGGGTCAACGAATCCGGTCACCACAAGGGCAAGGGCCGGGTGACCAAACACGGGGACCCCGAAATCAGGCGCCTGCTGTACAACGCCGCCATGGCCGCCAGACGTCATGACGAGGCGTTCCGGCAGCGCTACCTGGCCTACCTCGCCAAAGGCCGATCGACCACCGAAGCGCTCCTCATCATCGCCCGCTCAATCGCCAGAATCGCATTCGCACTGCTCAAAAAGGGCTGCGCCTACGACCCACAGCACAGGCTCAGAATTGCTTGCGCGGGAACATAGGATCTCCCACCAACAACATCACCAGTGGGAGCGGCAACGCCGCGACGAGAGCACCAAGCCCCCAACCGCTTCAGTCAGGCCAAAGCCCCTCCCACCAAAAGCGCCAGTGGGAGCGGCAACGCCGCGACGCAAGCCCCAACCCCCCGCCAGCGCATTGCCGCCGCATTGCGACAGCCAGCACACTCGGCTCACACCAACCTCTGGAGCGCGCCATGTCTACCGTGAACGGCATTCACCATCTGGCGATCATGACGGCCGACGTCAAATCCCAAATCGATTTTTTCTCCGACGTGCTGGGCATGAAACTCACCGCCCTGTACTGGATGCACAACGTCGACGGCTATTTTCACGCCTTCATGGAATTGAACCCCAGCTGCTCGGTGGCCTTCGTCTTCGCGCCGACGGTAAAAGACATCCCGACCGAATTCGGCATCTCCCACGCCGGCAATCCGGTAAA
>JALRCR010000314.1 GCA_023257255.1 Gammaproteobacteria bacterium | reverse complement strand
GCGGGCTGGCAGGCGGAGCGCAGTGGCGCAGATTTATTACTGCGCATGGATGGCACGCACGGCCTTCGCATCAAGGACTGGGCGCACAGTATCGACTGGCTGCGCTTTGGCGATCGCGGCGTGCTGGATGGCGCGCATCTGCTGCAGCCCGCGTTTGCGGGGCGCGCAGAGACGCTGTTCGCAGCCGGGCCCGCAGGCACCTCGGGCGACGATGCACTCACGCTGGAAGCCGGCATCGGCGCCGCTTACCAAGCCGATGGTGCAGGGCCAGCGGTCAGCGCCGGCGCGGGCAATGACCGCTACGTAGTGAAGCCCGGGGTGTGGGCCCGCATCGAGGATCTGGCGGGCAGCAATACCCTCGTGCTGCCGCAGGGCAGTCAGCCAGCGGCGCTGACGCTGGGCGGTGACGAGCGGGGCTGGCAACTCAGCATCGGGGAGACCCGCGTGGATTGCGCGCCCGATACCTTCGACCGCTATGTGTTCGACAACGGCGCCTTGCTTTCCGGGGCCGAGATGCGCGAACGTGGGGCGCGCGAACTGGCGTTGCCGCCGCAGGTGGTTGAGCACGCGGCGAACCGTGGGCTCCTGGCCGGCGAGCGGTTCAGCTTCAGCCTGCCGGCGGGGGCATTCATCGATCCCAACCCCGATACAACGCTGACTTATCGCGCCAGCCTCGGCGGCACGCGTGCCCTGCCGGCGTGGTTGAAATTCGACCCGCAGGCGGGTGGCTTCAGCGGTCGCGCACCGGATGACGTCACCCTGTCCCTGGCGGTCACCGTCACCGCTACCGACCAGACCGGCCGCAGTGCGAGCCAGCAGTTCGGCATCGACGTCATGCCGCCGTTCCAGCCGGGGCGCGCGGCGGTGTTGGCGCTGGAGGGGCTGAACGGCGTCAACGGCAGCTGGCTGCAACTGCCCGGCGTCCCCTTCGGCGGCCCCCGGCCGGTGGTGGCGGTGGCCGCCGGTGATTTGAACGACGACGGTCTTGCCGACCTGCTGGTGGGCGACCGCCTCATCTGGGGCCGCCGTCAGGGCTTCGGCGAAGTGCTTTCGCCACAGGTCCTGGCCACGTGGCTTGCGGGGGCGCCGGACTGGGTGCCGGGCGACGCAGGCCTGTACCGCTTCCAGCCCGCCTACGAAGACATCAATCTCGACGGCAAGCCGGACCTGCGCCTGCTGCCGGTGGATAGCAGCGGTCCCGCTGCTGTTGTGTTCGCGCAGCGTGGACCGTGGCCGGCGGTGTTGCCCTATGCCGCGTTGGTCGCAGCGCAGGACGACCGCCCGCCGCCGGTCGCTGCGCTCGACACCCTGCCACCGCTGCGTGCCGGCGAGGAAGCCTGCGCGCTGAACTGGGTCTTGCGAATCCCAGACTTCAACGGCGACGGCACCGAGGACTTCGCCGTCGGCGCCCTGCTGGGCGAGGCGGCCACGCCCTGGCAGGGCGTGGTGTTCGGCGCTAACACCCCCGCGCCGCTCGACCTCACGCGGCCGGACGGCGCCCGGGCGCTGCAGATCCTGTGTCTGCCCTATGGCAGCTATCCGCACCACGATGCCGGCGGGGCGCTTGCGACCAGTGGCTGGGGGCCGGTGATAGGTGTGGGCGACTTGAACGGTGATGGCTTAAACGATGTGGCGCTCAATGCCCAACCCTATTTGTTCAGCGACGGCGCGGCCTACGGTGCGGTAATTTTCGGGCAGACGGCGCACAACGCCAGTCTCAGCCTCAACGCGCTGGATGGTCACAACGGTTTTCTGGTGGCTTACCCCGAACCCGGTACGGGCTCGGCGCGCGCGCATTTTCCAGCCGCTGCCGGCGATGTGAATGGCGATGGCCTGGGCGATCTCTTGCTGACCGATGAATCCACCGGCGGCAGCGCGCTCATCTACGGGCGCGCCGCGTTCGCCGGCGAATTGCTTGCCGGCACGGCGGCCGCAGATTTTCTGGAGGCGAGCATCGCCGGCACGGTCAACGCCGGCGCTGGCGACGACACGGTGCGGGTGACCGCCGCCGGCTACAGCACGGTGCTGACCGGTCTGGGCCAGAACACGGTGATCGTGGCGGCGCCGAATGGCGCGGTGGTGAACCTTGTCGGCGGGCCCGGCAGCGACCGTTACGAAGTGCAGGACGGCGCCGTGCGCGTGGTCTTGTCGGACCCGCACGGCGGGCCGAATACGCTGCAGTTGCCCGCCAGTTTTGACTACGCCCGGCTGACGCCGGCGCTGGGTTCGGTGCTGCTGACGTCTGGCCCGGCGGGACCGGCAATTCATCTCGAGGATGTCGATTTTGCCGACGTGCTGGGCGGGCCACGCAGCGTGGACTTCATCGAGTTTGCCGACGGGCGGCGGCTGAGCTACGCCGCGCTCATCGCGCGCGGCTTCGATCTTGTCGGCGGCGATGGGCCCGATGCGCTGAAGGGAACCAACGTGGTGGACCGCCTGCAGGCCGGCGCGGGCGAGGATTGGCTGTCCGGTGGCGCCGGCGACGACACGCTGAATGGCGGGGCAGGCAACGACATCTACGCCTTCGCCGCCGGTAGCGGGCA
>JALRCR010000313.1 GCA_023257255.1 Gammaproteobacteria bacterium | reverse complement strand
CGCAGGTCCAGTTTTGAGCCGACTTCGCGACCTTTGCCCAGCAGGTCGGCCGCGAGGAATTTCACGGGGATGGTGGCGGGCGGGCGATAGGTCGGCGAGGTAGGGTCGCCCTGCGAGGCGCGGATCGCCTCGAGGTCGGCGGTCTGTTGCCGCTGCGGCTGGAAAGATCGGCTCATGCTGCCGTAGACGCTGAGCTGAGGCGTAAGCCGGAACAGCGCCGCGAAATGCGGGAGCGCGGCGTCGAGGCCCTCGCTGGTGGTCTTAAGGCCGGCGGCGCGGGCGCGGGCGAGACCGTCGGATGCCGGATCCACGCCAATCATCCACACCGGATTCAGCCACTCGCTGCGCAACGCCTTCACCATCAGGTCGGTGCCGATGTTGCCGGAGCCGATCAGCGCACAATTAATTTTCTTCATAGCCGAACCGTTTCCTTACACGAAATCTGCGGCCAGACGGCCCATGCCGCCGATAGCCAGTTCCACGCGGTCGCCGGGCACGATGGGCAGCAGGGGCACCAGCGAGCCGGAGAGAATCACATCGCCCGCCTTCAAGCCCACGCCGTAAGCGCCCAGCGTGTTCGCGAGCCAGGTCACGCAGTTCACCGGCGAGCCCAGCGCGGCGGCGCCGGCGCCCGTGGCCACCACTTCGCCGTTCTTCCACATCACCATGCCGCAGGTGACGAGGTCTACCGTGCGAGGGTCGATGAGTTCGTCCGACACCACAAAGAGGCCGCAGGAGGCGTTGTCCGCCACGGTGTCCTGAATCTTGATCTTCCAGTCGCGCACGCGGGAATCGACGATTTCGAAACAGGCCGCCACACCGGCGGTGGCGCGCAACACGTCGGCATTCGTCACGCCGGGGCCCATCAGGTCTTCCTTGAGGATGAAGGCGATTTCGCCTTCGGCGCGCGGCGCAATCAGTTCGCGCCCGATCGGCACCGGCGTGCCCGGCGCGCAGCGCATGCGGTCGGTCAGAAAGCCGAAATCGGGCTGCCCGACTTTCAGCATGTCCTGCACGGCGCGGCTGGTGAGACCAATTTTCTTACCGACTACGCGCTCGCCGTCGGCCTCGCGCCGGGCCAGCAGGCCGAGGGAAATCTGGTAGGCCTCGTCGACCGTCAGCGCCGGATCGCGCTCGCTTAACGGCGCTACCGGCGTGCGCGAACGAAGCGCGGTGTAAAGCTCGTCGCTGTATTGCGCGAGGCGAGAGTGATCGCTCATGACTTAGTACCTGATGCAAATGTTGCGGAGCTCGGTGTAGAACTCCAGAGAATGAATGCCGCCTTCGCGGCCGATGCCGGACTGTTTGGCGCCACCGAAAGGCGTGCGCAGATCGCGCAGGAACCAGCTGTTCACCCAGCAGATCCCGACCTCCATCTGCTGCGCCACGCGATGCGCGCGGGCCAGATCGCGGGTGTAGACCACAGCGGTCAGGCCGTAGGCCGTGTCGTTGGCAAGACGCACGACCTCTTCCTCCGTATCGAAGGGCGCAATGTGGCAGCAGGGACCAAACACTTCCTCGCGATTGACCCGCGCCTCGTGCGGCAGGCCCGTCCAGATTGTCGGCTCCACCCAGGCCCCGTGGGCAAGCTCGCCCGGCATCTTGGGCACGCCGCCGCCAATGACGACCGTCGCGCCCTCATCCACCGCCAGCTTGTAGTAGCTCAGCACTTTCTCGCGATGTTCGAGGCTGATCAGCGGCCCCATGGTCACGCCCGGTTCGTCCGGCGGCCCGACTTTCTGCTTTTCGGTCGCGGCCTTCATGCGCGCGACGAATTCGTTGAACAGCGGCCGCTCGACGTAGATGCGCTCGGTGCCCAGACACACCTGACCGCAGTTGATGAAGGTCGCGCGGATGATGTCCGGAATCGCCTCGTCCAGGTTGGCGTCGGCGAAGATAAGCGCGGGATTCTTGCCGCCCAGTTCAAACGACACCGGCCGCAGGCCCTTGGCCGCCGCGCGCATGATGGCTTCGCCGGTGCGGGTCTCGCCGGTGAAGGTAATCGCATTGACTCCCGGATGGCCGGTCAGGTAAGCACCCGCAGAATCGGGACCAAAGCCGTTCACCACGTTGTAAACGCCTTTGGGCATGCCCACTTTATTCATGACTTCACCCAGCAACAGCGCGGTTTGCGGCGTTTCTTCCGACGGTTTGATCACCACGGTGTTGCCACAAGCCAGGGCAGGACCGACTTTCCAGGTCATCAGCAACAGCGGCAGATTCCACGGACAAACCACACCGACCACACCCACGGGCGAGCGGTAACCGTAGTTGATTGCACCCTTGCCGTCTGGCGTGGCGGTCTCGAAAAATTCTGTTGGCACATTTTTCACGACATCGGCAAACACCTTGAAGTTCGCCGCACCCCGGGGGATGTCGATATGACGCGCCAAGCTGCGGGGTTTGCCGGTGTCAGCACACTCAGCGGCCAAAAAATCCTCGAAGCGCGCATTGATTTCATTGGCCACTGCGTACAGCAACTCCACGCGATCTGCCACGGCCATTTGCCCCCAGGGGCCATTCAACGCAGCACGCGCGGCCTTGACTGCCGCATCCACTTCAGCC
>JALRCR010000312.1 GCA_023257255.1 Gammaproteobacteria bacterium | reverse complement strand
TCGCCCCCAGCATGCGGGCGTTGGCGATCAAGAGCGGGTTCACGTCCTTCACGCCCTGATAGACGTTGAAGAACACCACGAAAAACACCAGCGTCACGCCCAGCGCCACCTTGGACGCTATGCCCAGGCCGAACCAGGTCGCAAAGATAGGCGCCAGCACCACCCGCGGCATTGCGTTGACCGCCTTGATGAAGGGGTCTAACAGCGCCGCCAGCCGCGGGCTTAACCCCAGCGCCAGCCCTGAGCCGACGCCCAGCAGCGTGCCGCTGACAAAGGCCAGCGCGGTTTCGAGCAGCGTGACCCCGAGGTGGCGAAAAATCATGCCGCTGCCAAACCACTCCACCAGCACCGCCGCCACCTTCAGCGGCTCGCCGAAGAAAAACGATGAAATCAGCCCGCGCGCGCTCAGCACCTGCCAGGCCAGCAGCAGGCCGCTCAGCAGGGCGAGGCGCGCCAGCAGCAGCTTCATGCCGGACTCGCCTGCAGGGCGGTCTGGCTTTTCTGCACTTCCCCGCGCAACAGCTGCCAGATCTGATGATGCAGTTCGACGAAGCGCGGCGAGAGCCGAATCTCCGCGACATCACGCGGGCGCGGCAGGTCAATGGCGAACTCCCCCACCGGCCGGCTCGCCGGCCCGGCGGACATCACCACCACCCGGTCGCCCAGCGCAATCGCTTCTTCCAGATCGTGGGTAATGAACACCACCGCGCGTGGCCGGCTGGCCCACAGCGCCAGCAGCTCGTTTTCCATCAGGCTGCGGGTCTGGATGTCGAGCGCGGAGAAGGGCTCGTCCATCAGCAGGACGTCCGGGTCCAGCACCAGCGTCTGCGCCAGCGCGACGCGCTTTTTCATGCCGCCGGACAGTTGATGCGGGTAGCGCGTGGCCGCCGCGGCCAGACCGACGCGCGCTAGCCAGTCGCGGGCGGCGGCGCGTGCCTCGGTCAGCGGCAGGCCGCGAAACTGCAAGCCTGCTGCGACGTTATCGAGCGCCGTGCGCCAGGGCAGCAGCGCGTCGGCCTGAAAGAGATAGCCCGCGCGGCGGTTGAGCCCGGTCAGCGGCGCGCCGAAGGCCTCCACCTGCCCGGCGCTGGGCGCGAGCAGGCCGGCGGCGGCGTTCAGCAAGGTGGACTTGCCGCAGCCGGTGGGGCCGACGACGCAGAGGAATTCGTCGAGCGCGACCGCGAGGTTGACCCCACGCACCGCGCAATGCGCCGCGCCAAAGCTGATTTCAACGTCGCGCCAGCGCAGCGCCGGCGAGGGCTCAGTGGCTGGCACGCGGAACGCGTTCCACAAACTGGTTGTCGATCGCCGCCGCCAGCTGGGCCGGCGCGGCGCGATAGGCCGGCTCCATTGCCATCAGCGCCGCCTGCACGTGCTCGGCACCGGCGCGGTCCAGCAATCCGTCGGGCGACATGATGGCCAGATTTTGCTTTAACGCGGCGCTGTAGGCCGCGCGGTCACCGCCCCAGTAGGCTTCGGGCACGGTGTCCACGATTTGCGCGAGGCTGGCCTTGGCCAGCCAGCGCAGCGCCCGGACCTGCGCGTTCACCACCGCCTGCGCGGTCTGCGGATTGGCCTTCAGAAACGCCGCTTTCGCGTACAGGCAGGACGCATGATAGGTGCCGCCGTAAACGGCCGTCGCCCCTTCCGCGGTGCGGGTGTCGACGATGGCTTTGACCTCACCGGCCGCCTCCAGCTGATAGATCACGGGGTCAAGATGCACGATGCCGTCCAGCCCGCCGTGGCGGATGGCCGCCACCGCGCCGGCGCCCGCGCCCACGCCAATCACCGCCACCTCGCTCGCCGGAATGGCGTGCTGGTTGAGCAGGGTGTTGAGGAAGAGATGCGTGGAAGAACCCGGCGCGGTCACGCCAATTTTGAGCCCGCGCAGGTCTTCAAAGGTCTTGAAGCGTGCCGCCACCGGCGTCGCCAGCGCCAGCACCATGGCCGGGTAGCGCGCAAGCAGCGTCACCGCCTGCACGGCCTGCCCCTTGGCCTGCATGTGCAGCACGTGCTCGAAGGAGCCGGCGGCGAACTGCGCGCTGTCGCCCATCACCGCCTGCAGCGCCTTGGCGCCGCCCGGAAAGTCGACAATTTCCACCGTCAGGCCTTCGTCCTTGAAGTAGCCCAGACGATCGGCGAGCGTCAGCGGCAGGTAATAGAACAGCCCTTTGCCGCCGACGGCGAGCGTGAGGCTGGGCTGTTCCAGTTCGGCAGCGGGGGCCAGCCGAACGCAGCACAGCAGGAGAAGTGCGCCCAGCGCGCGCAGCAGTCGGATGTTCAAGTGAGGTTCCTCGCGAAGCGTATGCGGATTATCCGGGAGCCTGTCCTTCCGGCACAACGCGAGAAGTAGCCGCCCGCCGGGCGAGCGGCTAGGCTCGCCGCATCATTCAAACGCGAGGGGAGACTTCAATGGAATTTGGCGTGGCCTTTACTTCCCGCATTGGCGACGACGATCTGGTCGCGCTGGCCGAGAACCTGGGGTTCAACCAGGCCTGGTTCTTCGATTCGCAGATGATCTACTCCGACGTCTACGCGACCATGGCGGTGGCCGCCCGCGCCACCCGT
>JALRCR010000311.1 GCA_023257255.1 Gammaproteobacteria bacterium | reverse complement strand
AAGGCGCGATAAACGATGCCACCCTGACTTGACTCAACAGGAGGGAACCCGAGCGCTGCATTCTCAGCGGCCAGCCCGGACAGGTATGGGTGCGCTCGCGCGGGCGAGGCCGGGGGGGCGCACGCAGCGCGCCCAGCGACTGCGTTTAAGCCTTATCGAAGGCCGGCGATATAGTCGGAGACAGCCTTGATCTCGACGTCGGAAAGCCGAGCAGAGATGGCGGTCATGGACGCGTTGTTGGCCCGCGTGCCCTGACGGAACCCCGTGAGCTGGGACTCGGTGTACTCGGCATATTGGCCCTGAAGCCGCGGATACTGGGCGGGCAGGCCGGCGCCGCTCGGGCCATGGCAGCCGGCGCACGCCGGAACGCCCTTCGCCGCAATGCCGCCTCGATAGATGTTGCGCCCGAGTTCGACCAGGGTCTTGTCGCGTGCAGCAGCCGGCGTGAGCGGTTGCGACGCATAGAAAGCGGACACATTGCGCATGTCGTCGGCCGACAGTTGTGCAGCGAAAGCAGCCATGATGGCGTTATTGCGCTCGGGCTCTTTGGCGCCCGGCTTCGCCTTGAAGTTGGCGAGCTGCTTGGCGAGATACTCAGCATGCTGGCCGGCGAGCTTCGGGTTGGCGGGTGTGGGGCTGTTACCGTCGGCCCCATGGCAGCCGGCACAGACTTGACCGGCGATGTCAGCGCCCTTCTTCAGGTCGGGTTTGCCCGCCGACTGGGCGAGCGCGGCCGAACTCAAGGCAAGGCCGAACGCAGTCAGAATGGAAGCGACGATCGAGGCAGAACGGAGCATGGCGAACCCGGTGCGGCGAGACACAAACCCTAAATTGTACAATACCGCTGGAGATCAACGGCCGACGACCGAGCTCGCACAGCTGACTTGGCGTTGTCGTCTTACATCCCCGGTAGCGGCAGCGCCTCTGAACGCGATCCGCTGCCGCATGGCCCCCTTTCACCGCGTGACCTGCTCGCGCGCTAGGCCCCTTCCGTGTCATCGCTTCTTCTCACCGCCCGCTTCGCCACCACGGTCGCGCGCCTCGATCAGCTTCCGCCGCCGGGCGCGCCCGAGGTGGTGTTTGTCGGTCGCTCCAATGCGGGCAAGTCTTCCGCGATCAACACGCTCTGCCAGCGACGGCGCCTGGCTTTTTCAAGCAAGACACCGGGCCGCACCCAGGCGCTTAATTTTTTCGCGTTGGGCCCCGAGCATCTTGAGCCCGCCGGTTATCTGGTCGATGCGCCCGGTTACGGATACGCCGCAACCCCTGCCGCAGTCCGGGCTGGCTGGGATCGCTTGGCCGGCCGCTATCTCGAGGCGCGCTCGAGCCTGGCGGGCATCGTATTGGTGATGGACTGCCGGCGTGGCGTGACCGCGCTCGATCGCCAGCTGCTTGATTTCATCGCACCCGGCCAGCGCGTTCTGGTGCTGCTCACCAAGTCAGACAAGCAGGGAAATGCCGAGCGCAGCCGAACCCTCGCGAGCGTGAAGCAATCGCTTGACGATGGCGTTCGTCATCTGAACTTGACGCTGACCGCCTTTTCGGCCAACACTCAACTTGGTGTGGAATCGGTGCGCGTGCAGCTCGAGCGCTGGATTGTCGAAGCACGTGAGCAGGCAGCCTGAGGGATCCGCAGCGCGGCGGGCCAAAAAAAAGCCCCGAACGCGCAAACGTTCGGGGACGAATGCCATCCGAGCCGGAGGGCGCCCGCTCAGGGAGGAGAAGCGGGAGATGACCAAAATCATCTGTTGTTCATGATACGTCGTGGACAAACCGGGTCAACAATTAGTTGATTGTCTGAAAGGGGAATTCGTCAATGGGAAGCGATTTTTCAACGTTTGGAGCATTTCCTGGCACCCGATTGCGACGGAATCGCCGAAATGACTTCTCCAGACGCCTGGTCCGTGAACATCGGCTGAGCCCGGACAACCTCATTTACCCCGTGTTTGTCCTGGACGAAAAGGGGGTTCGGCAACCGGTTGCGTCCATGCCCGGGGTTGAGCGCCTGTCGATTGATCTTCTCGCGCCCGTTGCGGAGCAGTGTCTTGAGCTGGGCGTACCGGTGCTTGCGCTCTTTCCAGTGATCGATCCGGCGCTCAAGACGCCCGACGGTCGCGAGGCGGCCAACCCCGACGGCCTGGTACCGCGCGCAGTCGCCGATCTGAAGCGACGCTTTCCTGAACTCGGTGTGCTCACCGACGTCGCCCTCGACCCTTACACCAGCCATGGTCAGGACGGCGTAATCGATGAGCATGGCTATGTGATCAACGACCAGACCTCCGGCATCCTTGCCGAGCAGGCGCTGGTTCAGGCGCAATCTGGAGTCGATATCGTTGCGCCCTCGGACATGATGGACGGCAGAATCGGTGCCATTCGCGCTGCGCTGGAAGCCGGCGGCCACATTCACACCCGAATCATGGCTTACTCAGCCAAATACGCTTCGGGCTTCTACGGCCCGTTTCGCGACGCGGTCGGGTCGGCATCCAATCTTGGGAAAAGCGACAAGAAAACCTACCAGATGGATCCGGCCAACTCCGATGAGGCCTTGCGTGAAGTCGCTCTCGACCTCAATGAGGGAGCCGATATGGTGATGGTCAAGCCCGGCATGCCCTACCTG
>JALRCR010000310.1 GCA_023257255.1 Gammaproteobacteria bacterium | reverse complement strand
GCATGGCCAAACCGTTGGCGGTCCACGTACTTGGGACAAAGACTTAAAAAAGTTAGAGGACTGTGTTGACGGATGACCGGGAATGGTGCTCACTCCGAATCGTGACCAGCACCACCGACCATGTGATCGTCAGCGCCGCCGTGCCGCCGGCCGGCGCCAATCGGGGCCGCTATGCGAACCCGGTGGCCGACCGGCTGATCGAGACCGCCGAGGCCAGCCCCGATCTGGCGGCGCGCGCCGCGATTTATCGCCAGTTGCAGGAGATGCTGGCGCTCGACCTGCCCTTCCTGCCGCTGTGGTTTGAAGACTTCGTCATCGTGCGGCGGGCGCGGGTGCTCGGCTACGATACCAACGCGAGCGGCGACTTCGACGCGCTCGCCAGAGTCACGCTTGAGGAGCCGCGCTAAGCCATGTCGTGCAGGATAGAGATCGATCTTCGCCGGCAGCGACTGTACTGCCTCGAGGCCGGGGTGCCTGACGTCGTCTACGCGGTGTCGACCGCGCGGAACGGGCCCGGCGAAATCATGAACAGCTATTGCACCCCGCGTGGGCACCACGCGATTGCCCGCAAGATCGGGGCGGACCTGCCGCCTGGCGCGGTGTTCGAGCGCCGCGTATGGCAGGGCGCCGTGTGGTCGCCGGCCTATGCCGCCACCCAGCCGCCGACGCGGGACTGGATCCTCACCCGCATCCTCTGGCTGACCGGCCTTGAACCCGGGTTTAACGCCGGTGGCGAGCGCGACACCTTCGCCCGTTACATCTACCTCCACGGCACGCCGGACGATGTGCCCATGGGCGTGCCGGGTTCCCACGGCTGCGTGCGCATGCGTAATGCCGAAATCATTGAGCTCTTCGAGCGCGTGGCGGCGGGCGACCGTGTGTTCATTTACGACTAGCGCGGTGCTGCTGGGCAGTCTTGCGCTAACGGGCCTGGCGCAGGCGGCCGGGTTCGCCGGGCCAGCGCTGGTGAACGAGGACGCCAGTTTGTCGGTGGCGCATCGCCGCGTGGCGCTGTGGGGCATCCACATCCCGCGCACGACGGATGAATGCCAGCCTTTTTTACGCCCGGCGGATTGCGGGGCGCCGGCGGTCCTGGCCTTGCGGCAGAAGCTGGTGGGCGAAGTACGGTGCGAGCCCCGGCAGGAGACCGACGGGCTGACGCAGGCGCAGTGCTTTGTAGCGGCGCCAGGGTTTGCGCGCGGCCTTGATCTGGGCGCCTGGCTGGTCGAGCAGGGCTGGGCGATGCCGCTGGCGGAGGCGCCGGTGGCGTATCAGGTGCTGGGGCGTTTGGCCCGCGACACCGGGCGGGGCGTGTGGGGCATGGCCGGCGCGCTGCAGCGCTCAGTCGGCGGCGGTGGCCTGTAACAACAATTTGAACTTCTCTTTCAGCGCATCGCCCGGAATCACCGTCTGGCGGCGCTTGTCGGTTTCGCTGCGTACCGGCACCAGATAGCCGTTATCAACCAGCCAGGCGTACTGCGAGCGGCAGCCGGAGGTGGAGAAGCCGGTGCTGGCAAACAGCGTTTTGACGCTGATTTCTTCCTGCATGACGTGGGCGTGGAAGACTTCCACGCACATCAAGTGCGCGACCAGACTGCCGCGCGCGGGCAGAAAAGTGGCGCACGCGCGGGTTAGCGCCCGCAGGTTGCGGACTCGTTTGCGTAGGTGGTGTCCCGACACGCCGTGTCAATCCATTGTTGTTGTTATTCCCTGTCTCCACGTTTTACCGGCTGAACGGGATTTTTGTAACAAAAATCGAAGACGAATTTCGGGCTCTTATTTAGGCGCTAAATAGGCGGGTAAATGTCTTCGTTTAAGGGGCGTGCGCGCCGCGCCTGTTTAGCCCCCGATGAGGGTCTCGAGGGGGCGGGCTAGCGTGGCGCGCGGCGCGCCTCACGCACGATTTCGCGCGCCAGTCGCTGCACCTGTCGGTCATAGAGCACCAGTTCTCCGCCGGTCTTCACGGCCGCAATGGCCAGCCTGCCGATTAGCATGAGCAGGAGCAGGCTGATGACCCAGGCGACGAAATAGGACAGCCGGAAACCGAGCACGGAATCGCTTTTCTCGGCGCTGTTCGCGGTGCCGGCGATGGCCTCATCGGGTTCGGCCTTGCTGCCGCTGGCGCGGGCCAGACTGAGGTCGAGGCGGGAGCCGCGTTCAATCGCCTGGGCCATGCGCTCGATGCCGGCCGGGCTGCGATACAGCGACCAGGCTTCGACCACCACCGCCAGCGCCACCCACAGCCCAATGGTCATCAACACAAAACCGGTGCCGCGCACCAGCAAGGGCATGACGCCGCTGGCCGGCGCCGCAGGGGGCGGCGCGGCGGGGCGTTCATCGTCTTCAAACTGCACTCGGGCCATAAGCAATTGCCGTGTTGGTGGGGGAGATTGCGACGTCGTTGGCCGGCGCGCGGCGCTTTCGCTGCGGCCGTTTCGACTGTAGCACAGGGCTTTGGCGTGGAAGGCTTGCGCTGAACGGGTCATGGGCTATGGTGCCCGACATGAGTCTTCGCGCCTTGATCGCCCGCCCATGCTGAACGCGCTGCTGCTGCGAATAGGCCTCGCGCTCGGCGTGGCGCTGGGGGTGGCGACGCTGGTCTTTCTGCTGCTGCATCTGGCACCGGGCGATCCGGTA
>JALRCR010000030.1 GCA_023257255.1 Gammaproteobacteria bacterium | reverse complement strand
GCAGGCCGGCCATCGAGGATTTGGCCTCGAGGAAGGCAACGGCCAGGTGGCCCCAGGTGCACTTGCGGTCGGGGCTGTAAAGGCTGCTCAGGTGGTAGGACCGCACACCGGGCATGGCGTTGGGATTCTCCGGGCGCCAGTGGCCGTGCCGTAGGGCTGCCACCTTGTGAGCGTCGGTGATGTGGCCGAGGCAGAGCTGGCAGACGTAGTGCGCGGAGGCCCGGACCTTGGCAAGATCGGGGCGGCCGTCCTCAGTCCTAGCGTCGTCCCATGTGACCTGTGACCACAGGAGTTTGATCGGCTCCTTGCAATGGGGGCATGGCAGGTAGTAGCGCCGCTGGTCGCCGCGGAGGAAGCGCTGCCAGATCCGGCCTTCAACCACGGTGGGCGTGCTGGCCTACGCGGTCGGCTTCGGCGGCTCGATGCTGTGGTTTGGCTCCAGCGCCGGCGTGGCGCTGTGCAACCAGTACCCGGAAGCGCGTTCGGTCGGCCAGTGGTTGCGCCATGGCTGGCACGTCGCGCTGGCCTATGTGCTGGGGTTTGCGGTGATGATGGCAACCGTTGGCTGGGAGCCGCATGAACCGCATAAGGCGCCGCGTCCGTCTGCTGCCGTAGTCGCGCCCCAGTAGGGTCGTGACCGGTCGGTACTGGCACCCGGGATAGCATCGATGCGTGGCGCATCAGGATGAGTACCGCCAGTCCAGCGCATTGGCGCAACGCGCGACGCTATCAGGCCGAGGATCCGGCCGACCGGCGGGTGCTGGCGGATCTGGAGCGCCAGCTGCAGGTGCTGCAATCGCTGGACGCCGCGGTCTGGGCCTTCGATACCGAGCGCTGCCAGTGTCTGTGGGCCAACGCCGCCGGGCTCGAAATCTGGGGCGCGGCGGATGTCGCACAACTTCGGCAGCGCGACGTCGCGGCGACCCAGTCCGAGGCCATCTATGCGCTGGTCAACGACTACCTGAAACGCGTCCTCGCGGGTGAAAAAATCACCGAGTGGGTGACGCTGGAGATCAACGGCAGCACAAGGCGCTTCAGCCACAGCTACCACCCGCTCACGCTGGCGGACGAGCGGGTGGTGCTCCTGATCGAAGCGCGTGCCGCGCCGACTGCCGAAGAACTGCTGGCCTTCACCGCGGACTACACCCTGACCGTTGGCCTGTTTGACCTCGACGGGCGCCTGACCAGCAGCAACCCGGCCTTTCGCCGGCTGGCGCAAACCCAGCCGCTGGACGACCTCAACGCCATCCTGCCCGCCTCGCCGCCCTATACCGACTGGGTGCGCCAGATCGCCGAGCAGAATCAGCTGCTGTTCGAGACCACGCTGGAAACCGGGCGCGGTCAGGGTCACTTCCGGGGCGAGTTGCGGCGGGTGGTCAGTCAGGACGCCGGGCCGCAGGCCTTGCTGACGCTTTACGACCTGACCGAGCAGCGCTTGAAGCAAAGCGAGCAGGCCTTGAACGAACAGCGCGCCCGCACCGAGCGCCTGCTGGATACCGCGGAGGTCGCCACCTACAGCTGGGACATCGAGCACAACCTGATCACCGGCGACCGTCGTTGGCGCAGCCGACTGGGGACGGACGAGGGCGCGCCGCCGGTGGTGTTTGCCGAGTGGGCGCGCCTGATCCACCCGGAAGACGCCGCCCGGGTGCTGGCTGCCAGCCTGCAGATGCTGACCGGCGAGCTCTTGTTCTGGAGTCACGACTACCGCATCGCCGACGGCGCGAGCGGCTACCGCTGGATTCTCGACCGGGGCGTGGTGATGCGGCGGGACCCGCAGGGGCGGGCGCTGGAGATCGGCGGCATCCACCTCGACATCGAGGACCAGAAACGGGCGGAACAGGCGCTGGCGGCCAGCGAGTTGCGCTCGCGGGCGCTGCTGCAAGCCATCCCGGATTTGATGTGCGTGACGGATCTGGACGCCAATATTCTCGACCTCCACCTGTCGCGACCCGACGACTGGGTGCTGCCACCCGGCCCGCTGACGGGCTTGAACCTGCGCGACGTCCTGCCGCCGGAAGCGGCGGCGATGTTCAAGCCCACCCAGACCCGCGTGTTAGCCACCGGCCAGAGCGTGCAGGGCGAGTTTGTGAACCGGCACCCGACGCTGGGCGAGCGCTTTCGCGAGTTCCGCATGGTGCCCTACGGCACCGACCGCACGCTGACGCTGGTGCGCGACATCACCGACCGCAAGCGCGCCGAGCTGGCCCACGAGCAGACCGTGAAACAGCTCCAGCAGGCGCAGAAAATGGACGCGCTGGGCCAGCTGACGGGCGGGATTGCGCACGACTTCAACAACATTCTGGCCAGCATGCTGGGCTACGCCTGGCTGGCCCAGCAGCAGCCGCTGGTGATGGCCGACGGCAAGACCAGCGACTACCTGAAAATCATCACCTCGGCCGGCGAGCGGGGCCGCGATCTGGTGCAGAAAATGCTGAGCTTCAGCCGCAAGGACAGCGCCGCGCCGGCCACACCGGTCGACCCCTTGCCGGTGGTGGAAGAAGCCTTCCGCATGTTGAAGTCGATCATCCCGTCGCGCCTGTCGCTGGAGCTGACGCTGCCGGCGGGGGCGCCGCCGCTGGCCATCGACCCGATCGATCTGCATCAGGTGTTGGTGAATCTGGTGGTGAACAGCCGCGACGCCATGGGCGAACACGGGCGGATTCTGGTCGGCGTGCAGCCGCTCGACGGCGCGCTCGGCTTTTGCACCAGCTGCCAGGTGCCGGTGGACGGCCGCTATCTGTCGTTCAGCGTTGAGGACACCGGGAGCGGCATCCCGCCCGACGCCGTCGGACGCATCTTCGACCCCTTCTTTACCACCAAGGAGGTGGGCGCCGGCACCGGCATCGGCCTGTCGGTGGTGCATGGCATCGTGCATCGCTACGGCGGGCATATTCTGGTCGACAGCCAGCCCGGCACCGGCACCCGGATCCAGATCCTGCTGCCGGTGATGGACGCCAGCCCGCCGGTGGCACAGGCCATCGAGGCGTCGCCCCTGTCCCCGCGTGCTGTGGGCGGGCGCTTGATGGTGGTCGACGACGAGCCCTGGGTCGGGGCGTTCCTGCGCGAGTTGCTGGAGGAAGACGGCTACACGGTCGACGTCTTCAACGACCCGCAGCTCGCGCTGACCGCCCTGACGCAGGCGCCCGGCAAATACGCGGTGGTGATCACCGACCTGACCATGCAGGGGATGACCGGGTTGGAGCTTGCGGCCGCGATCGGGCAGCGCGATCCCGTCCTGCCGGTGGTGCTGTGCACCGGCGCAGGCGAAACGCCCGACGCCGCGCGTCTGGCCAAAGCGGGTGTTCGCCATCTGTTGCCCAAGCCGATTCCGGTGGCGCAGTTGCAGGCCCTGCTGGCTGAACTCAGCACCGGCCAGCCCCGCGCCTGAGGCTGTAAATCACATGGGCAGCGCAGGGTTTCCAGCCTATAGTCCCGTCCACGTAATGGGGGCACACGCCGCCGCCACGGCCATTCCCCGGAGTACCCAGCAATGCGCCTGATTTATTTTGATTTTCCGGGCCGGGGCGAAGCGATCCGCGACGCCTTGCGGATGGGCGGCGTGGCGTTCGAGGACCTGCGGCTCAGTTTTCCCGAATTCCAGGCCCGACGCGCCGCCGGACAATTGCCCTGGGACACCCTGCCCGTGCTGGAATTTGACGACGGCCGCCAACTCGACCAAAGCAACGCCCTGCTGCGGTGGGCCGGCGCCGAGGCCGGTCTCACGCCGGTCGACCCGCTGGATGCGCTGCGGGTCGACGCCCTGCTCGACAATATTGAGGACTATGGCACCCGGCTTAGCGTCAGCATTCGGGTGAGCGACGAGGCCGTGCGTGCCGCGCTCCGCGCCGAATTGGCCGAGCGCTGGTTGCCCGAGTGGTTCCGGCTGCTGGAGCGGCGCCTCGCGGAGGCCGGTCGGGGCTGGCTGGTCGGCGCGGCCTTGAGCATTGCGGACCTCAAGGCGGTGCATCTCATCGACAAGCTGACCAACGGCTCGCTGGCCGGGCTGCGGACCGATGCACTGGACGATTTTCCGCAGCTTGCCGCGTGGCGACAGCGTGTCCACGCGGAACGCGCGCGGCGTTTGCCTGCATGACGGACGGCCCGGAGGCGGCGAGCGCGGAGGGCGCAGACTGGCGGCAGGCGAGGCGCTATCAGCCCGCCGACCCCGCTGACCAGGCGGTGCTGGATGATCTGGAACGCCAGCTGTCCGGCCTGCGTTTCATCGACACCCCGGTGTGGGCTTTCGACGCTGAACGCTGCCAGTGCCTGTGGGCGAATCCCTCGGGACTTGAGATCTGGAAGGCCGCCAGCGTCACCGAACTGCAGCAGCGAGATATCGCCTCCACCCAGTCGGAAGCCGTTTACACCCTGCTGAACGACTACCTGCGGCGGGTTGATGCCGGTGAATCCATCGCGGTCTGGGTCACGCTCGATCCACGCGGCACCACCCGGCGCTTCTACCAGAGCCATCACCTGCTGACGCTGCTCGACGGCCGCAAGATTTTGCTCATCGAGGCGCAGGCCGAGCCGCCGGCCGAAGCGCTGCTGGCCTTCGCCTCCAGCTATGCGTTGACCATCGGCCTGTACGAAATGGACGGGCAACTGGTCAGCGGCAATCCGGCGTTCCGGCAGCTGGCGGAATCCCATCCGCTGGACGATCTCAACGCCCTCATCCCGCGCGAGGCCGGGCTGGCCGACTGGCCCATACGGATTGCCGACCAGGCCCAGCTGGTGTTTGAAACCAGCCTCAAGACCGCGCGCGGCAGAGGTCTGTTTCGCGGCGAGCTGCGGCGGGTGTTCACCCAGCAGCGCCGGCCGCGCGCCCTCCTCACGCTCTACGACCTGACCGAGCAGCGGTTCCGTGAGTCGGAACTTGCCCTGCAGGAAAGTCTGCAGCGCACCGAGCGCCTGCTGGACAGCGCCGAAGTGGCGACTTTTCTCTGGGACGTCGAACACCAGCAGCTGCGGGTGGACAAGCGCTGGTGGCGAATGCTCGGCTACTCGCCGGACGCCTTTCCGCTGACGCTTGAGGCCTGGGCGGCGATGCTGCATCCGGAGGACGCCGGCTGGCTCGAGGCAGCGGTCCGCAAGGTGCTGGCGGGCGAGCAGGAAAACTGGAACAACGAATACCGCATCAAGGCGGCGGACGGCAGCTGGCGGTGGATTCTGGACCGCGGCATGGTCACCCGCCGCGCGGCCGATGGCCAGCCGCTGGAGCTGGGCGGGATCCATCTCGACATCCACGACCGCAAGCTGGCGGCCGAAGCGCAGGCCGCGAGCGAAATGCGCCAGCGCGCGCTGCTCGGCGCGCTGCCCGACCTGCTCGCCATTCACGATCTGGACGGCAATTTCGTGGACCTCCACGCGGCCCATCCCGAGCAATGGCATCTGCCGCCGGGGCCGGTGGTCGGGCTCCACATCAGTCAAACCCTGCCGCCCGAACAGGCCGCGCGTTTCCGGCCGGCGCAGGAACTGGTGCTCGCGAGCGGCAAGCTGATCCAGGGCGAATACCAGATCCCGGACCCGGCCGGCGGCGCGAGCTATCGCGAGTTCCGCATGGTGCCCTATGGCCCGGCGCACACCCTGACGCTGATTCGCGACGTCACCGACCGCCACCGCGCCGAGGAAGCGCGGGAGCAGGTGATGAAACAGCTGCAGCAGACGCAGAAAATGGAAGCGATGGGCCAGTTGACCGGCGGCGTCGCGCACGACTTCAACAATATTCTCGCCAGCATCCTGGGCTATACCTGGCTGACCAGTCAGCATCCGCTGGTGGCGGCGGAGCCGAAAATCACCGAGTACCTCAACGTCATCACGGCGGCCGGCGAACGCGGGCGTGATCTGGTGCAGAAGATGCTGACCTTCAGCCGTCGCTCGGGGGTGGCACCGGTCGACCCGGTCAACGCGGTGCAGGCTGTCAGCGACGCCTACCGCATGCTGCGGCCAATGATCCCCTCCCACATCGGCATGAGCCTGCAGTTGCCGGCGGCGGCCTGCATGCTGCCGGTCGACCCGACCGACCTGCAGCAGGTGCTGGTGAATCTGGTCGCCAACAGCCGCGACGCGCTGGGCGAGAGCGGGGAAATCAGCGTCGGCGTCGAGCCGGTGCTGCTCAACGAGCACTATTGCGCGAGCTGTCATCAGCGGATCGAAGGCCATTTTCTGGGGCTGGCGGTGGAAGACACCGGCGGCGGTATCGCGCCGGCGGCGCTGGATCGCATCTTCGACCCCTTCTACACCACCAAGGAAGTGGGCGCCGGCACGGGCATCGGGCTCTCGGTGGTCGATGGCATCGTGCATCGCTACGGCGGGCATGTGCTGGTCGACAGCGTAGTCGGCGACGGCACGCGGATCGAAATCCTGCTGCCGATCCCCGCTGAGTCAACCCACGCCACCGCGCCCGCAGCGGCTGGCGATCGGGAAAGCGCTCCGCCGGGCGTGATGGTGGTCGACGATGAAATCTGGGTCGGGCAGCTCCTGCGCGAACTGCTGGAAGAAGACGGCTATGCGGTGACCGTTTTCACCACCGGCCGCGCGGCGCTGGACGGGCTCGCCAACGCGGGCGGCTGCGGGCTGGTGATAACCGACCTGTCCCTGCCCGATATGAGCGGACTGGAACTGGCCCGCGCGATCCACACCAGGATGCCTGCCCTGCCGGTGGCGCTGTGTACCGGCGCCGGCGAGTTGCCCGCGCAGCAGGAACTGCAGGCCGCTGGCATTGCTCAGGTGCTGCCGAAACCGATCCCCATGAACGACCTGAAAGCCCTGGTCCGCGGCGTGATGGGCCCGGCTGTCGCGGTGGCGCCGATATGAGCGCGGGCCACCACGGCGCGCACCGGCCGATTCTGCTGGGGCTGGGACTGGGCGCGGTCGCCGGCCTCCTGGTCCACGGCAATGCCAGCCTGCAGCCCTACACAAAGACCCTGATTCATCACGTCACGGCGCCGATTGGCCAGCTGTTTCTCAGCCTGCTGCTGATGCTGGTGGTGCCGCTGGTGTTCTCCTCGCTCATCACCGGGGTGGCCGGCATTGGCGACCTGCGCCGCCTCGGGCGGGTGGGCCTGCGCTCCTTCGGGCTCTCGCTGCTGCTGTCGGCGGTGTCGGTGATGATCGGGCTGGGCTTGTCGCACGCGCTCGCGCCCGGCACCCATCTCGATGCCAGCAGCGCCAGCGCCCTGCAAAGTGCTTACGGCGCCGACGCCGGCAAACAGCTGGCGAAAGCCGCGCCGGTGGCCGATCCGGGGGCGCCGCTGGCGCAGGTGATCGAGGCCATCGTGCCGCGTAATCCCCTGGCCTCGGTCGCCCAGCCGGTGCCCAATATGCTGCACCTGATGTTTTTCGCGCTCGCGCTGGGGGTGGGCGCGACGCTGCTGCCAAGGGCCCGGGCCGACGCCCTGCTCGCGCCGCTGGAGAGCCTCTACGAGATCACCGCCGCCCTGATCGGGCTGGTCATGCGGCTGGCGCCCTATGCGGTGTTTTGCCTCGTGTTCAACAACGTCGCCCAGTTCGGCAGCAGCCTGCTGGCCTCGCTCGGCTGGTTTGTGGGCACGGTGCTGCTCGGGCTTGGCCTGCAATTGTTCGGGGTGTACAGCCTGCTGGTGCGCTTCGGTGCCGGGCTGTCGCCGGTGTTTTTTTTCCGCGCGATCCGCACCGCCATGTTGACCGCGTTTTCCACCTCGTCCTCCAGCGCTACCTTGCCCACCGCCCTCGGCGTGGGCGAGCGCGAGCTGGGCGTGCCGAAGGAAATCAACAGCTTCGTGCTGACAGTGGGCGCCACCGCCAATCAGAACGGCACGGCGCTGTACGAGGGCGTCGCGGTGCTGTTTCTGGCGCAGCTGGCAGGCGTGGAACTGTCGGCCGCGCAGCAGCTGGGGGTGGTGTATCTCGCCATCCTCGGCGGCATCGGCACGGCCGGGGTGCCGGCGGGTTCGATTCCCTTTGTCATCGGCATCCTCGCCGGGATAGGCGTTGATCCGGCGCTGATCGCGGTCGTGATGGGCGTCGACCGCCTCCTCGACATGTGCCGAACCACCATTAACGTCAGCGGCGATCTGGCGATTGCCGCGTGCGTGGCGCGCGGCGAAGGCTATCAGCCCGGGCCGCCGCGCGAGCGCTAGACGCTCGCCCGCGCCGCCCGGCTCAGGCGGTCGTAGATGCCCTGCCAGTCGCCGCCCGTCGGCGGCTGTTCGACCAGAATCTCGGCCGCGCCGGCACCATCCAGCGTCCGCAGGTCGGCGTAGAGCCGGCGGGCATAGTCGCTGGCGGCGAGCGGGGCGAGTTGCGAGATGGCGCCCTTGGGCAGGGCGGCGAGCGTCGCCGCGCTGCCCAGCACCGCGGCCCGCTGTCCTTGCGCGGCCAGCGACATCGCCCGCTGCACGCAGGCCGCGCCGTCCAGCAAGCGCAGCGGCGTGCGCGGCGCGTAGTGCGCCGGCAGGGCACCCGAGACCCGCGAGGCCGCCGCATTGGCCCCGGCGAGCGCCCGGCCCAGCAGCTCGGCCAGCGCCGCGGCGCTCAGCATGCCGGGGCGGAGCACGCGGACGTCGTCGCCCTTCACCTCGACAATCGTCGATTCGATACCCACCGCGCAGGGACCACCGTCCAGCACCAGCGCGACTTCGGGCCCGAACTCCTGTTGCACGTGGGCGGCTTCGGTCGGGCTCAGCCGGCCAAAGCGATTGGCCGAGGGCGCGACCAGCCCGTGGATGCCCGCCGTCGCGCAGGCCTCGAGCAAGGCAAGCGCCAGCGGATGATCCGGGCAGCGCACGGCGACCGTGTCCTGTCCGCCGGTCACGGCGTCGAGCACCTCCGGCGCCCGCGGCAGCACCAGCGTCAGCGGTCCGGGCCAGCAGGCGGCTGCCAGCGCACGGGCCGCCGGCGGTACCTCGCGCACCCAGCGTGCCAGCGCCGCAGGGTTCGCGATGTGCACGATCACCGGATGGTCGGCCGGTCGCCCTTTGGCCGCGTAGAGCCGGGCGATGGCGGCGGGGTCGGTCGCATTGGCGCCCAGGCCATAGACCGTCTCGGTCGGCAAACCCACCAGTTCGCCGCGCGCCAGGGCCGCAACGGCGGCCGCTATCGCGGCCTCTTGTTCACCCCGCACGACTTACTTGGGCGGCTCGGCGCCGGTGCTTTGCGCCTCGATCGCCTTGTCCAACGCCTCGGTATTGGCCTTGATGCTGGCGTTCACCTGCGCTTCGGTTTCTTTGACGATGTTGGTCGGCGCCGGGGCGGGCGGCGGGGGGGGGCGCTTCCCGACTACAGGCGATCAAAGCGCCGAGCGCCAGCAGCAAGACGGCACGGGACGAGCGGAAACGGGACATGGTGAAACTCCTTCAGGCCGGGACGGGGCTGCCGTCCCAGGCGAAAACCTGCCCGCTGTCGGCGGGGGTGAGCCCGGCGCACACCGCCAGTAACTGACTGGCGGCGCGATCCGGGGTGAACAGTTTCGCGTCGGGCACGCGTGACTGGAAGGGCCGCGACAGGCCGGTGTCGACGGTGCCCGGATGCAGGCCGACGCAGACCGCATCGGGATTGCGTCGCGCCAACTCCAGCGCCAGGGTTTTGAGCAGCATGTTGAGCGCCGCCTTCGAGGCCCGGTAGCCGTACCAGCCGCCGGCCCGGTTGTCGCTGATGCTGCCCACCCGGGCCGAGAGCGCGGCGAACACGCTGGTCGACCCGCGGCGCAAATGCGGCAGGAAGTAGCGTGCGCAGAGCGCCGGGCCGGTCGCATTGACCGCGAAGAGCGTCGTCAGGGCGTCGGCGTTGAGCGACTCCCAGCGCTTCTCGGGCGCCAGCCCCTCGGCGTGCAGCAGCCCGCTGGCCACCAGCACCAGATCCAGCGGCCCGCCCGTGCCGGCCAGCGCGGCGGCGGCTTCGATGCTGTCTTCTGCCGTCAGGTCGAGTGCCCCGCTCCGCAGCTTGGGCAGGGCGAGGCGCGGCGCTTCACGGGCGAAGGCGTAGACCTCGGCCACCGCCGGGTGGGCCGCCAGCGCCGCACAGAGCGCGCCGCCAATCCCGCCCGTCGCGCCGATGACCGCTGCCCGCAGCGGCTGGTGGAATCGGGTGAAGTCGCTCATCGCGACCCGCACCATTGGGCAATTTCGCGCCGCGCACGAACCTGCGCCTCCTCGTTCGCAGGCACCCCCTTGCGCTTGGCCTCGGCCAGCGCCGCGCGGGCGAGTTCGCACTGCTCCTCGCCCAGCAGATCCGCCTCGGCCTGCGCCCGGTCCTGCAGTTCGGGCCAGGCGGCGCAGTCGCGGGTGAACATGAGCTCTGCGCGGCTGAGTTCCTGTCTGCGTTCCCGGTCGGCCAGATATTGCCGCTCGCCGGTGTAGGCATCGGGGCGTCCCGCGCCCCGTTTGACGCGCAAGCGGCCCGCCTCGTCGCGATACACCGGCCGCTGGGTCGCGAGTACCACGACGTCGCGTCGGGCCTGTTCGCAGCGTTCGCGCGCCGGCACGGGGTCGACCGCCGGCGGTGCTTTACCGCCGGTTTCGCGGGCGGACTCAGCGGGCGGCCGCTCGCCGTGGGCCAGATTGCTGATTTTGGGCACCACGATGTCGGCGTTCACGCCAGCGGGCGGGCGATCGCCAAAATGGGTTTTACCTTCGGGGTCCTGCCAGCGCAGGATCTCGCCGGCGGTGAGCGGCAGGGCACACAGGCTGCCGAGGAGCAGCAGGGCCGTCAGGCGGAGGGGGATCGTCATGGCCGCACTTGAACCCAGCGCGCTTGATTTGTCTATGCACCTACGCCGCGCAGGCACAGCCGGTTTGCCGGCGTAGAATGGCCTTTCAACGGAGGAGGACTGTCGATGTCGCAATCTTTGCGCCTGCTGCTGGTTTGTTTCGCGCTGTGCCTGTGCCATCCCGCGCAGGCCTTCTACGACGATTACGACGACGACGAGGACGCTGAGGAAGACGGCACCCCTCTGGTGACCCGCGCCGACACCCCGCGTGACCGCTACAACGCCAAGCTCGACATGTTGAACGCGCAGGTCGAGCGCAAGCGGCAGTTCTGCAAGCTCTCGCGGGCGCAGGGCAAGGACTACTGCCTGAAAGAGGCCGACCAGGCCGAGCGTGAGGGCCGCTACAAACTGGCGAAAGAGCTGGAAGACGCGCTCGCTAAAACGGGCGGCGAGTCGAAGTAGCGCGGGTTTAAACGCGGGCCGGATCGCCGGCCTGCAGGATGGCCGCGAAGATCTCGCGGTCCACATTGCCGCCGCTCAGCACCACGCCCAGACGCGCGCCCGGCCGGCATTCCGGCGCGGCCAGCAGCGCGGCCAGCGCGGCGGCGCCGGCGCCTTCGGCCAGGTTGTGGGTGTCCTCGTAGTAGTAGCGCATGGCCGCGGCGATGCGCGCGTCGCTGACCACTTCAATCCGGTCCAGCCCGGCCAGCATGAGTTGCAGCGCATCGGCAGCGGGGGCGCGGCAGGCGAGTCCGTCGGCCAGCGTGCGCGCTTCCGCGGTGGCGACCGGTCGGCCCGCGGCCAAGGACAGCGCGTAGGTCGGCGCCCCCGCCGCCACCACGCCGATCACTTTGCTGTTGAGTCCCAGCGCCGCGCGCGCTGCCAGCAGGCCGCAGGCGCCGGAGCCCAGGCCGACGCCTACGAACACCGCGTCCAGCGTCGGCGCCGCGCGGAAGAGTTCCAGCCCGTAGGTCGCCACGCCCGTCACCAGATCCGGGTGGAACGAGGCCACCATCTCCAGATTTTCGCGCGCCGCCAGTTCGACCGCGGCGAGGCGGGCGTCTTCGTAGTCGTCACCAATTTCCAGCAAGCGCACGCCGAGGGCGCGCATGGCGGCGTTTTTCTCGCGGCTATTGCCGTGGGGCACGACAATCGTCACCGGCAGGCCGAAGGCGCGGCCGGCCAGCCCGATGCTTTGGCCGTGATTGCCGCGGGTGGCGGCAATCAAGCCCGCGCAGGCTCGGCCACTGGCTTTGAGTTGATGCAGGTAGTGCAGCCCGCCGCGCAGCTTGAAGGCCCCCGTCCGCGTGTGGTTCTCGTGCTTGACCCAGACTTCGCAGCCGGCGCGTTCGGCAAGCAGCGGCCAGGCGTATTGCGGCGTCGGCGGGCACCACGGGCGAATCACCGCGGCGGCCTGTTCGATGTCCTCAAGCGTGGGTAAGGGCATGGGACGGCACCTCCGGGGGCAAACGCGAACGATAGAGCGCGAGATAGGCCTCGGCACTGCGCGCCCAGGAAAAATCCTGGGCCATGCCGCGCGCCTGCAAGGCCCGCCAGGCGGTTTGGTCTTGCCAGCAGGCCTTGAGGCGCACCAGCGCTGCCAGCAGATCGCCGACGAACGGTGGATGAAACACCAGCCCGTTGCCCGTCGGCCCTTCGTGCACGCTGTCGGCCAGTCCGCCGGTATGGCGCACCACGGGCACCGCGCCGTAGCGCAGGCTGTAGAACTGCGAGAGCCCGCAAGGCTCGAAGCGGGACGGCATGGCAAAGGCGTCGATGCCGCCGTAGACGAGATGCGACAGCGCCGTGTCGTAGCCAAAGCGCGCGCCAATCCGGCCCGGAAAATCGGCCACCAGCGCGCGCACGGCGTCTTCCAGCCAGGGCTCGCCGCTGCCCAGAATCGCGCACTGCAGGTCGGCTGTTGCCGGGTCGCGCAGCGCGGCCAGCAGCAGGTCGATGCCTTTCTGATCCGTCAGCCGGCTGACCACACCGAGCAGGCAGGCCTCGGGCCGAAGGGCAAGGCCGAAGCTCTCCTGCACCGCCGCCTTGTTAATGGCGCGCCCGGCGAGATCCCCCGCGTGGTAAGGCGCGCGGAGATGCGGGTCGGTGGCCGGGTCCCACACCGTCTGGTCAATGCCGTTCAGGATGCCCTGCAGCTCGCCCGCGCGCTGCCGGAGCAGGCCGTCCAGACCATAGCCGAAGTCCGCCGTTTTGATTTCTTCCGCATAGCCCGGGCTGACGGTGCTCAGGCGGTCGGCAAACACCAGCCCGCCCTTGATGAACGCGCACTGGCCGTGAAACTCGAGCTTTTGCCAGTCCCACCAGTCTCTCGGCAGCTGCAACTGCTCGAAGGTGGCACGGTCGCAAAGACCGCGAAAAGCGAGATTGTGGATGGTGAAGACGGTGGCCGGGCGCGGGCTTTGCCCGGCGAGCAAGGCGGGCGTGAGGCCGGTCTGCCAGTCGTGGCAGTGGACCACATCCGGCCGCCAGTCCGCGGCCTGCGCGAGCGCCGCGGCGGCCTGCGCGAAGGCGGCGAAGCGCAGCGGATTATCGTGCCACTCGCGCCCCGCGTCGTCGCTGTAGAGACCGCCCGGCCGGTCAAACAGGGCGGGCGCATCGACCAGCCAAAGCTCAAGGCCCGGTGCCAGCGGCAAGGCCAGCAGCGCGCTGTCCGGTGGCAGCCCCGGCGCGGTCAGCGGCCGCACCCGGCGCAGGGCGGGGTAGCGCGCCTTGATCGAGCCGTAGGCAGGCAGCAGCAGCCGCACCTCGCAGCCCAGTTGGGCCAAGGCCTTGGGCAGGCTGCCGCAGACTTCACCCAAGCCCCCGGTTTGCGCGAAAGGCGTCGCCTCCGCGGTCACAAATAGCACGCGCATCATGGCGGGATTCTAGAGCGGCCCCTCGAATTATTCGCCCCCGGCGGGGCGATCAGCGCTCGCCTTGACCCACGTGCGGTGCGCCCGGTGGCTCGCCAGTAGACTGGGTTCACGCGCCGTCCTTCCTGCCGCCCCGATCTGGAGTAACCCGATGCAGGATGCTATGCCCACCCAGTTTGCGTTCGAGATCCAGCCGCAGGTCCCGCCGGCGCTGGGCCGCCTGCATGAACTGGCCGACGACCTCTCCTACACCTGGGACCGCCGGATTCAGGAACTCTTTAGCAACCTCGACCGGCCGCTCTGGAACGCCTGCGGTCACAACCCGCGCATGTTCCTGCGGCGCGTTGCGCAGGCGACGCTCGATGCCGCCGCCACCAACGCGGTGTTCCTGCAGGAATACGAGACGGTGCTCTCCGCGCACACGAGCTATCTGCAACAGCCGCGCGATGCGCGGGTTCTGGCCCTGCTCAACGAGGACGAGGACCTGGTGGCGTATTTCTGCGCCGAGTACGGCCTGCACGAAAGCCTGCCGTTCTACGCCGGCGGCCTGGGCGTGCTGGCCGGTGACCACTGCAAGGCGGCCGGCGATCTGCGCCTGCCATTCGTGGCGGTGGGGCTTTTTTATCGCGCCGGCTATCTGCGGCAGGAGATCGATGCCGAGGGCCAGCAGCAGCTCCGCTATCTGCCGGTCTATGGCGGGGATTTGGCCTTCGGCGAAGCGCACGACGCGAGCGGTGCGCCGCTTCGCCTGCACGTGGACCTGCTGGGCAGGGATGCGGCGATTCGGGTGTGGATAGGTCGGCTGGGAGAAATCAGCCTGCTGCTGCTCGACACCGATTTGGACACCAATACCGACGACGACCGCCGCATCACGCACGAGCTTTACGGCGGTGGCCTTGAAACCCGCATCGCGCAGGAAATCGTGCTGGGCATGGGCGGGGTGCGCGCGCTGCGCGCGCTGGGGTTTGCGCCCACCGTGTGGCACGTCAACGAAGGTCACGCCGCGTTCATGATGCTGGAGCGCCTGCGCGAGCACGTGCGCCTGGGTCTCGATTTTCACAGCGCGCTGGAGGCCGTGGCGGCGGCCACGGTGTTCACCACCCATACCCCGGTGCCGGCGGGGCACGATGTCTTTCCGCACGAACTGATGCGGCAGTATTTCCCGCAGCTGATCGAAGAGCTCGGCGTCACCGAACACACGCTGTTCGCGCTCGGTGCAAGCCCGCAGAACGCGCTGGGCTTCAACCAGACCGCGCTGGCCCTGCGTGCGTCGCGCTTTCACAACGGCGTCAGCGCGGTGCACGAGGGCGTGGCGGCGCGCAACGAAAGCTTCATCTGGCCCGAGATTACGCCCACCGAAAATCCGGTCAGTCATGTGACCAACGGGGTCCATACCCACACCTATCTCGCGACCTCGTGGGTGACTCTGTTCGACCAGCGCTTTGGTCGGCAGTGGCGCAACGAACTCTGCAACGCAGACTTCTGGCAGCGGATCGACGAGCTGCCCGACCACACCTGGTGGAGCGTGCGCCAGCTGCTGAAGCTCGACCTCTTGCACGAACTGCGCGAGCGTTTGGCTCGCCAATACCGGCGCAACGGGCTCGCGCCGGCGGATATCGAGCGTCGCCTCAAGCGGCTTTCACCCGCGCGAGACCCCTTGATTGTTGGGTTCGCGCGGCGCTTCGCCACCTACAAACGCGCCACGCTGCTGCTCAGCGATCCGGCGCGCCTTGCCGCGCTGCTCAACGACGACGAGCGCCCGGTCATTTTGCTCTACGCCGGGAAGGCCCATGCGCGCGATGTGGGCGGTCAGGCCTTGATCCGCCAGCTGCACGAATACGCCATGCAGCCGGCGTTTGCCGGGCGGCTGTTCCTGATTGAGAACTACGACATCTCGCTCGCCCGGCGGTTGGTGACGGGCGTCGACATCTGGCTCAACAACCCGGAATACCCGCTGGAAGCGAGCGGCACCTCGGGCATGAAGGCGGCCATGAACGGCGCGGTGCATTTGTCGATCCTCGACGGCTGGTGGGCCGAGGGCTACACCGGCGACAACGGCTTTGGCGTGGCGCCGATGGGCCACCAGCTGCCGGAGCACGAGCGCAATCGCCTCGAGGCGGCCGAAATCTGCCGGCTGCTGTTTGACGTCGCCAAGCCGTGTTACTTCGACCGCGGCGGGCGGGGCTATTCGGAGAGCTGGGTGAAGCTCGCCAAAACCTCGCAACGCACGGTGCTGCCGCGCTTCAACGCCGAGCGGCAGGTCATGGAATACACCACGCGCTTCTATGCGCCGGCGGCGCGCCTCGCGCGCGCCCTCGGTGCCGACGACCACGCCGGGGCGCGCGCCCTCGCCGCGTGGAAAGCACGCGTCGCCGCCGCCTGGCCCGGTCTTGGCCTTCGCCTGCTGGACGGGCCACCGGCCACCCTACCGGCGGGCGGCAGTTTTGAATTGCAGGTCGCGCTCGCGCTGAACGGTCTGGCGGCGACGGATGTGCATGTGGAATGCCAGCTCGGCGCGCTGAGCGCCGATGGGATTTTTCAGCCGCAAACCTGCGTCGCCCTTGCGCCGTGCGCAGCGCCGGACGGGGAGACGCGCTACGCCGCCACCGTCACCCCTGCGCTGTCCGGTCTGGCGGCCTTGCGGCTGCGCGCCTGGCCGACCCATCCGCTGCTCGCCCACCGCTTCGAGCTGGGCCGGATGCGCTGGCTCTAACGGCTACTTTGGCGGCTGCCAGTCCTTGCGCCAGAAGGGCGCCTGTGGCGCGAGCGCGCCCAACTGCACGCCGACATCGCGGAAGTTCCAGTGCGTGAACTCGCGCACGATTTTGCGTTCGCGATAGCAGTGAAACGTAATGCCTCGGCACCAGGTGGTTTTGCCCTTGGCCGGCAGTCCGAGAAAATCCATGTTGTGGGTGGCTTTCCACACCCAGTTCATCACCGCCCACTCGTCGTAGTCGTGAGCGGCGCCTTTCAGGGTATCGCCGCTCCATAGCGCCCAAACCTCCGGGCTGTAGTTTTCCGGCGCGCCGCTGCGGGTCACACCGCGTCGGTCCCCGGCGAGACCGCCGTCGTAGCGAATGACGTCGAACTGATGCACACCGGCCGGTGAATCCGGACCTGCGTTATTGAACGGCAGGAAGGCGCGGTAGAGGTCATCCTTGCTGTCGATGGTCTGGAACAGCGTGACGTCTTCGAATACGAACTCGTCCGCATAGAAGTGGACGATGGCCTCGGCACCGCCGTTGAAGAAGGTATCGATCCAGTCTTCGCCGCTGCTCATGTCCATGCGACCGCTGCCCTTAAAGCCCTTGGGTGTCGCCTCCGCCGCGAGCGCACCGCCGGCCATGCTGCCCAGCACTGCCGCGGCGCCGTGGCGCAGAAAACCGCGACGGGCCGGATCGACCGCGGTCTGTTTCATGGTTTCCAGATAGCCTAAATGCATGGGACCTCCCGGTGGTTGTGGCTTGGGCCTACTGCGCCAGGTAGCCCAGCACCAGCGAGCGCACGGTGTGTGCGATCTGGGCG
Organism: Gammaproteobacteria bacterium; assembly: GCA_023257255.1. Classification (GTDB taxonomy): domain Bacteria; phylum Pseudomonadota; class Gammaproteobacteria. The sequence goes on along the minus strand of JALRCR010000030.1, from coordinate 5,960 downwards.
CGGGCGCTGCCGGCAAATTTCATCTGCACAATCATGTGGGCCAGGCTGACGATGACCCGCGCCGCGTCCTTGCTATCAAGCTGACGGGCAATACAGCCCTGCCGCTTGCCGCGTGCCAGCAAGAGACCGATACCTTTCAGTGCGCCGGCGTAAAACTCGAGATAGCTCGGCCATAGGTCGCCGCGCACCGCGACGCTCCATTCGAGCCAGATCCGGATGTGATGCGGATGGGTCTCGATGGCGTCATCAAAGCCCAGCATCACCGCGACGATAGCCTCGGTCGCCGGTGTGTGACGGGCGGCCGCAACGGCGAGGACGTCTTCCAGCAGGAAGCGCGAGACCTCATCCAGCACGCGGGCGCGCAGCGCCTCGCGGCTGGGAAAATAGTGCAAGGCAGTCGGCAGCGAGACACCGGCCAGCGCCGCCACGTCGCTGTGACGCGCGGCCGACAGGCCCTTGTCTGCGAACGCCGCCAGCGCGTGCTGCAACAGCAGTTCGCGTCGGGCGTCTGGCGACAGGCGCGCGGCCCGCGGGCGTGGGCTCATGCGCGATGCACGCGCACCGGCAGGTTTTTGGGCCCGCGCAAATAAAAGGCATCGCACCACTCGATCTGCGGGGTATTGATCTCGACCCGCGCGTAGCGGTCGAACAGCGCGTTCAGCGCGACTTCGCCTTCGAGATTCGCCAGCGCTTTGCCGAGACACAGGTGGATGCCCCAGCCGAACGCCAGCTGATTGCGCAAGTCCGTGCGCCGGATGTCGACCCGTTCCGGCGTGCTGAAAGCGCGCTCGTCGCGATTCGCGCTGGCAAAAATCGGCATCACAATCGCGTCCTGCGGCAGCTTCTGGCCTGCGATTTCGGTGTTGGCGGTGGCCCGGCGGAACAGCAGTTGCACCGGTGACTGAAAGCGCAGGCTTTCGTCGATCAGCGCCGGGATAAGACTGCGCTCGCTGCGCGCCAGTTTTTCCTCGTCGCCAAACTGCGCGAGCGTGACCATCGCGTTCGACAGCAGGTTGGTGGTGGTCTCGTTGCCGGCGATGAGCAACAGTACCGACAGCGCCAGCACTTCGTCTGCAGAGAGTTTCTGCCCGGTTTCTTCGGCATGTACCAGCGCCGAAATCAGGTTGTCTTCCGGCTTTTTTCGAACCGTGTTGATGCGCGCCAGAAAGTATTCGCGGAAGTCGTTTGCATCGCTGCGAATGACCGCGCGCTGCTGCTCGCTGAGCGCGTCGGCGTTGCCGCCGGCAGTAACGTTATTCGACCAGCGGCGAAACGCGGCGTGCATGGACGGCTCTACGCCCAGGATATTCCCCACCACCGTCACGGGCAGCGGGGCGGCAAATTCGGCGATGAAATCGTATTCATCGCGGCCGTCCAGATCGGAAAGCAGGCGTGCTGCCGTGGCGGCAATTTCGTCGCGCAATTCGAGAATGTAGCGGCGCGAGAAGGCCTTGTTGACCAGCGTGCGCAGTCGCGTGTGGTCCGGCGGATCGCTGGAGAGCAGATAGCGCGCATCCGGCGCCGGGTTGAAGTCGCCGAAAGCGATGCGGATTAACGGGTCGGAAGAAAACTGCGCGTGGTCCAGCAGCAGCTTGCGCACGTCTTCATGGCGCGAGACTGCCCACGCGCCCAAGCTTTCAATAAATTTGACCGGTGCCTCGTCGCGCAGGTAGGTGTACCACGGATAAGGATTTTCCCGGACGGCCGGGTCTAGCGGGTTGTAGTCGGCGTAGGCACTGGCAGACATGGAAGCTCCCCGTTGCGCGGCCGGTCGCCGCCGGCGCTGTTATTGAAGTCGGCTTCAACAGGATTCTGGATATTGAAACTCGCGTCAATAACGCGCTTGGGGCTCAGGGCTCGGGCAGTGCCGGGCGCTCATCAGTGCTGCCCCATTGCACATGCAGGGTCTTGGCCGGCTTGACGCCCAGTTCGACCAGCATCTCGGCCTGGCGGATCGCGCTGCCGCGGCCGTCACGCAGTTTCTTCTTCGCCTCGTCAAAGCTGCGCTGGGCGGTGCCGAGCGCCCCGCCCACCCGCTCCAGATCGTCAACGAAGCCGACCAGTTTCTCGTAGAGGTCGGCCCCCTTGCGCGAGATCTCCTTGGCGTTGCGGCTCAGCGCATCCTGTCGCCACAGGTGCGCGATGGTGCGCACGACAAACAGCAGCGTGCTGGGGCTGACCAGCAGCACGTTCTTTTCCCAAGCGTCAGAGAAAAGTTCCGCGTCGTTGGTCACCGCCAGCATGAAGGCCGGCTCGAGCGGGATGAACATCACCACAAAGTCGAGCGTCTGCAGCTCGTAAAGCGCCTGATATTTTTTTTCTGACAGGCCTTTGATGTGGTTGCGGATCGCGGTGAGATGGCGCTTCAGGGAGGCCGCGCGGGCGTCGTCGTCGGCGGCGTCGGCGAAGGCGCGGTAATCGGGCAGCGTGAACTTGGAGTCCACCACAATCTGCCGTTCGCCTGGCAGCCGGATGATGACGTCGGGAATGACGTTGCTGGCGCCGTCTTCGGCCTTCATGGCGTTTTGCCGCGTGTAGTGTTCGCCTTCGCGCAGACCCGCGCGCTCCAGCACTTCGTCCAGAATAATTTCGCCCCAGTTGCCCTGCGCCTTGCGGTCGCCTTTCAGCGCGAGCGTCAGGTTTTGCGCGTCCTGGTGCAGGGTGGTGTTCAGCGCCTGCAGTTCTTTCACCTGCTGCGCCAGCGCCGAGCGGTCCTTGCTCTCGTTGACGTAGACCTCTTCAACCTTGCTCTTGAAGTCGGTGATCTGCTGGCGCAGCGGCAGGAGGATTTGGTCCAGATTGCTCTGGTTCTGCTCGGTGAACTTGCGGCTTTTCTCATCCAGCAGTTCGGTGGCGATGGTCTTGAAGCGATCGCTCAAGACTTCCTTGGCCTGATCCAGCAGGGCCATTTTTTCGTCGTGCTGGCGCCGCTCGTCGGCTAGCGCCTGCTGGTTGGCCGCATGACTGGCGCCGAGCTGGGCAAGCTCGTCCTGGCGGGCGGTGAGTTGGGCGGTGAGCTGAGCATGTTCCTGCTGGAGCTTATTGGTCTGCTCGGTGCCGGCGTTCAGCGCCGCGCCGAGGCGGCCGTTCTGTTCGCGCAGGTCGCCGATGGCGATTTCCTGCTCGCGAAGGCGCTGTTCCAGCTGCGCCAGGCGCGTTTCAAGCCCCGGAATTTGCGCCGCTCGCTCGGCGAGGCGGCTGCGCTCGTCATTGGCCTCGCCCAGCGCGTGCTGTCCGGCGAGCAGGGCGGCTTCCAGCGCCGTGCGGTCGGCTTCGTTTTGCGTCAGCGCCAGTTGCAGGGCGCGGGCGCCGGGGCGTAGCAGCAGCCAGATCAGCAGGGCGCCCAGCGCGAACGCAAGGACGAGCGGGAGAGCGAGCGGCAACAGCGGTAGCAGACTTTCGGGCATGGGGTCTCCCCGGCAGGGCCGGCAGCGTGAGCGAGGTGAGGGCGCATTGTGCCGGATCAGCAGGCTCAATCCTTGCGCCTGTATGATGGCCGATGCGGCCCTATGGCGGGGCTCGCGCTGCGGGGAGTGTCCATTCTGATGATGATCGCCGTTGAGGCCTGGCGCGCGGGGCTGTTCGCACGCCGACACTGGTGGCCCAACCTGCTGGCCGGGCTGGTGGTGGGAGTGGTGGCTTTACCGCTGGCGATGGCGTTTGCGATCGCCTCCGGTGCGCGGCCCGAGCAGGGCCTCTATACCGCCATCGTGGCGGGCGTGGTGGTGTCACTTTGCGGCGGCAGCCGCTTGCAGATTGCAGGGCCGACCGGCGCGTTTATTGTCATCCTTGCCGGGATTACCGCGCGCTACGGGCTGGACGGGCTGCAGCTCGCGACCCTGATGGCCGGCGGCATGCTGTGTCTGCTGGGCATGGCGCGGCTGGGCACGCTGATCCGCTTCATTCCCGACCCGGTGATCGTCGGCTTCACGGCCGGCATTGCGGTCGTCATCTGGGTGGGCCAGTGGGCGGCGTTTTTCGGATTGCCGACGCCGGCGGGGGCGCATTTTCACAGCAAGCTGTGGCAGTTGTGGCAGGCGCTGCCGGCCTTGCATCTGCCGACTACGCTGCTGGCAACGGGCTGTCTGTGCGTGCTGCTGACGGCGCCGCGGGTGCCGGGGCTGCGACGGGTGCCCGCGCCGCTGCTCGTGCTGCTGCTGGCGACGGGGCTTGAGCGCTATTTTCATTTCCATGGCGTCGCCACCATCGGCAGCGCATTCGGCGGCATTCCCGTTGGCCTGCCGTCCTGGCATTGGCCTGACTGGTCGCTGCCGCGGGTGATCGAACTGATCGGCCCGGCCTTCACCATCACCCTGCTGGGGGCGATTGAATCCCTGCTGTCAGCGGTGGTGGCGGACGGCATGGCGGGTAGCCGCCACGACCCCAATCAGGAGTTAATCGGTCAGGGATTGGCGAATCTCCTCGCGCCGCTGCTGGGCGGGTTTGCGGCCACCGGCGCTATTGCGCGGACGGCGACCAACGTGCGGAACGGCGCCACCGGGCCGCTGGCCGGGGTGATTCACGCGCTGGCGCTGGTCGGCGTGCTGCTGTTCCTCGCACCGCTGGCCGCGGACGTGCCGCTGGCGGTGCTGGCGGCGATTCTGTTTGTGGTGGCCTGGAACATGAGCGAGGCCCGGCATTTTGTCGGGATGCTGCGCCGGGCGCCGCGCGCCGACGTGGTGATCCTGCTGGTCACCTTCGGGCTGACGGTGTTTGCGGATCTGGTGGTGGCCGTCAACATCGGGGTGATTCTGGCCATGCTGCACTTCATGCGGCGCATGGCGAGCAGCGTTGAGGTGCGCCCGGCCAGCGCGCTGGAACTCGCGCCGGCGCTGGCGGCGGCGGACTTGTCGACCCTGCCGGCGGAGACGCTGGTCTATACGCTAGACGGGCCGTTTTTCTTCGGTGCGGTTGAGAACTTCGAGCGGGCCTTGAGCGCGAGCGGCGTGCCGCGGGTGCTGGTATTCAATCTGCGCTGGGTGCCCTTTGTCGACATCACCGCCTTGCAGACGTTTGAGGATGCCGTGCGCGGTTTCCGCCAACGCGGCGTGCAGGTGCTGGTGGCGGGCGCCAATGACCGGGTGCAGCGCAAGCTGGCCCGCGCCGGCGTGCTCGCCTTGCTGGATGGCGGCCAGAGTTTCGCCACGCTGGGCGAGGCCCTGCGTCGTGCCGCCGCGCTCGGTCAGGGCGACTGAGGCTTTATAGTGCGACCCATGGGGTTCGCCCCGATTCACCAATAACGCATTCGGGGAGAGTCTTGATGGAACCACTGCGCGGTATCCGCATTATCGAAGTCACTACCAACGCCTCCGGCCCGTTGGCGACCGGCATTCTGGCCGACCAGGGGGCGGACGTGATTCGACTGGAAACCATCGGTGCCGGCGATCCGGCGCGTCACGTCGGTGGCTCGCGGGGCGGGGTTGGTGCCTATCACGCGCAGATGAACCGCAATAAACGCTCGATGTCGGTAGACCTCAAAAACCCCCAGCTGCGCGGCCCCCTGCTACGGCTCATTCGCACCGCCGACGTCTTTGTGCAGAACTCGCGTCCCGGCGCGCTGGACCGCAGCGGCCTTGGTTTTGAAGACCTGCACAAGCTGCATCCGTCGCTGATTTACGTCTCCATTTCCGGTTTCGGCGCGACCGGGCCGGCCGCGCACCAGCGGGTCTACGACCCGGTAATTCAGGCGGTTTCGGGCTTTGCCGCGGCCCAGGGCGCGGGCGGCGACCCGCAGCTCGTGCGCACGATCGCCAGCGACAAGGTGGCAGCGCTGACCGCCTCGCAGGCCATCACCGCCGCGCTCTATGCCCGCGACCGCGGGCTCATCGGCGGCCACCATGTAGAGCTGTCGATGTTGGCAGCGAGCCTGCAGTTCCTGTGGCCGGAAGTCTTCTGGAACCACAGTTTCGTGGGCGAGGAAGGCGTGCAGCGCAAGCCGCTGATCGCGGACTTCTACCGCT
>JALRCR010000309.1 GCA_023257255.1 Gammaproteobacteria bacterium | reverse complement strand
TTTCAGCGACCAGCGCTTCAAGTTCGGCCTCCGCGATACCCCGTTTACGGGCAGCCTTTTCGCGCAGGCGCAGCCGTTCGATTTGATAATTGACCGCGCCGATTTCCTCTTTCTCGAGGTGATCGATGTCCTCACGAAGCGCCAGCGCCCGGTCAATCCGCGCCGGCAGTTCGCTCGCCGACACCGGCTGGTCATTTTCGGTCAGGCCTTTGATACGGCCGTAGAGATTGCCCCACTCGCGCCGTTCGATCGCCACCACGTCGGCCGGGTATTCCAGCCGCTTGATGGAGGGCGCGTTGATCCAGACAAAATCCTGCTCGTTGAGGTCGCGATTACCTCGCTTCAGCAGCAGCCGCTTAACGACCGTCGCGCCTTCGGGCACCGTGCCGCCGCCGTCCCGAACCCGTGAGGCCGCGACCGTTTCGTGGTCCGCCAGCTCGCCCAGCATCAGCACGGACGGCTCGCCCTCAAGTTCAACCAGCGCGAGGCGCGCGGGCCAGAAATGCCCAAGGCCGTTGCCGGCGATGAGGCCAAGCAGGCCGAACACCATCACCAGACTGAGGCTGACCGCCCCGGCGGTGAACCACACCCAGGGGCTGCCGCTCATCATCCATTGCCGGAAGTGATTTCGCATGGCTGACATCACAGGTTGCCGTAGCGGCGGCGGAGGCGCTGACGCACCACCTCGGCCACGGTGTTGAAGACAAAGGTGGTAAGGAAGAGCACCAGCGCCGCCAGAAACAGCACACGGTAGTGGGTGCTGTTGAGTTCAGACTCCGGCATTTCCACCGCGATATTGGCCGACAGGGCGCGGAAGCCCTGAAAAATGCTGAGGTCCATGACCGGCGTGTTGCCGGTCGACATCAGCACGATCATGGTTTCGCCGACAGCGCGTCCGAGGCCAATCATCACCCCCGAGAAAATGCCCGGGCTGGCCGTCAGCAACACCACGCGGCTCAGCGTTTGCCAGGGCGTCGCGCCCAGCGCCAGCGAGCCGGTGGTGAGCTGGCGGGGCACGGCAAATACGGCGTCTTCGCTGATCGAGAAAATGTTGGGAATGACCGCAAAACCCATCGCAATGCCCACCACCAGCGAATTGCGCTGGTCGTAGGTAATGCCGAATTCCTGCGTCAGCCAGCGCGGCAAATTGCCGCCAAACCACAGTTGTTCGAGCGGCTGGCTGATTTCCATCACCCCCCACAGCACCAACGACAGCAGCGGAATAATCAGCAGGGTCTCTCGCCCCGGCGGCAGCCAGCCCTGAACACGGACGGGCAGCAGGCTGAAGAGCGCGGAGGCCAGCACCACGCTGAGCGGCAGCAGCACGGTGGCGGCCAGCACCCCCATGAGGTGGGATTCGATCAGCGGCGCCAGCCACAAGCCGGCCAGAAAACCGAGAATCACCGTCGGCAGCGCGGCCATAATTTCGATGGAGGGCTTGACCACCGCCCGCATGCGCGGATGCATGAAATAGGCGGTGTATATCGCCCCGCAGATGGCCAAAGGAATCGCGAAAAACAGCGCGTAAAAAGCCGCTTTGATCGTGCCAAAAACGAGCGGGGTGAGGCTGAACTTGGGCTCGAAGTCGCTGCTGGCGGAGGACGACTGCCAGATAAATTCCGGGCCCGAGCGCCCCTCGTACCAGACCTTTTCCCACAGGGAATGCCAGGACACCTCGGGGTGATGATTATTGGCCTGCCAGCGCCGCAGGTCGCCCGCCTCGCCGAAGGCCATGAGGTGTTCGGCGCGGGGCGAGTAGGCCAGCGCCCGGGCACCGGTGAGTCCGGTCTGCTCGATCAGGAGGGTGCGTTCGGAAGTGGTGTGGAAGAGTCCCAGCGTGCCGCCAGCGTCCATGGCGGCAAACGCCTTGCGGTAGTACTCCGGCTCGATCTGGCTAATCGCGCCGTGCAGGGCGGTGAATTCACGCACGCGGGTCAGACGCAGGTTGTTGGCGGGATCCCGCACCGGGAACCATTGGCTGATCCGGCCGGTGCTGTCGCCGATCAGCAGCGAGTGGCCGCCGGCCAGCAGGCGGGCATCGGTCACCTGCATGTCGGGCCCGACGACCTGCACGGTCTCGACCCGACGGGGCGCGGTCTTGTCGCGAATATCGAAGAAACTGACGCTGCCGGAGGATGAGACGGTGAAGATTTGCTGCTGGTCGTTGTTGACCAGCACGTGCGCGGTGTCGCTCGCCAGCCGCTCGATGGGCGTGACGGTCGTTTCCAGCTCCGCACTCTCCGGGTCCAGCACCAGCCCGGTGGCGGGCGCGGCATGCGCCATCACCAGATCGCCCTCGGTGCTAACTGCGGCCAGCGTGAACGTCGTGCCGTCGGTGGCGGCGGTCAGGGCCCGCAGCTGCGCGCCTGCCGGCAGGATCGCCAGCGGCGTCTTGCCCAGCGGGAAGCTCAAGGAGGGGTCGACCCCTCGTTGGTTGTTGATAAACGTAGAGCGGTAGGCCGCTTGAACCAGCAGCGCGCGCCCATCTGCAAGCCCCAGCGCCAGCGGCCCGTGGGTGCGATATCCGGTCAGGTCTGGCTGAAGGCTGGTGCCCGCCGGCAACAGGGCACCGGTTTTACGCACGTTGCCGTCGGCGGCGTCGACGAAACGGAAGTGCCCGTCCGGCCCGACCATAAAGGCCAGA
>JALRCR010000308.1 GCA_023257255.1 Gammaproteobacteria bacterium | reverse complement strand
GACGGGGTGGAGCAGATCGGGCCGCGGGTCGAGGCGAAGGTGATTCGCGCAGCCGAGGCCGCCGGCGTGCCGGTGGCGGGTGTGGTACTCGAATTGCGGCCCGAGGATGGTCTCGGCGAAGCCTGCGTGATGCGCTGGCTGGAGGGTGAAACCCTGGGCAGCCGAATCGTGAAAAGCCCGGCGCTCGCCGAGGCGCGGCGTCAGCTCGCCCGCCAGTGCGGGCAGATGCTGGCGCGGATTCACGCCGTCGACCCGGTGGCGACCGGCCTCGACCGTGAACTCAAGGTCGTCGCGCCGGCGGATCTGGTGCGCCAGACCTGGGCGCACTACCGGTCCTTCCACAGCCCGCAGCCGATGATCGACTACACCGCGCAGTGGCTGCTGGCGCATCTGCCGCCGCCGGTGCCGCCGGCGCTGACGCATGCGGATTTCCGCAACGGCAACCTGATGGTCGGGCCGGACGGGCTGGTCGGGGTGCTGGACTGGGAAATCTCCCATCTGGGCGACCCGATGCGCGACCTCGGCTGGCTGTGCACCGCGTCCTGGCGCTTTGGCGTGGCCGAGCTGCCGGTCGGCGGCTTTGGCCACTACGCGGAGCTTTTCGCCGGCTACGCGGAAGTCGCCGGCCGTCCGGTCGATGCCGCCCATGTGCGCTTCTGGGAAGTCTTCGGCTCGTTCTGGTGGGCGGTGGGCTGCCTTGCCATGGCCGAGCACTGGCGGACCGGGCCGGACCGCACGGTGGAGCGCCCGGCGATCGGCCGGCGCTCCTCGGAATGCCAGATCGACTGCGTGAACCTGCTCATTCCCGGCCCCGTCACGCCGCTGCTGCCGCCCGCCCCGGTGGCGAACGAACTGCCCGACACGGTCGAACTGCTGCACAGCGTGGCGGAGTTTCTGCGCGGCCCGGTGGCGGCCGAAGGCAGCGAACGGCACCGCTTTCTGGCGCGGGTGGCGGCCAATTCGCTGGCCATCGTCGAACGGGAAACCCTGCGCGGCGCGACCGCCCGGGCTGAGGAAACCGCCCGGCTCCGCGCGCTCCTTGGGCAGGACGGCACGCTGACAGCACTGCGCTGGGCGCTGGTCGAGGCGCTGCGCGCCGGCCGTATGCAGCTGGACGACGCCGCGCTCACCGCCCATCTGCGCCAGACGGTGGTGCAGCAGGCGCTGACCGACCAGCCGGGCTATCCGGGCGTGCAGACCGCGCTGGCCGCAGCGCTTGCGGGCCCCGGCTGAAGCGAGGCGCAGGCAAGCCCGGACGCGTCTGGTAGTCTGGCCAGCCAGATTCACCGACCCGCATGACTTGAAGGAACAGCAGGCATGAGACTGAAAGACAAAGTAGCCGTGATCACCGGCGGCGCCGGCGGCATGGGCCTCGCCACCGTCGAGCGTTTCCTCGCCGAGGGCGCGAAAGTGGTAATCGCCGATTTCAACGAAGCGACCGGCGCCGCCGCGCTGGCCGGGGCCAGTGCTGCGGGCTTTGGCGCCAACGCCCGTTTCATCCGCTGCGATGTGGCGCAAGAGGCCGACGTCGCCGCCGCCGTGGCGCTGGCCGTTAGCGCCTTCGGCGGGCTGGACATCATCTTCAACAACGCGGGCGTGGGCGGTGCCATCGGGCCGGTCTGGGAACTTGAAGAAGCCGAGTGGGACTACACCTTCGACGTGCTGGTGAAGGGCGTCTTCTTCGGCATCAAGCACGCCACGCGGGTGTTCCGCGAGCAGGGCCGGGGCGGGGCGATCGTCAACACCGCGTCGGTCGCGGGCCTGAGCGGCGGCTGCGGCCCGCTGGCCTATTCGGCGGCCAAGGCGGCGGTGGTCAACCTGACCAAGGCGGCCTCGGTGCAGCTGTCGCCCGACCGGATTCGCGTCAACGCCATTTGCCCGGGTTTCATCCTGACCGGGCTGACCCACCCGGCGCAGAAAAGCCTGGCAGAGGCCGGCGCTTTTCTGGACGGCATGCAGCCCTGGCCGCGGCACGGGCAGGGCGCGGATATCGCCGGGACAGCGCTTTTTCTGGTCAGCGACGACGCCGGCTTTATCACCGGGGAAGCGATTGTGGTGGACGGTGGCCTGACCGCCATCGGGCCTGATTTGTGGACCCGCTACGGCACGCCGCGCGAAGCCACCATGAGCAAGACGCGCCTCAATCGCGGTACCACGGGTGCAGCCAACACCACCCGCGAGCTGAAAAAATAACCCTGCGGCGGGGTGTGGGCAGCACGGCCCGCCCCGCCACCCGGGCGCGCCAGAGGCGTAGCCCCGAGACCATGACCACACGATGAGCGACGCGCTGGAATTTTTTGCCACTGCCCCCCGGGGCACCACCGACCTGCTGCTCGCCGAACTCCGCGCGCTGGGCGTCACCGACTGCAAGGAAACGATCGGCGGGGTCGCCTTTCGTGGCGAACTGGCGCTGGGCTATCGCGCCTGTTTGTGGTCGCGGGTGGCGAACCGCGTGCTGCTGGTGCTGGCGCGCTTTCCGGCGGCTGACGGCGATCAGCTTTACGCCGGCGTGAAGGCAATCGACTGGTCGACGCATCTGGCGGTCGACGGCCTGCTGGCGGTCGACGCCGTCAGCACCCGCTCCGCGCTGACCCACACGCATTACATCGCCCAGCGCAGCAAGGACGCGGTGGTCGACGCGCTGCGCACGCCGGCCGGCATCCGGC
>JALRCR010000307.1 GCA_023257255.1 Gammaproteobacteria bacterium | reverse complement strand
TTGGCACCCAGCCTGCGCGAGCAGCTGTCGCGTGCACGGGCATGGTGGCTGAAGGACCAGGCCGAGGGCCGCAGCGGCGTTGCGCTTCCCGACGCCCTTGAGCGGAAGTATCCGCGCGCCGGGCATTCCTGGCCGTGGTTCTGGGTTTTTGCGCAGCACACGCATTCGACCGATCCACGGAGCGGTGTCGTGCGTCGCCATCACATGTATGACCAGACCTTTCAGCGCGCCTTCAAACGTGCCGTAGAACAAGCAGGCATCACGAAGCCCGCCACACCGCACACCCTCCGCCACTCGTTCGCGACGGCCTTGCTCCGCAGCGGTTACGACATTCGAACCGTGCAGGATCTGCTCGGCCATTCCGACGTCTCTACGACGATGATTTACACGCATGTGCTGAAAGTTGGCGGTGCCGGAGTGCGCTCACCGCTTGATGCGCTGCCGCCCCTCACTAGTGAGAGGTAGGGCAGCGCAAGTCAATCCTGGCGGATTCACTACCCCTGCGCGAAGGCCATCGGTGCCGCATCGAACGGCCGGTTGCGGAAAGTCCTCCCTGCGTCCGCTGATGGCCGGCAGCAGCCCGTCGTTGCCTGATGGATCCAACCCCTCCGCTGCTATAGTGCAGTCGGCTTCTGACGTTCAGTGCAGCCGTCTTCTGAAAACGACACCACCCTGCCCTTTCCCTGGCGTTTTTTGTCGCGTGTTTTAGTTGCATGAAATAGAATACTTGCGACTAGAACCGGAGACATTACGCCATGAAAGACAAGAGCGCCGCCGCTGGCCTGCTGCTGGGATATGCCCGCGTCAGCACCGACGACCAGGACTTGACCAACCAACGCGCCGAGCTGCACGCCGCAGGCTGCACGCGCATCTTTGCCGAGAAGATCACCGGCACCAGGCGCGACAGGCCCGAGCTGGCCCGCGTGCTCGATCACTTGCGCCCTGGCGATGTTGTGACTGTGACCAGGCTTGACCGCCTGGCCCGCAGCACCCGCGACCTGCTGGACATTGCCGAGCGTATCCAGGCGGTCGGCGCGGGTTTGCGCAGCCTGGCCGAGCCGTGGGCCGACACCACCACCCCGGCCGGCCGCATGGTTCTGACCGTGTTTGCCGGCATCGCCGAGTTCGAGCGTTCCCTAATCATCGACCGCACCAGGAACGGCCGGGAAGCGGCCAAGGCCCGAGGCGTGAAGTTCGGCCCGCGCCCTACCCTCACCCCGGCGCAGATCGAGCACGCCCGCGAGCTGATCGACCGTGACGGCCGGACGGTGAAGGAAGCGGCCGAGCTGCTGGCCGTGCATCGTTCGACCCTTTACCGGGCGCTGGCGCGTGGCGAGGAAGTGACAAAGACCGAGGCCCGCCGACGTGGTGCGTTCGCCGAGGACGCATTGAGCGAAGCCGACGCCCTGGCGGCCGTCGATGATGAACGCCAGGAAGAAGGCCCCGCGTTCCTCGATGGCGACGGCCCGGCCGCCGACCTGCCGCCGCCGCCGTATCGAACGCAGAGCCTGCCGCAAATCCTGGCGGCCCTCCCCGATGACGAGCTGGCGAGCTGGCCCGGTGAGCTGGCCGACCAGGAGGGGGTCGTCTCAGAAAACGGAAAATAAAGCACGCTAAGGCGTAACTACCCTCGGCTACACCGCGTCGGCACCACGCGGCTCTTTCTCCCCTTGCAGCGAAGCAATCAGCGGGCAAGAAACGTTCCCTTGCCGCGCATGGCAGGCGAACACAAGTTCGGATAGCACGGTTTCCATGCGCGCCAGGTCGGTCATTTTTTCGCGCACGTCCTGAAGCTTGTGCTCGGCCAGGCTGCTGGCTTCCTCGCAGTGGGTGCCGTCATCCAGCCTCAGCAGCTCTGCGATCTCGTCGAGGCTGAATCCGAGCCGCTGGGCTGATTTCACGAAGCGCACCCGCGTCACATCCGCCTCGCCATAGCGGCGGATGCTGCCATAGGGCTTGTCCGGCTCCGGCAACAAGCCCTTGCGCTGATAGAACCGGATTGTTTCCACGTTGACCCCGGCCGCCTTGGCGAAAACGCCAATAGTCAGATTCTCCAAATTTTTTTCCATATCGCTTGACTCCGTACATTGGTACGGAAGTAAGCTTAAGCTATCCAATCCAGATTTGAAAGGACAAGCGTATGTCTGAACCTCAAAACGGGCGCGGGGCGCTCTTCACTGGCGGGCTAGCCGCCATCCTCGCCTCGGCTTGCTGCCTGGGGCCGCTGGTTCTGATCGCCCTGGGGTTCAGCGGCGCTTGGATCGGCAACTTGACGGTGTTGGAACCTTATCGCCCGATCTTCATCGGCGCGGCGTTGGTGGTGCTGTTTTTCGCCTGGCGGCGCATCTACCGACCGGCGCAAGCCTGCAAACCAGGGGATGTGTGTGCGATTCCCCAAGTGCGCGCTACTTACAAGCTCATTTTCTGGGTCGTGGCCGCGCTGGTTCTGGTCGCGCTCGGATTTCCCTACGTCGTCCCATTTTTCTATTAACCACAGGAGTTCACCATGAAAAAGCTGTTTGCCTCCCTCGCACTCGTCGCCGTCATTGCCCCCGTGTGGGCCGCCACCCAGACCGTCACGCTGTCCGTACCGGGCATGACCTGCTCCACCTGCCCGATCACCGTCAAGAAGGCGATTTCCAAGGTCGAAGGCGTCAGCAAAGTTAACGTGACCTTCGAGACACGC
>JALRCR010000306.1 GCA_023257255.1 Gammaproteobacteria bacterium | reverse complement strand
CGTAGGCGTTCATCCAGCAACGCACGCCGAATTCGGCGCCCGAGATACCGGTGAAGACTTTATCCTTGATGACGTGGGGCGCGTTGGTGTTGGTCTGACCCAGTTTCGGGTCGCCGTTCTTGACCGACCAGACCACCTTGCCGTCTTTCGCGGAGAGCGCGACGAGCGTGGTGTCCGCCTGCTGGAGCAGGATCTTGCCGTCGCCGTAGCCCAGACCACGGTTGACGGTGTCGCAGCACATCACCGGCACGGTTTCGTCGTAGTCCTGCACCGGGACGTATTCCCACACCACTTCCAGCGTATCCAGATTGATCGCGAAGACGTTGTTGGGGAATGCGGCATGGATGAACAGGGTGTCGCCCTTAAGGCCGGTCGCCGACTCCGGCAATACCAGCGGACCACCTTCATGGCCACGCAGCACGCCGGTCGAGAACGTCCAGGCCGCCTGCAGTTTGCCTGCGTTGGTGGCGTTGATCTGGTTCAGTTCCGAATAACGCCAGTTCCAGTAGTTGCCACCTGGGTAAGCCCAGTAGTTGGCATCCTTGGTCAGCTTCTCTACTTCAGCATTCGCCATGGCCGCCCCGGAAGCGGACACTGCTGCAAGAGAGGCTGCCGCGATGAGCCACCGCTTGAACGATGAGTTCATGACCTCCTCCTTCTTCACTTTTCTGTTAACAGCTTTTTTGATCTCTGGGAAGTTTTGACTCCCCGCAACGCCGAGATCGGTAGCGTCGCCGAGAGTGTGAAAAATCGGGGCGCGCATTCTCCACGCGAGGCCGGGCCTGCGAAAGGGCGCGCGGAAGCTGACAGAAATACGGGGACTGTAGTGGTCGACTGGTGGTCTGGATGAAGCCGCACGATGGTCATGGCGTTCCTGTTGTTGTACTCATCCTTGCCCGCCGGCCCGTCGGTGCCAGCAGGCACCCCCTAACCGGTGGACTTGAGTAACGCGCACCTGACCACAGTGCCCCACACTGAGCGCGCGTTCCGCGACCCTGCAGGCTGAGTGAGGCAGCTTTGCGCAACCCTCGCCAGCCCGCTGGCGTGCCCGATTATAGGCAAAAAAACCGACCCGGCAACCGGGCTGTGATCAGCCGAAAACGCCGGAAAATCCGGGGTTCTCGGCCATTCTGTACCGTATGGAAATTATTGCGGTGCAACTATTTTTTTGCCCGGAATGACCGCCGGGACCTTGGTCTGGCGGACGCCGCCCACGAAACAGCGCTTGCGCGCGTCAGCCCGCGCGTCCGTCAGGCGCTTCGCCAGTTCCTTGGCCCGGTCGGTCTCGCGAAACAGGCTGCCTTTCTCGCCCGGCATCTGCTTGTAGATTTCGTAGGTGCGGGCTTCGGTGAACTCATCGAAGCTCACCGTCTGCATGATGATGTCGATCTGGCAACTGCAGCGCTGCATGTTGTCGATGTTCTGGCCGCCGTTCTCTTTCATGCAGGTCAGCACGCTGTCGACGCGGTCGAGCGTGGGGTAGTTGTTGTCGGCGGCAGCGGCGTTGAGGGCCAGTGCCGACAGCAGGGCGGCGGTCGCAAGATGCAGTCGGGTCATGGTGCTCTCCCTGAGTTTGGGGTTGAACCGCGCGCTGCGGCCGCAACGCGACCACCTGCAACGGTTGTGTGCTTGGATCATGTGCCGTATCGGTGACGCTGGCATCATGCCAGTCTGGCCCGCATCGTTCATCCCTGACCCTGACAGAGGGCAATACGTTCCATGAGCAATATCCTGATCACCGGCGGTGCCGGCTACATCGGCAGCCACGCCGGCAAGCTGCTGGGCGAAGCCGGCCATCGGCTGGTCACGCTGGACAACCTCTCCAAGGGTTATGCCGGCGCCGTGACCCACGGCGACCTCGTGGTCGGCGACACCGGCGACGCGGCGCTGGTCAGCCAGCTGCTGGGCGATTTTCACATCGACACCATCCTGCACTTCGCAGCCTGGACCATCGTGCCCGAGTCCGTGGCCGAGCCGCTGAAGTACTACCAGAACAACACCAGCAACGCCCGGACCCTGATGGACTGCGCCGTCCGGCACGGCGTGCGTCACTTCGTGTTCTCGTCGACCGCGGCGGTCTACGGCATCGAGCCCGGCGCTGCGCCGAAACCACCGCCACCGCGCCGATCAATCCCTACGGCAGCAGCAAGCTGATGGCCGAACAAATGCTGCGTGATGCCTGTGCGGCGAGCAGCATGCGGCACGTCATCCTGCGCTACTTCAACGTCGCGGGCTGTGATCCGGACGGCCAGATTGGCCAGTCCACCAAAGGCGCCACCCTACTAATCAAGGTCGCCTGCGAAGCGGCGGCCGGCACCCGGCCCGGGGTGACGGTCTTCGGCACCGACTATCCCACCCGCGACGGCACCGGGGTGCGCGACTACATCCACGTTAGCGATTTGGCCGACGTCCATCATCTGGCCATGCGTTATCTGGAAGCGGGCGGCGACTCGCGCACGCTCAACTGCGGCTACGGGCGCGGCTACAGCGTGCGCGAAGTGCTCGACACCGTCGCCGCCGTCAGCGGTCGGCCGCTCCGCATCAGCTACGAGGGGCGGCGCGCCGGCGACCCGCCTGAACTGGTGGCAGACAGCGCGCAGATGGCGCGCCTGTTCAACTGGCAGCCGCGGTATGACCAGCTCGAAACCATCGTCCGCAGCACCTACCAATGGGAGTGCAAGCTGGCCGCCGGTCAGGTTCGCGACGGCCGCGCAACGGCGTGATCCGGGCAC
>JALRCR010000305.1 GCA_023257255.1 Gammaproteobacteria bacterium | reverse complement strand
CTCATGCTTCCACCACTTTCAGGTGACCGTTTTCAATCCGCAGTTCGCCCGCCGCCAGCCGGCGCTTCAGGCTGTCGAGATCGATTTCGGTGGTGTGGGTGATGGGATGGCCCGGCGGCAGATATTCGGTTTCGAGCTGCGTGCCGCAGCCCGGGCAGTAGAACTCGAGAATCCGCACCCATTCCGGATTGGGCGCAAAGGTGAATTCGCCCTTGATCATCGGCGGATGGATTTCCCGCGGGTCGCGCTCGCCGACCAGCAGGCCGCGTTTGACGTTTTCGCGGGCGTTGCCGAGATCGCGGCCGCAGGGTTCGCACTGCCAGCGCTCGGCGTCGAGTTCCAGCAACAGGTTTTCGCCTACCTTCAACAAGCTAGTCATGCGTTTATTCTCCGGCTCGGGTCGCGCGGGCATCGCCGCGGCGGTCGACAAGAAGGCGCCAGTGCGGGCCGACGTACCAGGTGAAGGTGCCGCCGTCGACCACCAGCGGGCCGCTGACTTCGCGGCCAATCAGATCGGCGTGGGCGTACACCGGTAACTCGCCATTCGGTGCGAGCGGCGAGGCACGCGTGCTGCGGGCCGCGGTCGCGGTGCCTGCGGTGCGCTCTGGCAGCGGCTGTTTGGCGATGGGGAAGCGGGCGGTGAGACGCAGCAGGCCAGGGCGTGTAACGCCGGCCAGCAGCTCGGCAACCACCGTCGCCGCCTCGCCGGTCGCGCTGGCCCGTTCGGTGCCCGCGCCGTCGAGTTCCCATTCCAGACGCGCACCGGCCGGGTCGAAGCCTTCGCCTTTCAGGTCGCGCGCGGCCTGTGCGGCAAGTGCGGCGGCGGCGGCGGTGAGTTCGGCCGGCGCATCGGCGCCGACCAGCGCGCGCTCGTAAACGTGCAGCACGTCGGCAATCGCCGAACCGTAGGCGCTGAATATCGTCCCCAGCGCAAATAGCCGCACCTCATGCAGACCAAGCCGCTCGGCGACGTCGGTGGCGAACAGCGGCCCGTTGCCGCCGTAGGCGAACATCACGAAATCACGGTCGCCCTCGTGGCCGGTTTCGCGCAGCGTGTCGCGGGCGAGGCCGGCCATCATCTCGACCGCCCGGTTGCGCACGGCGCGCGCGGCGGCCGCCAGATCGTCGCCCAGCGGTTTACCCACGTGGCGTTCCAGCGCGTTGGCGGCGAGGCTGGTATCGAGCACCCGGCGGCCGTTGAGGAAACCGGCGGGGTCGAGCAGGCCCAGCGTCACCAGCGCGTCGGTCAGGGTGGCGTTGCTGCCGCCCAGCTTGTAGCAGGCAGGGCCCGGCGCGGCGCCCATGCTGTCCGGCCCCAGCGTAACGGTGCCGTTCGCCGCGCGGGCGACCGACCCGCCGCCCAGTGCAATGGAGCGCAGGACGGGCATCGTCATGCGCACGGGAATGCCGAAGAAGTGGCCTTCCGGGCGCATTTCCATCCGCCCGTCGATCACCGCCGAGGCTTTGGCGGTGGTGCCGCCAATGTCGACCGCCAGCACCTTCTGCAAGCCTTCCGCCGCCGCCAGCCAGGCCGAGGCGTGGGTGCCAAACAGCGGGCCGGATTCGATGGTATCAACCGCCTTGGTTTTGCCGATGCGCGCCACCCCGCCGTTGAGGTGGCCGACCAGCAGGTCGCCGCGCCAGTTGTGGTCGACCTTGACGAGGTCTTCGGCCTTGAACAGTGAGTTAGCGAGCGAGTTGTGGACGTAGGAGTTGATCAGCGCGAAGAAGGTGCGGGACATATCGTCCGGTCGCATCAGCATGTCGCTGCCGGCCAGCGCGGGCACCGAGCCGAGGAAATGGTCCGGGAACTGCTCGCCGATGATTTTCAGGATTTCCTGCTCGCGGCGGCCGTCCGGGAAGGCGCCCTTGAGCGACACGCTGACCCGGCGAATACCCTGATCGATCAGGCCCTTCAGGGCGGTGACGATCGCCGTGCGGTCGGCGTCCGGCGCCAGCCCCACGATGTGCGCGGGCTTGATCAGCGAGGGCAGCACCTGCGCGGTGTCGGCCGGGTCGGTAGCGTAGAGGTCGGCCTCATGGCCGGCGCTGACGATAAGGCCGAGCTTGGGGCCCGCACGCTGCGCCAGCACGTTGGAGGTAATGGTGGACGACCAGCGAATCAGCGCGACGTGCTCCAGGAACTCGCCGAGGCTGGCTGCGCCCGCGGCATTCGCGGCGGCTTCCAGACTCTGGACGAAGGACACGGTGACGTCGTGCGGGGTGGATTCCACCTTGATGAGCAGCGGCTGCGGGCCGCCGGTCACCAGGGTGTCGGTCATGGTGCCGCCGGTATCGATATCGACGTTGTACAAAGCGTTCTCCCCTGGCTCCGGCAGTCGCCGCCGGAGGCCGGCGCTGCGCGTTGATCTAGCAGGCTCCACGGCCCGATTAGGGCAGACATTAAGCCCCGGCCGAATGGCCGTCTATGTCTTGCCTAAACCAAGTCGGGATTGTTTTTTTGTCGCTCACTCACAATAGTGATCGACACCTTCCTGCGTGAGCCCGCCCGCAATGACGCCAACCCGACCCCGCAGCCGTTTGCCTGCCACTGGCCCGCAGGCTCACGCGCTGGCGGCCGTCTTCGACGTGGGGCAGGCGCTCGCCACCACCCGCGACCACGAGTTGCTGCTGACCAACGTCATCGACGCCGTGCGGCGCACGGTGGGCGCGACGGCCGGCGGCTTCATGCTCTACGACCCGGTCAGCGATGAGCTGGTGCTGCAAAAACCAGCGTTTGGCGTGCACGCACGGGAAATC
>JALRCR010000304.1 GCA_023257255.1 Gammaproteobacteria bacterium | reverse complement strand
CACCGCGACGCTGCGTCAGGAAGGCCTGAGTGCGCAGAACATCGCCGACATTGGCCGCATTGCGGCGGTGGTGAAAGCGGTGGCGGATACGCTGACCTTCGACAAGGCGTTGGTGCGCCCGGCGGCGCTTGCCGCCTGAGCAAAAGCCGTCAGCACACACGATCACAAGGCCGCTGTGCAGCGGCATTAAAGAAAATAATCTGGAGGTTTCCATGTTGAACAAGAAGAGAAATGCGGTGCTGGCCTCGGCCATCAGCCTTGCCTTGCTGAGTGCCGCACCGGCCCTGCGCGCCGCCGACAAGCCGATGGGCAATCACGACTGGTGGCCCAACACGCTGAACCTGCAGCCGCTACGCCAGCACGCGGCGGAGTCTGATCCGCAGGGTCAGGCTTTTGACTACGCGGCGGCGTTCAAGACGCTGGATCTTGAAGCAGTGAAGAAAGACCTCAAGGCGGTGCTGACGACCTCGCAGCCCTGGTGGCCGGCGGACTACGGCCACTATGGCCCGTTCTTCATCCGCATGGCCTGGCACAGCGCCGGGACCTATCGGGTGTCTGATGGCCGCGGCGGCGCGGTCGGCGGACAGCAGCGCTTCGAGCCGCTGAACAGCTGGCCCGACAACGCGAACCTCGATAAGGCGCGCCGCCTGCTCTGGCCAGTGAAGAAAAAATATGGTCAGAAGATTTCCTGGGGCGACCTGATGGTGCTGGCGGGCAATGTGTCGCTGGAGTCCATGGGCTTCAAGACCTTCGGTTTCGCCGGTGGGCGTGAGGACGACTGGGAACCGGATCTCGTGTACTGGGGACCCGAGAACAAGTTTTTGGCCGACCAGCGCCATGGCGACAAACGTCAGCTGAAGAAGCCGCTGGCGGCCGTGCAGATGGGGCTGATTTACGTCAATCCGGAAGGGCCAAACGGTAAGCCCGACCCGCTGGCGGCGGCCCAGGACATCCGCGAGACCTTTGGGCGGATGGCGATGAACGATGAGGAGACCGTGGCCCTGATCGCCGGCGGTCACACCTTCGGCAAGGCGCATGGCGCCGCCAGTCCGGAGAAGTGCGTGGGCCCTGAGCCGGCGGCGGCCGCGGTTGAGGCGCAGGGTCTTGGCTGGCACAACAAGTGCGGCAAGGGCAACGCCGGCGACACCATTACCAGCGGGCTGGAAGGCGCGTGGTCGGCCAATCCGACGGCCTGGACCACGCAGTATCTGGACAATCTGTTTGCCTATGAGTGGGTGCAGTCGAAGAGCCCGGCGGGGGCGATTCAGTGGGTGCCGGCCAACAATGCCGCCGCCAGTCTGGTGCCCGATGCGCACGACCCGGCCAAGCGCCACGCGCCCATCATGTTCACCACCGATCTGGCGTTGAAAACCGACCCCAGCTATCGCGAAATCGCGCTGCGCTTCAAGGAAAAGCCACAGGCCTTCGAAGATGCCTTTGCGCGGGCCTGGTTCAAGCTGACCCACCGCGACATGGGGCCGCGCGCGCGCTATCTGGGCGCCGCGGTGCCGGCCGAGGCGCTGGCCTGGCAAGACCCCGTGCCCGCGGTTGACCACGCCCTGGTGAACGAGACGGACGTCGCGCAGTTAAAGACCACCGTGCTGAAATCCGGCTTGACGACCGCGGAACTGGTGCGGGTGGCCTGGGCGTCGGCGTCGAGCTTCCGGGACACGGACCAGCGCGGTGGCGCCAACGGGGCCCGCGTGCGTCTGGCGCCGCAGGCTAGCTGGGCTGTTAACGATCCGGCAGAGCTGGCCAAGGTGCTGAAAGTCCTGTCGGGCGTTCAGGCGACCTTCAACGCCGCACAGCAGGGCGGCAAGCAGATTTCGCTGGCCGACCTGATTGTGCTGGCGGGTTCGGCGGCGGTGGAAGAGGCGGCGAAAAAGGGCGGGCACCCGGTGACCGTACCGTTTGCGCCCGGACGCACGGATGCCAGTCAGGCGCAGACCGACGTCAATTCCTTCGCGGTGCTGGAACCGACCGCCGATGGCTTCCGCAACTATTATGGCCCGGGGCAGCAGCGGTCACCGGCCGAGGCGCTGATCGAGCGGGCGAGTCTGCTTGGCCTGACGGTGCCGGAGATGACGGTGTTGGTCGGCGGGCTGCGCGCGCTGGACGCCAACACGGCGCATGTGCGGCACGGGGTGCTGACCGAACGGCCGGGCACGCTGGGTAACGACTTCTTCGTCAACCTGCTCGACATGTCGACGCAATGGGGCAAGTCGTCGAGCGGCGAGGGGCTCTACGAGGGCAAGGATCGCAGCAGCGGCAAGCTGAAGTGGACGGCCACGCCGGTCGACCTCATCTTTGGTTCGAACGCTGAACTGCGCGCGGTGGCCGAGTTGTACGCGGCCGACGATGCGCAGGAGAAGTTTGTGCGCGACTTTGTGGCGGCCTGGACCAAAGTGATGAACCTCGATCGCTTCGATCTGGCCAGCCGTTAGCGCGTTAGCCTCGGCACACGCCAACGCTGCGGTCCTGCTGGTGCAGGCCGCAGCGTTTTCTCCAACATCCCGGGCGCGACTGCGGCAGGTCTGCAAAACCTTCGATTCCGCCGCCCAACGTCGTAGACTCCACGGCCTCTCTGTTACAGGACAAGGCGCGTGAGTCTCAACCGAAAAGCATGCATCGTCGGCATTTACGAACATCCCACCCGCAAGGCACCGGATAAAACCATCGCCCAGCTCCACACCGAAGTCGCCCACGGGGCCTTGGCGGATGCAGGCCTGAGCTTTCGCGACATCGACGGCTTCGCCTGCGCCGGCGACGCCCCCGGCCTT
>JALRCR010000303.1 GCA_023257255.1 Gammaproteobacteria bacterium | reverse complement strand
GGGCTCAAACTCCCTGCTAGACCTCGTGGTGTTCGGTCGCGCGGCGG
This sequence comes from Gammaproteobacteria bacterium, assembly GCA_023257255.1. Classification (GTDB taxonomy): domain Bacteria; phylum Pseudomonadota; class Gammaproteobacteria. The sequence goes on along the minus strand of JALRCR010000303.1, from coordinate 2,754 downwards.
CCAAGCGTTGCGCGGCAGACATCAAGCGCGACATGGCGCACTCCGCCCTGCCGTCCCGCGCTACCGACGGCATCCTCGACCGCTTTGACCGCCTGCGGCACGCCAAGGGCGCGGCGCCTACGGCGCAGATTCGTGCCGACATGCAGCGGACCATGCAGAACTTCGCTGCCGTGTTCCGCACTGGCGACGCGCTGGCCGAAGGCTGCGCGAAGATGGCGTCGATCCAGGCCTCGTTCAAGGACGTGAAAGTCGCTGACCGCTCGCTCATCTGGAACACCGACCTGGTGGAAACGCTGGAACTCGACAACCTGCTCGGTAGCGCGGTGACCAGCATCGAGGCCGCGGCCAACCGCAAGGAATCGCGCGGCGCCCACGCCCGCGAGGACTACCCGGACCGCGACGACGAGAACTGGATGAAGCACACGCTGACCTGGCTGGGCAACGAAGGGAACGTCACCTTCGACTACCGTCCGGTCCACATGTACACCCTGACCGACGAGGTCCAGGTGTTCCCCCCCAAGAAGCGCACGTACTGATTCGAGATCGCGCGAGGATCCCATGGCAGAGTTCAATCTTCCGAAAAATTCCAAGGTCCAGCCCGGCAAGACCATTAATGCTGCGGCTGGCGCCAAACGCGCCCGCAAGATCGTGGTCTATCGCTGGGATCCGGACAGCGGCGAGAACCCGCGTCTCGATACCTTCGAGATCGACCTCGACAAGTGCGGGCCGATGGTGCTGGACGCCATCCTCTACATCAAAAACGAACTGGACCCCACGCTAACCCTGCGCCGCTCCTGCCGCGAAGGGATCTGCGGGTCCTGCGCGATGAACATCGACGGCACCAACACGCTGGCCTGCACCACGGCCACGGAGTCGATCAAGGGCGATGTCAAAATCTATCCGCTGCCGCACATGCCGGTGCAGAAAGATCTGGTTCCCGACCTCACCCATTTCTTCGCGCAGTACGCCTCCGTCCAGCCGTGGCTGAAAACCGATACGGCACCGCCGGATCGCGAGCGTCTGCAGTCGAAAGACGACCGGGCCAAGCTCGACGGGCTGTATGAATGCATCCTCTGCGCCTGCTGCTCGACCAGTTGCCCCAGCTACTGGTGGAACAGTGACCGCTACCTCGGCCCGGCGGCCCTGCTGCAGGCCTTCCGCTGGCTGGCGGACAGCCGCGACGAGGCCACCGGCGAGCGTCTGGACAATCTGGAAGACCCGTTCCGCCTGTATCGCTGCCACACCATCATGAACTGCGCCCGCACCTGCCCGAAGGGACTGAATCCCGCCAAGGCGATTGCGGAGATCAAGAAAATGATGGTCAGCCGCACGCTGTAAGCCGGCGTGGCGGCCGACAGCCGGGTGCTCTGGCGTTGCCGCCGCGGCATCCGCGAACTCGACATGGTGTTCGCGCGTTTCCTTGACCTGCACTACGACGCGCTGTCGCCCCCCGACAGCGCGACCTTCGACCAGCTGCTGCTGGAAAACGATCTGGATATCTATGACTGGATGCTGGGGCGCCTGCCCCCGCCCGCCCGGTACACCGCGCTGCTTGCGCTGATGCAGCCGCAAAACCCGAGCTGAACCGCATGAACCTGCCTGCCTCCGGCCATGTGCTGCTGCCTGAATTGGGCGTGGTGCGCGTAAGCGGTGCCGACGCCAGCACGTTCCTGCAGGGCCAGCTGACGGCGGATGTGCGCCGGGTGTCGCCCACACAGGCGGCGCTGGCGGCCTGGTGCAATCCGCAAGGTCGCGCGCTGTTCTTGATGCAATTGCTGGGGACGGCCGACGGTTTCCTGCTGGTGTTGCCGGCCGACGATATCGAGCGCTTCGTGAAGCGCCTGCGGATGTTCGTGCTGCGCGCGAAAGTGACGGTTGAGGACCTGCGCGCACCGTGGGGCGTGGCGGGTGTCCTCGGGCTGGGCGCCGATGCGCAGACGCTGGCCGGCGCCTACGCCACGACCAGCGTCGGGGGCGTGCATCGCTGCCGCCTGCCCGGCGCGCCACCGCGCGCACTCGTGCTGGGGGAGACCGACGCGCTGCAGGCCTGGCTGGACGCCGGTGCGCTGCCGTCCCTCAGCGCTGCCGACTGGTGGGCGCTGGACGCCCAACAGGCTCAGCCGCGCATCGATGCGACCACCGCCGAGCGCTTCATCCCCCAGCAGCTCAATCTGGACCGGCTTGGCATGATGAGCTTCGACAAGGGCTGTTATCCGGGGCAGGAAGTCATCGCGAGGCTTAAATACCGGGGCACGGTCAAAGCCCGCTTGCGCAGCGGTCAGGCACCGTTTGCGCTCAGCCCGGGCGCGCGGCTGTATGCACCAGGCGCCGGCGGCGGACAGTCGGCCGGCGAAGTCCTGAACGTGGTGCCCGTGGCCGACGGCGTGGTGTTTACCGCGGTGATCGACCTCAATACCGCCGGCGCGCTGCACGCCAACACGCCCGATGGGCCGGTACTGACGCTTCCCCCCGACCCGGGTGACTGAGCCGCACGCCCACGGCGTGGTGTGCGCCCCGGCGGACTACCGTCCGCGCTGGTGGTTGCCCGACGGCCACAGCCAAACGCTCTGGGCGGCGCTGGCCCGCCGCCCGCCCCTGCCGCCCATCACCCGCGAACGACTGGAATTGCCGGACGGCGACTTTCTGGATTTGGTGCATGCCGGCGATCCGGCGCAACCCGGCGTGCTCATCCTGCACGGGCTTGAAGGCAGCCTCGACTCCCCGTATGTCCGCGCGCTGCTAATGGCAATAACC
>JALRCR010000302.1 GCA_023257255.1 Gammaproteobacteria bacterium | reverse complement strand
CCATCCGAACCGGGGTCGACGGGCGGCAGCGACCTGCCCGGCGTGCTGGCCGCGCATCGCCGTGGTCTGCGTCGCCGGCGCATCTACTGGAGTCTGTTCGCGCTGGTGCTGCTGGCGGGCGGGGCGCTGGCGCTGCGGGCCCGCCTCAACGCGCCGCCGCCGCCCGTCGCTTACGCCACCGAGCCCGTGACGCGCGGCGCGCTGACCCTCAAGGTCACCGCCACCGGCACGCTGCAGCCAGTGACGCAGGTCGACGTGGGCACGGAAGTCTCGGGCACGGTGGAATCGGTGCTGGTGTATTTCAACGACCGGGTCGAGGCCGGACAGGTGCTGGCGCGGCTGGATACCACCCAGCTCGCGGCGCGCGAACGCCAGTCGCGCGCGGCCCTGACGCTGGCCGAAGCGCGCGTGGCAGAGGCCCGTGCGACGCTGGATGAAACCCGTAACCGGCTGCGCCGCGCCACCGAAATGCTCGCCCGCAAGCTGACCTCCCGCGAAGAATTTGAGGGCATCGAGGCCACCACGCGGCGCGCAAGCGCCGGGCTCGCGGTCGCCGAAGCGCAGGTCAATCAGGCCCAGGCGCAGCTTGATTACGACCGTCGATTACTGGAAAAAGCGGTGATTCACGCGCCAATCAGCGGCATCGTGCTGAAGCGGCAGGTGGAGCCCGGCACCACGGTGGCGGCCACCCTGCAGACGCCGGTGCTGTTTACGCTGGCCGAAAGTCTGGGCCAGATGCTGCTTAACGTGCAGGTGGACGAGGCCGACGTCGGCAAGGTCGCAGCCGGCCAGCAGGCCGAGTTCACGGTCGACGCCTACCCCAACCGCCGCTTCCCCGCGACCATCACGCTGGTGCGTTATGTGCCGCAAACGGTGGAGGGCGTGGTGACCTACGAGGCGCAGCTCAGCGTCGATAACAGTGAACTGCTGCTGCGTCCCGGCATGACGGCGACCGCAGAGATTGCGGTGGAAACCAACGAACAGGCCCTGCTGGTGCCGAACGCCGCGCTGCGCTTTGTGCCGCCGGCTTTGCCCGCAGCCAGCGAGGCGGGCGGCGGATCGCTGGTGGCGCGCCTGCTGTGGCGACCACCGGCGCCGGTCAAACGGGTGCCTGAAGGTGCCGGCGCCCGGGTCTGGCTGCTACGGGACGACAAGCCGGTCTCTATCCCGGTGACCACCGGCGCCAGCGACGGTCAGCGCACGGTGATCACCGCCGGCGAACTGACGCCGGAGATGCCGCTGGTGGTCGGCATCAGCGCGGCGCTGCCTTAGGCGATGCAGCCGCCGGTCATCGCCTTTAGCGGACTTTCGCGCGTTTACGGCAGCGGCGACGCGACAGTATTGGCGCTAAGGGACGTCTCGCTATCGATCGCGGCAGGCGAATTTGTGGCGCTGATGGGCCCAAGCGGCTCCGGCAAATCGACGGCCATGAACATCATGGGCTGTCTCGATGTGCCGAGCGCCGGCAGCTATCGCTTCGAAGGCACGCCGGTGGAGACCTTAAGCCGTGAAGAGCGGGCCCTGCTGCGCCGACATGCGCTGGGTTTCGTGTTTCAGGGCTTCAATTTGCTGGCGCGCACCTCGGCGCTGGAGAACGTCGAACTGCCGCTGCTTTATCGCCGGGTGCCGGCGCGCGAGCGTCGCGCCCGCGCGCTGGCGGCGCTGGATCTGGTGGGCCTGGCCGACCGGGCCGAACACACGCCGGCCGAACTGTCCGGCGGGCAACAGCAGCGGGTGGCGATTGCGCGCGCCGTGGTCAGCGCGCCCCGCGTGCTGCTGGCCGACGAACCCACCGGCAACCTCGATACCGAGCGCAGCCACCTCATCATGGCCTTGCTCAAAGACCTCAATACCCGGCACGGGCAGACGATTGTCATGGTGACGCACGAAGCCGAGATGGCGGCCTATGCCTCGCGCCTGATCGAGTTTCGCGACGGCCGCCTGCAGCCCGCGCACGCGGCCGCAGCCTGATGTTCTGGAACGCGCTGGCGCTGGGCTTGAGCGCGATACGCCGCAATCTTTTGCGCTCGTTTCTCACCATTCTGGGCATTGTGATCGGGGTGGCGGCCGTCATCGTGATTGTCACCCTCGGCAGCGGCGCGACGCTGCAAGTGCAGCAGCAAATCGGCAGTCTGGGCAGCAATATGCTGATCATCCGGCCGGGGCAGCGGCTGGGGCCGGGCATGAGTTCGGTGGCACCGCCGTTCACGCGGGGCGACGTGCAGGCGGTGGCGCGCGACATTCCGGGCGTGGATGCCGTGGCGCCGAGCAATTCGGCGCCCGCCACGGTGGTGTTCAATAACGCCAACTGGTCGACGACGGTCACCGGCAGCGACAGCCGGTTTTTCAAGGTGCGCGGCTGGCAGTTCGCGGCCGGGCGCAATTTCAGCGAAGGCGAACAGCGCGCCGGCGGTGCGGTGTGCGTGATCGGCGCCACCGTGCAGCGCGCGCTGTTCGGGGCAGACGCGCCGCTGGGCCGCAAAATTCGCCTCAATAAGCTCTCCTGTGAAGTCATTGGCCTGCTCGCGCCAAAGGGGCAAAGCTCGATGGGCGCCGATCAGGATGACCTGGTGGTAATGCCGCTGCGCACCCTGCAGCGGCGGGTGGTTGGCAACCAGGAGATCCGGCTCATTCAACTTTCGCTGCTGCCGGCCGCAAACACGCTTCAGGTCCGCAACGATCTGGAGCACCTGCTGCGCGAGCGGCGGCATCTGTCGGCGCTGGAAGAGAATAATTTTTCCGTCACCGACATGAAGGAAATCATGACCACGATGGCCACCACCACCCGCACCCTGACCATGATGCTCGGCACCGTG
>JALRCR010000301.1 GCA_023257255.1 Gammaproteobacteria bacterium | reverse complement strand
GAAGACGGCTTCGACCCGATCTCCTTCGGCGCGACGGTAGCTGCGGCCATGGAACTCTACGAAATCGGCGCGATTACCAAGGAAACCACCGGCGGCATCGAAATGAAGTTCGGCTCCGCCGAAGCCTTGACCCGCTCGGCCGAACTGGTTGCGAAGGGCGAGGGCTTCGGGCGCGATCTGGCGCTGGGTTCCAAGCGACTGACCGAGAAATACGGTCATCCCGACCTGTCGATGACGGTCAAGGGTCAGGAGTTCCCGGCCTACGATCCGCGTGGCATTCAGGGCATGGGCCTGACCTATGCCACCTCCAATCGGGGCGCCTGTCACCTGCGCAGTTACACCGTGTCGTCCGAGATTCTCGGGGTGCCGGTCAAGACCGATCCGCTCACCACAGACGGCAAGCCGGAACTGGTGAAGGCGTTTCAGGACGCCACCGCGGCGGTCGATTCCTCGGGGCTGTGCGTGTTCACCACCTTCGCCTGGACGCTGGAAGACATCGCGCCGCAGGTTGATGCGGCCTGCGAAGGCGGCTGGTCGTCCGAGAAAATGCTGGAGATGGGCGAGCGCATCTGGAATCTCGAACGCAAGTTCAACATGGATGCCGGGCTTACCGCTGCCGATGACACCCTGCCCAAGCGTTTGCTGAAAGACGCTGCCAAAACCGGGCCGGCAAAAGGCAAGGTCAACGAGTTGCACAAGATGCTGCCCCACTACTACGAGATCAGGGGCTGGACGCCGGAAGGGGTTCCGACCGCCGAAACCGTCTCGCGTCTGCGCCTTTAGGCCCAAGCCCTCGGGTAGTCAGGAACAATCAGCCACTACCGGCTGCCGGGAGGCAGCCGGTCAGGAGAGTCGCAGATGAAACATATCGTTGTCGGAGCCGGCCCTGCCGGTGTGGTAGCCGCCGAGACCCTACGCAAGTTGCAAGCTTCGGCCGACGTCACGCTCATTGGTGACGAGCCGGAAGCCCCGTATTCGCGCATGGCGCTGCCGTACTATCTGGTCAAGCAAATCGCGGAAGAAGGCACGCATCTGCGCAAGGGCGCAGACCATTTCGCCAAGCATGGCATCACGGTGAAGCAGGACCGCGTCAGCGCAATTAATCGCGCGCAAAAGCAGGTTTCGCTCGCGAGTGGCGAAGTACTGGCCTATGACAAACTGCTATTGGCGACGGGTTCGCGCCCGGTCGCACCGCCCATCCCGGGCATGGACTTGCCGGGTATTTTTTCCTGCTGGACCTTGGCCGATGCCCGCAATATAGCGGCCCGCGCCAAGCCCGGTGCGAAAGTCCTGCTGATGGGCGCTGGCTTCATTGGCTGCATCATTCTGGAAGCGCTGGCGCAGAGCGGGGCCGAACTGACGGTCGTGGAAATGGAAGGCCGGATGGTGCCGCGCATGATGAACGACACCGCCGGTAACATGATTAAAGACTGGTGCGAGTCGCGCGGGGTCAAGGTCCACACCTCAACCAAAGTCACCGGCATCACCAAGGGCACCGCGCATCCGCTGTCGGCTGCGCTGAGCACCGGGCAACAGCTGGAAGTTGACCTTATCGTTTCCGCCACCGGCGTGCGGCCCAATATCGGTTTTCTGCAGGGTACCGGGCTGGAGACGGGGCAGGGCATCCTGATCAACCGGCACATGCAGACCAACGACCCGGATATCTTCGCCGCTGGCGACGTGGCTGAAGGCAGGGATTTCTCCACCGGCGAATCATCTGTACAGGCCATCCAGCCAACCGCCACCGAGCATGCCCAGCTCGCGGCCCGCAACATGGTGGGTCAGCAGGGGGCAATCCATCGCGGCAGCGTGAACATGAACGTGCTGGACACGCTGGGCCTCATCTCCAGTTCGTTCGGGCTGTGGATGGGCAAGCCGGGCGGTGACAGCGCAGAGCTGCTGAACCGCGATCGTTTCCGCTATCTCAACCTGCAGTTCGACGGTGAAGTGCTGGTCGGCGCCACCAGTCTGGGCATGACCCAGCATGTGGGGGTCTTGCGTGGGCTGATTCAGACCAGAACCCGCCTTGGGAAGTGGAAAGACCGTCTGCTCGAAGACCCGACTCGCTTGATGGAGGCCTATCTGGGCAGCACGCAGGCCGTCGGCTTCAACGCAGCCTTGCTGAAATAGGGGGCATGCGCCTCACCCTCAAGCTCTATGCGACGCTCGCGGAGTATCTCCCCGCGGGCGCTCGCGACAACCAGATCGTGCTTGAACTGCCCGGGGATCCCAGTCCGCACGCGGTGCTTGACCAGTTCAAGGTTCCCCACGCCCGCGCGCATCTCTTGCTGGTGAACGGAAACTACGTGCCGCCCGCCGAACGGGATGCCGCTTCCCTTCAGGAAGGCGACGTGCTGGCGGCTTGGCCGCCGGTTGCTGGCGGCTGATTTCTCCGGGGTGTCTGCCTTACTGCCGGCGGTCCGTGTCGAGCGGGTGCAGTCCCTTAGCCATGCCGATTTCCGTCGGCTACTGCCGCGCGTGCTGCTCGACGCACAGCTCGAATGGGCACCACACCGCTGTACTGTCCGGTTCGACGATGGGCGTTTGCTGGAAATCGGTTTCGCGGCCGAGACCGAAAGGCGCCTCGGATCTTTGCGGATTGTCTCGACGCCCTTGCAGTTCGAGTTTCTCGGCTGGCCACCCGCCACGGTGGTTTCATTCATGACCCATCTGGATCGCGCACTGCAACAAGGCGGCGGCTAAGCGACGGCGCAGCAATTTGTGGTGTTGCTGCCACAAAAATATTTCGTTGAGCGGAAATTGTGGCGCCAGCGCCCCAAAAAAGCTTGCTTCGCGCTTGACGCTGTTCTATGGTGCAAAGGCAAGAAAAAGTTTTGGGCTCTCAGGCGGGTTGCCGCCATGCGCCAAGGACTATCGCAGTTGCCAGTGGCGGCGGAGGGACC
>JALRCR010000300.1 GCA_023257255.1 Gammaproteobacteria bacterium | reverse complement strand
CAGCCTCAGTCGGGGCAAGAAGCCCCTCTCACGCAACGTGGGAGCGGCAACGCCGCGACGCGAGCAGCAAGTCGCCGACAGCCTCAGTCGGGGCAAATAGCCCCTCCCACGCCCCCCGTGGAAACGGCAATTCCCCCCTCAGGTCTCGGCCCACATCCGCAGCAGATTGGCGCGGATCCGCCGCAGGCGAATGACTTCAATGCCGTCGTTATCGCGCTCGGTGGCCTGCCCGATCGCCTGCCCCAGATCCCGCAGCACCTCGCGTGCCTGCGGCGAACGCACGGTGCTTTCAATCCAGCCCACCAGCGCCAGACGCTCACCGGCGCTCACCGTGTTCACGCGATGCATCAGCCCGGTTTCATACAGCACCAGCGTGCCCGCGACGGGCTTGATGAGCACCTCGCCCAGCGGCGTTTCCAGCACCAGTTCGCCCCCGGCGCAAGCTTCGGATGGCGACAGAAAAAGCGTGAACGACACATCGGCCCGCCCCGGCGGCGTGCCCGTCAGCGCGGCATCGTTATGCGTGTGGTAGTACATGCCTTCGGTGTAGCGCGAGAACAGCAGGCGCGGGATCCGCTTGGGTTCCGCCCAGGCTTGCACGCCCGGATGCTGGATCAACCGGCCCGCCAGCCCCGCCAGCAGCGGCTGCACGGCCCCGCCGCTTAGTTGCTGATTGTGCTTGCGCCGCGCCGCCGCGCCCGCCGAGGCAGCGCCGTCTTCCCAGTGCTGGCCGGCCAGTAGCCTGCGGAGTTCTTCCAGTTCGCGCGCGTTCAATAGCGCCGGGATCTGCATCAACATCTCGCTACTCCGGCAAGCAATGCGCGCCGGGTTCATTGGCGCTGAGCTGCGGGGTTTGCGCGGCGACCTCGGGCGCTGCAGACGGCCGCACCATACTTTTCTGCATGAAAAAGCGCGCGTGTCCCGGCGGGTAGTCGGGCAATTCGCCGAAACAGGCATAGCCCAGGCGCGCGTAGAAGCCGCGCGCCTGAAACTCGAACGTATCGAGCCAGGCACTGTGGCAGCCGCGCGCGATGGCTTCCGCTTCGGCCATCCCCATCAGCTGCGTACCCAGACCGCGCCCGCGAAAAGCCGCCGGCACCACCAGCAGTTCGACGAAGAGCCAGCGATAGCCGGTCGATCCCCACAGTCCGCCGAGGATCGCGCCATCCTCATCCTTGAGCATGATGACCAATTGCCGCCACGGATCGACCCCGGCCTTGGCGTCGTTGAACGCATTAAGCGGCAGCGCGATCGCGTCGCGCACGCGACGGTCTGACGTATCGCTTAGCTCAAACTGGAGCGTCATCGCATTGGGCCTCGTCAGATGGACTCGAAGTCGCCATGCCGGCCCCGGCCGTCGCTGAAGCGCTGCGCGCCGGCCACGCCCTCTGCCGCCACCAGCGGCGCGCTGAGCTGCCATTCAGACTGCATAGCCTCGCGCAGCGGCAGGCCGTGCTGGGCATAGACCGACTGCCGATCGGCGCGCAGGCAGCCCTGCGGGAAGCGCGCGATCTCCTGCGCCAGCGCTTCGGCCGCGGCGCGCGACTGCCCGTCCGGCACCACGCGCTCGCAGGCACCGATCTGCAAAGCCTCGGTGCTGCCGACCTTGCGGCCCGTGAGAATGATGTCTAGCGCGCGACCCTGCCCGACCAGCCGCGGCAGGCGCACGGTGCCGCCGTCGATCAGCGGAATGCCCCAGCGCCGGCAATACACGCCGAAATACGCGCTTTCTTCCATCACCCGCAGGTCGCACCACAGCGCGAGCTCAAAGCCGCCGGCCACCGCCGGCCCGGCCACTGCCGCAATCACCGGCTTGGATAGCTGCAGGCGGCTGGGGCCCATCGGGCCGCGCGGCGGCGCTTGCCCGTCCGGCGTGAAGTCGAGCGCCGCCAACGGATTGGTTTTCCCCGCGAGCGAACTCGCAAATTTCAAATCCCAGCCTGCACAGAAGGCACCGCCCTCGCCCCAGAACACCGCGACGCTGGCTTCAGGGTCGGCGTCAAAAGCCAGAAAGGCATCGACCAGCGCGTCGGCGCTTGCAGGGTCCATCGCGTTGCGGACCTCGGGGCGGCTGTGGATGACGGTGGTCACGGGACCCGATTTCTCGATGCGAACAGTCATGGGGTTTCGCTTTCCAAAAAAACCTGCCGGCCAACGGCGCGCGTGCCCCGTCGACCGGCCGGGTCAGCCGCTTAGAGGTGCTTCACAAACCAGTCGCGCGCGGCGCCGCTGGTCTCGTCAAACTTCTCGATGTAGGCCGCGTAGTGGTCGGACTTGATCACATGCAGCGCCTTCGGCCCCTGCACCTTGGCAAAGCAGGACAAGGCAATATCGGTGGGCGTGGTGGTATCCACTTCCGCCACGATCATCAGCAGCGGCGTGGGGCTGATGTATTCCATGTAGCCCATGACGTCGTACTCGCCGAGGTACTCGATGGAACGCAGCGTCACGCGGTTTTCCCAGGTGCACTTGGGATCCTGATTCGCGTAGTGATGGATGAAGTTGTAGGTCGCCGAGCCCGGAAACACGTGCGGCTCGTTGGGGTCCAGCGAGCAGATTTTCATGTACATCGACGGCTCGCCGCGCACCCGACGCGCGCGGTCTTCATCCAGCATCTGCTGGAAGCCTTCCACCGCGCCGATCGGCAGAAACTGCTGCAGATTGTGATGCCCACGCATGAACGGCACCTGGCTAACCACGCACTTCACGCGCCGGTCAAGCGCGGCCACGACGAGGGCGTGGCCACCCGAAAAACTGGTGCCCCACAGGCCCACGCGCTGCGGATCGAGCCCCGGCAGCGTGCGCACGAAACTGATCGCCTCGCGCGTGTCGGCAACCTGTTGCCAGGGGTCGATCTCGTGCCGCGGCAGCCCCGCGCTTTCGCCGAAGTTGCGATGGTCGTAG